>DCKB01000042.1 GCA_002320595.1 Christensenella sp. UBA1685
CAGTTCAACTGGTGGTTTTGATTACAGCGCTATAAAAAACGCAAGAAGTTCACAAAAGTTTTTCTTTTTAGAGCCTCAGCATTGAAATGCCTTCCAAAATGCGTTAAACTATATATGTAATTCATGTTTCTTACCATAACGGAGCAATGAAAATGGGGATTCACGGCATATTTCATATCATGAATAAGGTTCCCCGATTATTTATGGCTTTGTGCTTGGAAAGAAAGAACATTCATTTAAGGAAAGGAAGGTTTCTTACATGTTGGAAAAGCTCTTTAAACTGAAAGAACACAACACCACCGTGAAGACGGAGATTATTGCCGGCATTACAACGTTTTTTGCCATGGCTTACATCATCTTCGTCAACCCCAGCTTCCTGAGCCAGGCGGGGATGGACTACAATGCAGTTATGATGGCAACATGCCTCGCCGCTGCACTCGGCACGCTCCTTACCGCTTTTATGGCGAATGTGCCGTTTGCACAGGCTCCGGGTATGGGCTTGAACGCATTCTTCACCTACAGCGTATGCATGGGCATGGGCTATACTTGGCAGAACGCGCTTGCTATCGTCATGCTCTCTGGCCTGATCTTCTTTGCGGTTTCCGTTTCTCCGCTCCGCTCCAAGATTATTGCGGCAATTCCGGCGTCCCTGAAGAGCGCGATCAGCGCCGGCATCGGCCTGTTCATCGCTCTGATCGGCATGTTCAACGTTGGCATCGTCCGTACGACTCCTGCCGGCCTCGTTGAGCTTGGCGGAATCACGGGTGGCGCCGCGCTTGTAGCGCTCATCGGCCTTATCATCACCGCAGTGCTGATGGCCTACAAAGTGAAGGGTGCGCTCTTCATCGGCATCATTGCGACCACGATCGTCGGCATTCCGTTTGGCGTGACCACCTTCCCGGATAAGATCGCGTTCCATGGCTTCAATACGCTCGCGCCCGTGTTCGGCAAGGTGTTCACAGAAGGATTCAACGGCCTCATGGCACACGGCTTCCTCGCCCTGATCACGGCGATCGTCACCTTTGCGATCTGCGATTGCTTCGACACTGTCGGCACGTTGATCGGTACCGCGAAGGCTGCCGGCATGCTTGATAAGGACGGCAACCTGCCCAAGGGCGATAAAGCGCTCATCGCAGACTCCATCGCGACCGTTTGCGGCGCAGTCCTCGGCACTTCCACTGTGACCACTTTCGTTGAAAGCTCTACAGGCATCAGCGAAGGCGGCCGCACCGGCCTGACCAGTGTTGTCGTTGGCATCCTGTTCATTCTTGCAGCGTTCTTCTTCGGCCCCATCGCTGGCATCATCCCCAGCGCTGCGACCGCGCCTGCGCTCATTATCGTTGGCGTGCTGATGCTTGGCAACGCGGCCGACATCAACTGGAAGGACATTGAGGTTGCCATACCGTGCTTCCTGACGATCTCCATGATGCCGTTTGCCTACTCCATCTCCGATGGTATCGGCTTCGGCTTCATCTCCTACACGCTCATCAAGGTTGCGCGCGGCAAGTTCAAGGAAGTTCCGATCTTCCTGTATGTGATTTCCGTGCTGTTCATTCTCAAGTACGTCCTGAGCAACCTCGGCTGACGCAAAACGAACCATTCGGGCGGCGATTTTTCGCCGCCTGTTTTTTGCCCGATTTGATTCGGAAAAAGTTTACTTGCCTTTTTTGCGCCGATCCATTACCTTATTTATATACAGACGTATGCTTGATATAAAGGGGGGATTACTGTATGAAGAAGCTTAGCCCGCCGCGTGCGCTTTTGACGGTAGCGCTGCTTTTAACAGCCGCTTTCCTGATTTGCTTTGGCCTTATGCGCGGCGAGTTTATGCGAGTATTATCCAAGGCGGCGTCAATTTGCCTTGAATGTATCGGAATCGGGTGAGAAGATGCATAAAAAGATCAAACGAATCATCCGCCCGTTAATTCAAGGGTTGAGTGCGCTTGCTTTTAACCTGAATCTAACCGGATTCGCTTCCGGCAGTATCTATACCGGCCCGCTCAAAGGCGTATGCGTGCCGGTTCTTAACTGCTACTCCTGCCCTGGTGCGGTAGGTGCATGCCCAATCGGCGCACTGCAATCCTCTTTTGCAGCCATCGGAGGAAAGCTTGCGTACTACGTACTGGGCATGTTGCTGCTTTTTGCAATTACGCTCGGTCGCTTTTTTTGCGGGTGGCTTTGCCCTTTCGGAGCAGCGCAGGGGCTGTTGCATAAGGCCCCTGTGAAGAAGCTGAGAATTCCAAAGTGCATTGATGCTCCGCTGCGATGCCTGAAATATGCGGCGCTTTTCGTGCTTGTCATCGGCCTGCCGCTGCTTGCCCGCAACGGTGTTAACATGAGTTCGCCTTATTTTTGCAAATGGATCTGCCCGGCGGGGACGCTTGAGGGCGGCGTGCCGCTTGCGCTTGCGAATAGTTCGGTGCGGGGGGCTTTGGGCGGCCAATTTGCATGGAAACTATCGCTCTCTGTGGCGATCCTTGCGCTCTGCTTTTTTATATATCGGCCGTTCTGCAAATATCTTTGCCCGCTCGGCGCGTTTTATGGGATGTTTGCAAAACTCAGCTTGTATCGCTACACTGTGGACGCAAGCGCCTGTACGCACTGTGGCGCCTGCGCCGAGGTTTGTAAAATGGGGGTGGATCCTGCACGCGAGCCAAACAGCGGCGAGTGCATTCGCTGTGGGGATTGTAAGCGTATTTGCCCGACAGGCGCCTTGAAAACGCGTGCATGCTTTGGATGTGAAAAACGGAATTTAACGCAAAAAGGAGGTAATGAATGAAGAAATTGATTTGCTTTGCAAGCGTTTTGGCATTTCTCTGCGCCGGGCTTGCCGGCTGTGTCGGCATTGAGTTTAATGGCTTGCACGCGCAAACGCCGGAGGTGACAGATTCAAGCCATACGCCGCAACTTGAAACGCCGGACACGGTGGTGCCGCCGACTGAAACGCCTGCGCCGGTTCCTGTTTCCTTTGATTTTGATACGGTGGATTTGGATGGAAACGCAGTGAACACGCGTGAATTTGCGGCGGAGCATGAATTGACGCTCGTGAATTTTTGGGCAACATGGTGCGGCCCTTGCGTCGGCGAAATGCCGGAGCTCCAAAGCCTGCACGAACGGTTTTCCACAGAAGCGGCGGAGGCTGATGTAGCAATTCTGGGCGTGTGGCTTGATACGGAGAACGCAGGGGACTTGGATGCAGTACTGGAATATACCGGAGCCGCGTATCCCATCGTGGAATTCCGCGATGAAATGCAGAATGCGGTGGAGCTGCAGTATATCCCGGCCACAATCTTCCTGAATAAGGATGGCGACATCGTGGGGAAGCCCGTCGTCGGTGCTCTGGATGTGGAGGGATGGCTTGCGGAGATTGAAGGGCGGCTTAAACAGCTGGAATAAAATAAGACAAAAAGCATAGGCGGGCTGCTTCATCGCCCGCCTATGCTTTGCTTTTGCAGCGCCCTTAACGCATGTCTTCCTTAGCGCCTGAAATAAGCGCCTCCTTTTCCGCATGCGTCAAACGCTTAAAAGCGCATTCACGGCGCATCGCCTCGCTTTTTCCATCAAAGCATTCGGAATAGACGAGCGCTACGGGGAGGCGGGAGCGGGTATATTTTGCACCGCGCCCCAAATTGTGCGTGCGGACGCGGGCCGCAAGGTCAGCGGCATAACCGGAATAGTATGTGCCGTCCGCACAGCGCACAATGTAGGCGTAATACATGGCTCAGTATCCCAGTTCCTCGTCAATCAGCACAAGGTGCAACTCGGAAAGCAGGTTCGGGGGATATTCGATAATGCTTGTTATTTTGCACATGCGGCGCGGGGAAGCGCAATCCGTGCACTCGCCTGTGAGCGCGCAGGGGGTGTTCGTATTGAGGCGGCGTCCGTTTGCGGGGCAAGCTACACGTTTGATGCGGGCAATGGCTTCGTCTAGACCGCCCTCAACAAGCTTGTTTTTTCCAATAAACAGAACTACTTTTTTCGGTCCTGCAAACATGCCCGCGACGCGGTTGCCTGTGCCGTCGATGTTCACAAGCCTGCCGTCCCGTGTGACTGCGTTCGTGGAGCAGACGAACCAGTCCGCATGCGCGGCGCTCGCTTGGGCCTTGCCGGGATCGTCGGATTTCCAATGCCAATAGACGGCGTTTCCGTTTTCCTGCAGCGTTTCATAAAGCCCAAGCTCCGTTACCGTAACGGAACCGCCGAACCCAACGGAACCGCTGCCGATAAGCGAAATCCCCAGCTCCTTTGCTTCAGCTGCAGTTGCTGCACTATGCACAAGGAAGCGGCGCTTTTCGAGCGCTTTCACAAATTCATCATATCGTTCGCAGAACATGGTCGTATACACCTCCAGATCAGATTAAAAAAAAGTATAGCACAACACGGGCGGCGCTTGCAATTTGCAGGTGTTTCAAGTATGATTTTATACGGATAATTTTGCGAATTTGAAATAGATAAAGCTCGGAGGAATACGATGGCATACAGCCAGGACTTGATTCGGAACTTTTGCATCATCGCACACATCGACCACGGGAAATCCACCCTGGCCGACCGCATGATGGAGCTGACGGACACCGTCGCCCTGCGCGATATGGAGGCGCAGATGCTCGACACAATGGACATTGAGCGTGAGCGCGGCATCACAATCAAAGCCACGGCTGTGCGGATGTTCTACACGCATACCGACGGCAAACAATACATGTTCAATCTCATCGACACGCCGGGCCACGTAGACTTTACGTACGAAGTTTCCCGCGCGCTTGCAGCGTGTGAAGGTGCGGTGCTTGTTGTGGATGCTACGCAGGGCATTGAAGCGCAAACGCTTGCAAACGTATACCTTGCGCTAGATAACGGGTTGGAGATCGTCCCGGTCATCAATAAGATCGACCTGCCAAGCGCCGATGCAGAGCACGCCATCCGTGAAATAGAGGATGTGATCGGACTGCCTGCGGCGGATGCGCCGCGCATTTCAGCGAAGCTTGGCACAAACGTGAACGAGGTGCTCGCACAGATTGTAGAGCTCGTGCCGCCACCCGCAGGCCGCGCTGACGTGCCGCTGCGCGCGTTGATTTTTGATAGCATTTATGACAATTATAAGGGCGCTTTGAGCTACGTGCGCGTCAAAGAAGGCACGGTTCGCGCAGGCATGCGGATCCGCTCCATGGCGACGGGCCGGGAGTTCGAGGTGACGGAGGTTGGCGTATTTACCCCTGCCCTTAAGCCGACCGATGAACTTTCGACCGGTGAGGTCGGTTATGTTTCAGCTTCAATCAAAAGCGTATCCGAAACCAAGGTGGGCGATACCATCACCGATGCGGACAATCCGGCTGCGGAACCGCTGCCCGGCTATAAACAGGCGAACCCGATGGTATTCTGCGGCATCTATCCCGCGGATGGGGCGGATTATGAATCGCTGCGCGATGCGTTGGATAAGCTGGTTTTGAACGACGCATCCCTTTCCTATGAACCGGAAACTTCAATGGCGCTCGGCTTTGGCTTCCGCTGCGGCTTCCTTGGGCTTCTGCACATGGAAATCATTCAGGAACGGCTGGAGCGTGAGTTCGATCTTGACCTTGTAACGACTGCGCCAAGTGTCATTTACAAGGTCAGGAAAAATGACGGGACTGAGCTTACGGTTGACAACCCCAGCAATCTGCCGGATCCTTCTGAGATTCAATCCATGGAAGAGCCGATGGTTGAAGCGCATATCATGACGCCTTCGGACTATGTGGGCGCAATTATGGAGCTTTGCCAGGAAAAGCGCGGCGTTTTCCGCGACATGAAATACATTGAAGAAAACCGCGTGAACATCCTGTACGAACTTCCGCTCAACGAGATCATCTATGATTTCTTCGACCAGCTGAAATCCCGCAGCCGCGGATATGCATCCTTTGATTATGAGCTTAAGGAGTATGTGCAGTCTGATCTGGTGAAACTTGATTTTCTGCTCAACGGCGATATGTGCGATGCGCTTTCCACTATTGTGCACCGGGATAAAGCATACGCAAAAGGCCGTGCCGTTGCGGAAAAGCTGCAGGAGGTGATTCCGCGCCAGCAATTTGAAATCCCCATTCAGGCAGCCATTGGCGGGAAAATCATCGCGCGCGAAACCGTGCGCGCTGTGCGTAAGGACGTGCTTGCAAAGTGTTACGGCGGCGATATCACGCGCAAAAAGAAACTGCTTGAAAAGCAGAAGGAAGGTAAAAAGCGCATGCGCCAGATCGGGACCGTCTCACTGCCGAGCGAGGCATTCATGAGCGTGCTGCGCATTAACTGAGGCAAAGTATGGCTGGACTGTATCTTCACATTCCGTATTGCAAGTCAAAATGCCGCTACTGCGATTTCGTTTCGTTTGCGGACTGCGAAAGCATGGGGGAATACTGTGCCGCGCTTTTGAAGGAAATGCGGCTTGATGCCGCCGCGCTTCCGAAACAGGCATATGATACCGTTTTTTTCGGCGGCGGTACGCCGTCCATTCTGCCTGTCGGAGCGGTGGCAATGCTGACGGACGCGCTGCGCGCATCGTTTGAAATTATGCCGGATGCAGAGATTACCATTGAAGCCAACCCCGGCACGCTCAATGAAACCAAACTGCGGGAATACCGGGCGGCCGGCATTAACCGCCTGTCCATGGGGCTGCAAAGCACAAACGACGCTCTTTTGGAAACGATTGGGCGCATACATCGCTATGCGGATTTTGTGCAAAACTATGAGTGTGCAAGGGCGGCCGGGTTCACGAACATCAGTGCGGACCTGATGTACGGCCTGCCGGGACAGACGGTAAAGGATCATCTGGACGCGATTGAGACGCTTTACAGGCTTGGACTCAATCATATCTCTGCGTATTCGCTCATCGTGGAGGAGGGGACACCCCTGTATACCGATGTGACCGGCGGCGCGGAGAGCCTTCCTGCGGAGGATGATGTGTATCTGATGCATCGGCGCGGCATGGAGTTCCTTGAAACACTCGGGTATGCGCGCTACGAGATCTCCAACTATGCAAAGCCGGGATTTGCTTCCCGGCACAACCTGAATTACTGGGAGAACGGAATGTACCTTGGCCTTGGACTCAACTCCCATTCCGCGATGCGCATAAATGGAAGCTGGATGCGCTTTGCAAACACGGAGCGGCTTTCGGATTACATCATGAGCTGCAATCAGGGTATTCGGCCGCTTGCCTCGGAGCCGGAGGCAATTCCGCGCGCGGAGGAGATGTTTGAAACGGTGATGCTCGGCCTGCGCAAAACGGAGGGTATTTCGGAAGCCGCGTTTCGCTTGCGCTTTGGCGAAGAGATCGAGGACGTATATCCAGAGGCCCTTAAATCGCTTGCCACGCACGGTTGGCTTGTACGGGATAACGGGGCCTGCCGCCTGACGGATGAGGGGCTGGATTTCCAAAATGAAGCGCTTTTGGCTTTTTTGCCGGACTGATGGCACCGCTTTGTTGCAGCGCGAAATTATCATTTTAATGTTACCGTTTTGTCACAATGGTAAGCTCTGCACGGGTTGACAAAGGCTCGCCGCAGAGCTATATTTTTACTGTACGGTTTAGCACTCAATATGCGTGAGTGCTAACAGGCGCCCACAAACAGCAAAGAGGGAAAGGAGGGAGCCACGATGGAACTGGATGCACGGAAAATGCAGATTTTACAGGCGATTATCGATGATTATATCCTGACCGCCACGCCGGTTGGCTCCCGCACGATTGCAAAGCGTTCGGACATCGGTTTTTCCTCCGCTACGATCCGCAATGAGATGGCAGACCTTGAAGACATGGGGTATCTTGACCAGCCGCATACCTCCGCCGGACGGATTCCGTCCGACAAAGCATACCGGCTTTACGTCAACACCATCATGCAGCGTGCAAAGCTGAGCGATGCGGAGATACGCTACATTCAGGATCATTACTCCCACCGGCTGGATGAAGTGGACGAGGTTGTAAAACAAACGGCATGGGTGCTTTCTAGCATCACGAAATATACCTCTATGGTGCTTGCACCGCAGCTTCACGCCATCAAGCTGAAGCACATCCACCTGGTTCCCATTGCGGAAGATAAAGCGCTCGCCATCGTAGTGACGGATGCCGGGATGACGCGGGATTCCATTATCCGCATCCCGCAGGGAATGTCCCCGGACGCGCTCACGCGCCTTGGCAGAACGCTTTCGGCGCGGTTTTCCAACTGCCGGCTGGATGAGATCACGTTGCAGCAGTTTAATGGGATTACCGGAGAGGTTGCGGAACAAAAAGCGTTTCTTGATGCGATGCTCCGCAGCGTGCGCAAAAGCATGTCTCCAGGCGTGCGCAGCGTGGAACTTTCCGGGGCAACGAACATCCTGAATTATCCTGAATACAGCGATATGGAACGTGCGCGCGCCCTTCTCACTGCGATTGAGGAAAAAGATATGCTCTACCGTATGCTGACGGAAGCCACGAACGTGGAATTTTCCGTACACATCGGTGCGGAAAATGAAGATGAGAGCATTAAGGATTGCAGCGTTGTGACGGCTACGTATAAAATTGGCTCAAATCCGATTGGCTCTTTCGGCGTGATTGGCCCTACGCGAATGGATTATGCACGCGTGCTGGCCATGCTTGGGCAGATTGGAAAGAGCCTTAGCGAAGTGCTTACGAATATGTTTGAAGAGGAGCGAAAGTAACTTGGCAAAGAAAAAGGAACAGGCGCCGAAGGAACAGGCGCAGCAAACGCCCGAAACAAATGGGACCGCCGCAGAGGCGGAACAGGTTCCGGAAATCCCGGAAACCGTGACGCTGACGCGGGATGAGTTCGATCAGGTAAAGAACCGGATCGACGCGTTGCAGAAAGACAAGGATGACACAGTCGCAATGGCGCAGCGTCTGCAGGCGGATTTTGATAATTACCGCAAGCGCAATGCCGCAATCCGGATGGATAGCCTTGAGGAAGGCACCCGGGAGCTTATCCGGTCGTTGCTGCCGGTGCTCGACAATTTTGACAGAGCGCTTGACAACAGCGAAACTGCCGATCAGGGTTGGGTGGACGGCGTGAGGCTCGTCCATAAACAGTTCATGGGCATTCTCGAAAAAAACGGCCTCACAGAAATCCCGGCTGAGGGCGCGTTCAACGCGGATCTGCATGAGGCAGTCATGCAGGAGGAAGCCGAGGGGGTGCAAAGCGGCGAGATTCTCTCTGTTTTGCAAAAAGGATATAAAGTGAAAGATCGCATTATTCGCCATAGCATGGTGAAGGTTGCGAAATAATAAAAAAAGAAACCGCAATTTAAACGGATTTGGAGGAAATAAACTATGGCAAAGATTATCGGCATTGATTTGGGTACCACGAATTCCTGTGTGGCAGTGCTGGAGGGCGGCGAACCCGTCGTGATCCCCAACGCAGAGGGCGCACGTACAACACCTTCCGTTGTCGCATTCAAGGACAATGAACGCATTGTCGGCAATGCAGCGAAGCGCCAGGCCATTACCAACCCGGATAGGACCATCAGCTCCATCAAACGCGAAATGGGTTCTTCCTACAAGAAAAACATCGATGGCAAGGACTATACGCCGCAGGAGATTTCCGCAATGATCCTGCAGAAGCTTAAGCAGGATGCGGAAGCTTACCTTGGCGAAAAGGTTTCTCAGGCCGTCATTACCGTGCCGGCATATTTCAGCGACAGCCAGCGCCAGGCCACGAAGGATGCGGGCCGCATCGCAGGCCTTGAAGTGCTGCGCATCATCAACGAACCAACGGCGGCTGCGCTTGCCTATGGCATGGATAAGGAAAACAACCAGAAGATTCTGGTGTATGACCTTGGCGGCGGCACGTTCGACGTTTCCATCCTTGAGATCGGCGACGGTGTGTTTGAAGTGCTTGCAACCCACGGCAATAACCGCTTGGGCGGCGATGATTTTGACCAGCGCGTGATGGATTACATCATCAAGCAGTTCAAGAGCGAAAGCGGCATCGACCTTTCTTCCGACCGCATGGCGCTCCAGCGCCTGAAGGAAGCCGCGGAGAAGGCGAAGATTGAGCTTTCCAGCATGGCGCAGACCAACGTGAACCTTCCGTTTATTACGGCGGACGCAACCGGCCCGAAGCACCTTGACATGACGATCACCCGCGCGAAGTTCAATGAGCTTACGCACGATCTGGTGGATAAGACGAAGGACTGCATGCATATTGCCATGAAGGATGCGGCGCTTTCCAATGCACAGATCGACAAGGTCATCCTTGTGGGCGGTTCGACCCGTATCCCCGCTGTTCAGGAAATGGTAAAGACGGTCACGGGCAAGGAGCCGTTCAAGGGAATCAACCCGGACGAATGTGTTGCCATCGGTGCGGCCATTCAGGGCGGCGTGCTCGGCGGCGAGGTGAAGGATATCCTGCTGCTTGATGTGACCCCGCTTTCCCTCGGCATTGAAACCGTGGGCGGTGTGTTCACCCGCCTGATCGACCGCAACACGACGATCCCGACCAAGAAGAGCCAAATCTTCTCTACCGCGGCGGACGGCCAAACCAGCGTGGAAGTGCATGTTCTTCAGGGTGAGCGCGAGATGGCGCAGTATAATAAGACGCTCGGTCGCTTCCAGCTTGCCGGCATCGCACCCGCACCGCGCGGCGTGCCGCAGATCGAGGTTAGCTTCGATATCGACGCAAACGGCATCGTGCATGTTTCCGCAAAGGATCTTGGCACCGGCAATGAGCAGAAGGTAACGATTACGGCATCCACTAACCTCAGCGAGGATGAAATCAAGAAAGCTGTGCGTGATGCGGAGCAATTTGCCAATGAAGATAAGGAGCGTAAGGAGGAAGTTGAGACCCGCAACCATGCGGACAGCATGGTGTACTCCACCGAAAAGACCCTGAAGGAGCTTGGCGATAAGCTTTCTGCGGACGATAAGGCCAAGGTGGAAGCTGAAGTCAAGGCCGTGCAGGAGGCACTGAAGGGCACTGATACTGCTGCGATCAAGGCTGCAAGCGAAAAGCTGACCGAGGTTTCTTACGAAGTGTTTGGCAAGATTTACCAGCAGGCACAGCAGGAAGCTGCGGCAAACGGCGGAGCGGGCTTCGATCCGAATGCGGCAAACGGCGGCGCACAGCAAGGGGATGACACCGTTGTTGATGCTGACTATGAGGTCGTGGACGACGACAAAAAATAAACCAAAGGGCTTTTTCGGGCCCACAATCGGATAGAAAACCCTGTTTAAGAGCCGGGGCAGCGATGCCTTGGCTCTTGCGGGGTAGCCGGACAATGCGGCAAGGCGGTGGCCGGCCGCATCTGCTCAGGCTATGAAAGGAGCGTTGGGGAATTGGCAAAGGCAGATTACTACGAGGTGCTTGGCGTCAACAAGGACGCAACCGACAGCGAGATAAAAAGCGCCTTTCGCAAAGCGGCAAAGCAGTATCATCCGGACCTGCATCCGGGCGATAAGGAAGCTGAAGCCAAATTCAAAGAAATCAACGAGGCATATGAGGTGCTTTCGGACAGCACAAAGCGCGCCCAGTATGACCAGTTTGGCCATGCTGCGTTCGACCCTGCGGCCGGCGGCGCGGGTGGTGGCTACAGCGGGGCAGGTTTTGGAGATTTTTCAGACATTTTCAGTTCTGTGTTCGGCGGATTCGGCGGATTCGGGGGAACGACCCACCGGAACGGGCCCATACCGGGCGACGATTTGAAATATAACCTCACCATTACGTTTGAGGAGGCCGCGTTCGGAGCGCGCAAGGAGATTCTGATCCCGCGTGAAGAGGTTTGCAAGACCTGCGGCGGCACTGGCGCCAAGCCGGGAACGCAGCCGGCAAAGTGTACTGCCTGCGGCGGCAGCGGTCAGGTACGCGTGCAGCAAAACACTCCTTTTGGTTCGTTTGCTACCGTGCGCACCTGTGACGCGTGCGGCGGCACGGGAAAGATCATTAAGGAGCCCTGCGCGGAATGCCGTGGAAAAGGGCGCATTCATAAATCAAACCGCATTGTGGTGAATATCCCGGCGGGCATTGACAACGGGCAAACGCTTACCTTGCGCGGCGAGGGCGAAGCGGGGTACCGTGGCGGCCCCAATGGAGACCTGTATGTTGTAATCAGCGTGCGGCCGCATAAGCTGTTTACGCGCAAAGGGTATGATTTGTATCTTGATATGAACATTCCGGTGACGGTCGCCGCGCTTGGCGGAGAAATCCAGGTGCCTACGCTGACGGGCACGGTGAAATATACGGTTCCCGAAGGAACGCAGCCCGGAACGACCTTCCGCCTGCGGGAGCAGGGGATTACAAGGCTTAATGCCTCCGGCAAGGGGGATATGCTGGTGCGCGCAAACGTTCAGATTCCGAGAAAGCTCAATGAGGAGCAGCGGGAGCTGATGCGCAAGTTAGCCGAAGCGCTTGGGGACAGGGTTGCGGACTCTAAACCGGTGAAACGCGGGATTTTTGAAAAAATGAAGGATAAGCGCAGCTGAGATTTGCGCATGGCGCGAAGGATCGCGCGCTGATTGAGGACCAGATGAAACGGGCAGCTTCTGCAAAGAAGATGCCCGTTTGTGCATTATTCCAAGGTGAGTTCTGCCGGAGGTTCGCTTTAAGAGAAGGAGAACAGCTCCAAAGCAAGCCGCTTGGTGGTTGGTGCAACAGGCGTTTGAACGATGCAGGCTTTCTCCTGAAATTTGATTGTTTATCTGCCCGCCAAACGATACAATTCGGTGATGCTGCCGCCTTCATCAAGCCGGAAGAGGAAGTCACCGTTGAGCACTGTGGGTTGATCAGCCTGATACGCAAGGAAGTATTCGGTATAGATATAGTCCTCAAAACGGCGCGCGGAATAAACGTTGAAACCAACGAGCGTCCCTGTGGCAGAAAGCCGGCTTTCGGGGTGACTGCGCGCGTTTTCTACCAACTGCCGGAGCTTTGCATGATCCGCTTCATAAAACGCGAGTACCTCCGGCGTAGTTTCAGGCACCAAAGAAAGCGGTTTTGCGGCGTCGATCAATCCTTGGTAAAAGATCAATTCCGTGTCCCCGATGGAAAGCTGAAGGGAATGGTGGCTCTGCGCGCAAATTTGCAGCATGGCGGCGCCGCTGTCATAGCATGAAATGCGTGCCGGGAGCAGTGCGTCCAGTTTGGAAAGGCGATCCTGCAGGCGGGCACAGGCTTGTTCATACTTTAGCGCATCCAGCATGCGGAGCGCGGAAAGCTCAACGAACTGCGCTGCGCCTTCAATGGCCTCAATGCGGCTTTCATAGCCGTATTCAAATGGAAAATGTTCCATCCGATAGCGGCGGAGGGAAAGAAGCCGGCCAAAGCAGCCGGCATCATGCCGGGAAAGCAGGCGAGAAAGCAGCTTGTTTTCTTCATGCCGCAACGCGAGAAGCTCCGGACAGGTTTGGTATTTTTGAATGGCCTCGAACTCGTTGGCAAACCGTTTCTCGCCGCATTCCTGCTGAAAGGCGTGAAACATTTCATGTACGATTTTTGCAGAAAGGACATCCGGATCAAGTGGTTCAGACAGTTCCCAAATCGCAATTTGTTCCCCACGAAAGTTGATTGAAGTATTGCCCAGAAACGTGTCCGTGCGCGCGAAGGTCTCCCCGTCGAAATATACGGAAGCATGATCATAAAGCGCAAACCGGAACGGATGAAATCCCGGCCATAAAAGAGAAAAATCAAGGGAGGCGAGCCGGTTTGCAGTCTGTTCTGCGCAAGCTTTCAGATCAGTATTCATAACGTAAACCCTCCAAAAGATAAAATGGACGCACAAGGGGCAATGAATTGGTTCGCGGTAAACAACACCATGTATCGTTAGTATACCGCATTGGGCCGCTCTGTGCAAATGAAGTCGAATATACAAGCAACATACGTTGCCTGCATGTTTTTTGTTGCGTGACGACCCAAAATGTTCTATATTATAAACGAAATTGCAAAGGATGGACTTCAGGCATGAAATGGATCGAAATGACGGTGTTCACAACCGAACAGGGGCTTGACGCAGTTGCTGCCCGCTTTGATATGCTTGGCATTCAGCAGGTGATGATCGAGCAGGGGCGGGAAAGCATCGAAGCTTTTTTAAAGGAAACGGCGAAGTATTGGGACTATGCGGACACGGATGAACTTGTCGCGGGGGAAGAACCCTGCGTAAAAGCTTATCTGGCGGACGCGGGGGAGAACATGGAGCTGGTTCATTTGGCGGAGGCTTCGTTTGACGCGCTCAGAAAAACGGATGTTGGAATTGACCTTGGAAGCCTGCGTTTTGTCGTGCGTTTGGCCGATGATGAGGACTGGGCAAACAATTGGAAGGCTTATTATAAACCGCTTAAAATCGGAAGCCGGCTTCTTGTGCGCCCTTCATGGGAGGCGCTGGCGGATGCAGAAGGCCGCACGGTGCTTTCGCTTGATCCCGGCATGGCTTTCGGCACAGGGTCGCACCACACCACGCGCATGTGCTTGGAATATCTCGAAAAGATTGTAAAAAACGGCGATGCACTGCTTGATCTTGGGTGCGGCAGCGGCATTCTTTCCATTGCGGGCGTTCTGCTGGGCGCAAAGGCCGCGCTTGCTGTGGACATTGACCCGATCGCGGAAAAGATCGCTTATGAAAATGCGGAACTCAACGGAGTTGGGCGTGACCGCTATGAAGTGCGCATTGGAGATGTGCTCACGGATGCTGCGCTGCGCACGGGGCTTGCGGCCCGGCAATACGAGGTGATTACCGCGAACATCGTTGCATCGGTCATCATCGCGCTGCTGCCGGTCGTGCCGCCGCTTTTGAAAACAGGAGGCGCATTTATCACGTCCGGCATCATCCGGGAGCGGTTGGACGAAGTGAAGGACGCGATTGCCTCAAGCGGGCTTACGGTTGTTGAAACCAATAGAAACGAGGAATGGTGCGCCATCCTGGCGCGAAAGGAGTAAGGCATGCACCGCTTCTTTGTTGCGCCGGAAGCGATTGCAAACGGCACCGCCGTGATTGAAGGGGAAGATGTGCAGCATATGAAAAAGGTGCTGCGCTTGAGCCGTGGCGACGAGGTCACGCTTTGCGATGGGCGGAAAACGGAATATACGGCGCGCATTGAACGCATGGAAAAGGAATGCATTACGCTTCAGATTCTTGCATCGGCATCGAGCAAAACGGAACCACGCTGCTCCGTAACGCTGTATCAAGGCTTGCCGAAAGCGGGGAAGCTGGAAACGATTGTGCAGAAATGCGTTGAGCTGGGCGTTTCACGCATCATTCCGTTTCAGGCCGCACGCAGTGTGGTACAGCTTTCCGCGCGCGATTTTGAGAAAAAGCGCCCGCGTTATGCGCGCGTTGCCTATGAGGCCGCCAAGCAATCCCGGCGCGGGATCATTCCGGAGATAGGAGGCCTTGCAGACCTTTCCACTGAGAATTTTTCGGAATACGATCTTGTGATGCTTGCCTATGAGGAAGAGCATGGCATGACGTTGAAGCAGGCGCTGCGCTGTGCTGAGAACATTTCCCGCCTTGCGCTCATCATCGGGCCGGAGGGCGGTTTTGCATGCGATGAGGTGGCGTCTTTGGCGGAACGCGGCGCTGTGCCCGTTTCGCTCGGCCCGCGCATCCTGCGCACGGAAACGGCAGGCATGGCGGCGCTTGCGATGGCGCTTTATGAATTGGAAGGATGAGGAAAAGCAAATGAAGGCAGCCTTTTGCACGCTTGGGTGCAAGGTGAACCAATACGATACGGAAGCGATGCGGGAGCTGTTTGAGAACGCGGGCTATGAAATCGTGGACTTTAGTGAACCTGCGGATATTTACGTTGTAAACACCTGCACCGTAACACAGACGGGCGATAAGAAATCCCGCCAAATGATCTCCCGCGCGCATGCGCTTGCTCCGGAGGCGAAAATCATTGTCGCAGGGTGTTATTCCCAGCGCGCGCCGGAAGAGGTGCTGGCACTGCCGGGCGTGAGCCTTGTGATCGGCACGAAGGAGCGGACGAATGTGGTAGAGCTGGCGGAAGCGCTCCAACAGGGGAAAAAGCATGCGGTTTCGGATATCTGCAGAGAGCATATGTTTGAACCGCTTACCGTTTCGCATGAAGGAAGAACGCGTGCACATTTGAAGATTCAGGAAGGATGCGACCGATTCTGCACCTATTGCATTATCCCATATGCGCGCGGGCCGATTCGAAGCAGGCCTCTTTTGGATGTGCGTACGGAACTTGAAAAGCTTGCTGCGGCCGGATACCGGGAGGTCGTGCTTACGGGCATCCACCTGATGTCCTATGGAAGGGATCTTCCAGAAGCGCCCACCCTGCTTGATGCGATCGCGCAGGCAGAAGGAATTGCGGGCATCCGCCGCATCCGTCTCGGCTCGCTGGAACCTCAGCTGCTATCGGATGCATTCGTACACGCGCTAGCGGAAAACCCGAAAATTTGCCGGCAGTTTCACCTTTCCCTGCAAAGCGGAAGCGCGGGCGTGCTTGCGCGCATGAAGCGCCGCTATACGCCGCAACAATATTTGGATTGTGTGCGAAATCTCCGCGCGGCCATGCCGGAATGTGCGATCACGACGGACATAATTGTGGGTTTTCCCGGGGAAACCGCAGCGGAGTTTGAAGAAACGCTTGCTTTTGCGCGCACCGTTTCGCTTGCGCGCATCCATGTGTTCCCTTATTCCCGGCGCGAGGGCACCAAAGCGGCAGAGATGCCGGGTCAGCTTTCCCGCGCAGTCAAAGCGGAGCGTGCCGCACGGCTCGGCGCGCTTGCGGCAGAGCTTTCTTGGGAGTATGCTTCCCGCTTTGTCGGAACGGAGCAGGAGGTGCTTTTTGAGGAACGGGATAAAGAATGCCTTGCCGGGCATACGGAAACCTATCTTCGCGTAACCGTACCTTCGGCGGATGAGGCGCTCCTGAACCGCTTTGCGCGGGTGCGGATCCTTCGTGCAGAGAAGGGTGAGCTCCGGGGGGAATTAATTTCGGTTGAATCGCGCGATCAGGCGTTCAACATAGACTCAAAAGAAGGAGGTAAACCAATGGAACCCTGCTTGTTCTGCAAAATTGCAAGCGGCGAAATTCCGTCTGCAAAGGTATATGAGGATGATGACGTTCTTGCATTCCGGGATATCGCGCCCGCCGCGCCGGAACATGTGCTCATCATCCCCAAAAAGCATTACGACAGCGTGATGCAGCTTGACGATGATGCGTTGCTTGCACGCATGTTTGCCGCAGCGCGAGAGATCGCGAAAACATGCGGCATCAGTGAAAGCGGCTTTCGCCTCGTAATTAATACGGGCAAGGATGGCGGCCAAACGGTCGGGCACCTGCATATGCATATGCTTGGAGCACGAGAACTCGGCTGGCCTCCCGGTTAGAAAAAACTGCGGTAAATTGTGTTGACTTTGTCCCGCGCTTACCGTATAATTGCTTTGTGTTTCGGTAGTCCTTATGCGATGGCAACGGCACGGTGTGCTATGTTGCGGTAAGAGGGGAGGGAAAATGATGGAAATTCGTGTAGGCGAAAACGAGTCCCTGGAAAGTGCTCTTAAACGGTTTAAACGGAAATGCGCACGCTCCGGCGTCCTTGCTGAGGTCCGCAGGCGCGAGCACTATGAGAAGCCCAGCGTAAAGCGCAAGAAGAAGGCGGAAGCCGCCAGAAAGCGCAAGTATTAATTCGCATGGCAAACCTGAACTGATCCAAGCAATCGTGCTGAGCGCTTTGGAATACTTAGAAACAAGACCAAGCTCTTTTGACCCGGTGAAAACCGGGTCTTTTTCGTTTGACGCGCCCATACGATAGAATATGAGATACCTGAGAGGGGAAACGCGCGTGGCTACCATCAACTTTTGCGACCTCAAACGAAAGGAGGTCATTAACCTGTGCGACGGTGCGCGGCTTGGCTGCATCTGCGATTTGGAAATGGATGCCTGCTCCGGCGCCGTTTATGCAATCATTGTCCCGGGGCCGCCGCGCCTGTGGGGGCTTCTGCGCAGTGATGAGGAGCTTGTAATACCATATAACAAGATCACCAAAATAGGGGATGATGTAATTCTGGTGGATATCGTGCTGTAACGCAGTGCATCCTTTGCCGTGTGGGGATAGAAAGATACAGCATGTTGTGATATAATATCCAAAAACCTGCACGGAGGTTGCGCAAATGAAATGCCGGTATTGCCTTGGGACGGAAAGCAAGGTTGTGGATTCGCGCCCGACGGATGACGGAACCAGCATACGCCGCAGGAGGGAATGCATTTCCTGCGGGAAGCGTTTCACCACGTATGAAAAAATTGAGGAAATCCCAATTATGGTGGTGAAGAAAGACGGCCGAAGAGAGGCGTTTGACAGCGCAAAAATTCTTGCCGGCGTTCGCAAATCCTGCGAAAAACGCCCTGTTTCCGCCGCGGATCAGGACAAGCTGGTGGATGAAGTTGTGCGCGAAGTATTTAACACATTGGAACAGGAAGTCACGAGCAACTACATTGGTGAACTCGTGATGAAAGGCCTCAAACAACTGGATGAGGTTTCCTATGTGCGGTTTGCTTCCGTTTACCGCCAGTTTAAGGACATCAACACGTTTATGGAGGAACTTAAACTCCTGTTGGAGGAATCCTGAGTGCGGCAGGCGGAATATGAAGCGCTTTCATTGCGGATGCGGCACGGATATGAGTATGGCGAGACGAAGGGCGTCGGCTTTTTTCGTGCAGCTTCACTTGAAGGCATGTCGGGGCTTATTCATGGCTTTACCGCACGAAAAGGCGGCGTGAGCGCGCCTCCGTTCGACACGCTGAACCTTGCTTTCGGAAAAACGGAACCAATGGATGCTCCGAAGAACGTGCAGCGGAATTTTGAGATATTCTGTGCCGCTGCGGGTGTTCCGTATCATTCGCTCTGCATCATCAATTTTGAACACGGTGCAAACGTAGTGGCTGTGTCTGGTGCGGACTGCGGGCGTGGGATTGTGCGTGGGCCTCTGGCGCCGTGCGACGGGCTTGTGACAAATGATCCGGCTGTGACGCTAATTACATCCCATGCGGACTGCGGCGCTTTTTTTCTATATGATCCCGTGCACCGCGCGGTTGGCGCGGGACATGCAGGTTGGAAGGGCATGCTTGGCCGCATCGGCAGGAACCTGGTTGAGGCGATGCGCCGCGAGTATGGAAGCAACCCTGCGGATCTCATCGCATCCAACGGGCCGTGTATCTGCCGGAACTGTTATGAAGTGGATGAAGCGCTTGCTGCGCAGTTTGAAGCTGAGTTTGGGGTCGCATGCAGCACAACGGGGCGGCCTGGAAAGCGCCAGCTTGATTTGGAAATCCCTGCGGCCGTGCAGCTATTGGAAGCGGGCGTCCGGCCGGAAAACATCACGCTTATGCATGCCTGCACATTTGAGATGCCGGAGTTGCTGTTTTCCCACCGGCGCGTTCGTGGAAAAACGGGCGATATGGCGGGTTTTATCAAACTTACATAAATTTGCTTTGCGTATCTTTCACCCCATCGGGACATGCTGAAAGCATGATCGATGGGGCTTTTATTTTACAAGGATTTGCCTAAGGTGGTTTTTGATATGCAGATTTACGAGAGCCTTTGCGTATGCGCAATAATCGCCGGAGCGAGCGGTGCGATTGGCCGTGCCTGTGCACGTCTTGAGATTTCCCCATTTGCGCTTGCATTTTCGGGGGCGCTTCTTTTGATGCTCAGCCGGTTCTCATTCGCACCGCTTGCAGAATTTCGCTGCAACACAGGAACGCTTGTGTTTCCGGTATACTTTCTGATTCAGATGGTGGAACAGCGGGGGCTGAACGTGCGGGCTGCGGCGACATGGCGTGCTTTTTTTGCCGCGTCCACGCTTCCGGTTGTATGGATGCTTGTGAGCGCACTTGCAGAGCTTTGGCGATTGGATTATGCATCCGTAAATCTTGATGGGATTGCTTTGCGCAACGCGCAGGCGATTCTTTGCGCAACAACTTTCGGAAGCATGCTGCTGCATGCAGCATTGCACGAGAAACGAAAAACTGTCTGATCACCACACGCTCTGCTGTTGTTGGAGACACACATTTTGGAATTAAGATCAGATCTCAAACAATTTCTGGTCGGCATGCAAAGGTTAAAGGTTTCGGTTCTGTTTTAGCAAGCCTGTACATATCATAGAACAAAATGGGAGGACATGCAGCGATGGACAGGATTGGCAACAAACCGTTAAGCGAACTTCTGCGCGTTTTACCCGCATGCCTGCGCGATGCCGTTCTTTATGCCGGAACGGATGAGCTTGAGGAGATCCGGGTACGTACAGGGCGTCCGGTGCAGCTGCTGTATGCGCAAAAAGAACGGATGCTTGCGCTTACTGCTGACGAGCGCTTTTGCGCCCTGCTGCTTGAAAGCCTGTGCGAACATTCCGCTTTCGCGCGGGAGGCAGAGCTTCGGGAAGGATTCCTGACGCTGCGCGGCGGGTGCCGTGTTGGAATTTCCGGCCGCGCGGAAATGCGGGATGGCCGGATCGCACATATGGCGCAGGTTACCTCCTTCAGC
Organism: Christensenella sp. UBA1685; assembly: GCA_002320595.1. Taxonomy (GTDB): domain Bacteria; phylum Bacillota; class Clostridia; order Christensenellales; family CAG-138; genus UBA1685. The sequence goes on from DCKB01000042.1 coordinate 20,448, forward strand.
CTCAGGATTGCGCGGGAGCATAAGGGCTGTGCGAGGGGCGCTCTCCCGATGCTGCTGAATGCAAATGGAAGCCCCGTGCCGACGCTTCTGCTTTCACCGCCGGGCGCAGGGAAAACCACGCTTTTAAGAGACGCCGCGCGTCTGCTATCGGATGGTGGCACGGGATGGCGGGGCTATAAGGTCGCACTTGCAGACGAGCGTGGAGAGCTTGCCGGCGCAAGCGGCGGAACTCCCTTACTGGACGTAGGCTTGCGCACGGACGTAATGGACGGCTGCCCGAAAGCGGAGGCAATGGAGCGGATGCTCAGAAGCATGTCGCCGGAAATTATTGTGACGGATGAGCTCGGCAGTGCAGCGGATGCGGAAGCCGTGTGCCGCGCTGCCGCAGGCGGCGTCTGCGTGCTTGCATCCGCACATGCGGGGAGCATCGCCGATGCGGCGCGTAAGCCGTATCTTGCCCCGCTGCTGAACAACGGCAGCTTTCATCAGGTGCTTGTGCTTGAAAGGAATGGGCGCGACGTGAAGCTCCGGACATATGCTTGCGGGGAGGCGGCAATATGAGCGCACTGCTGGCAGCTGTTTTGTTTTGTGCATGCGTGTTCCTTGGAAACGGGAAAGCGCGCTCTCTCCGGGTACGCAGGCAAACGCTTACGGCAATGGAAGATGACATTCGCCGCCTTGCTGAAAGGATGGAACTACGCCCTGCGCCGATTGCGGTTCTTATTATGCAGTTCGCACCGCGTACGGAGGCGTTTTGGGAGATTTTCGGCGAAAAACTTGGGGGAGAGGCGCCCATAACAGAGTTATGGAAGGAAGCTATGGAGGAAGCGGAAAAAGCGCATAACGGGTTTGAAACGCTTTCGCCGGAGGAAACTGCTGTTCTTGTGGATTTTGGCCTTGGGCTTGACGGAATTGGCCTTGCGGCGCAGAGCGCTAATGCGCAAAACGCATGCAAGCGGCTCAACCAGCGCGTTGCGGCGCTCGAAGCGGAACTTTCCAAAAAAGGGAAGCTTTTCGAATCGCTCGGTGTGCTTGCAGGACTTTCGCTGGCGCTCCTTGTGATATAAATACGCGCTTGCATGCCATTCCGAAGGGGTGTGTTATATGGGAATTGAAATCGTATTCAAAATCGCAGGCATCGGCATCCTGATTGCGATCATATGCCAGCTTCTGAAGCAGACGGGGCGTGACGATATGGCGATGCTTGCTGCGCTTGCAGGGCTTATTATTACGCTGATGATGGTAATTGACCTGATCGGAACGCTGTTTGACAGCGTAAAGCAGATATTCCAGCTTTATTAAGGAGAAAGGTGGCTTTGCATGACGGTTTTTAAAGTGATCGGCATCGCGCTCACGGCGGTAGCTGCCGCTCTGGTGCTGCGTGCTTACCGGCCGGAACTTGGGCTGCAGATCGCTGTTGCCGCCGGCGTGCTGATCCTCGTTTTGACGCTGGATGAGCTTGCGGCCATGTCCGGTTTTCTCAGAGAGGTTTTGGGACGGTATCAAATTGATACCGCATACCTTGCGGTTATGCTTAAGGTGATCGGCGTTGCATATCTCGCACAGTTTGCGTCTGACCTTTGCCGGGATGCGGGAGAAGGTGCGGTGGCGGGAAAAGTGGAACTCGCAGGGCGTGTGCTGATCCTTGCGCTCTGCCTGCCGGTATTTGCGGCGATCCTTGAATTGATCGGCAGTATCCTTTCCACCCATGCGGCGATATAGGCTCAAATTCCTGCTTTTCGGCATGCTGTGCATCCTGATTCCGGCCACCGTGCGTGCGGAGGAGTTACCGCAGGAAAGCGCAGACCAGCTTGCGGCATATGACCTTGGAGCGTGGGAGGCATACTATCAAAGCTTGCCGGAAAGCGTTCGGGAAATATGGGATGGGGCGAATTTGACGGCGGTTGTGGAACATATTGCGGGTGGAAATGGAATTGCCTACGATACCGTTCTTACAGCGTTTCAGGATATCGCGCTGTATGCGTTACGGGAAAGTATGGGGGCATATGCATCGCTCCTCGGTGTGGCGCTCATTTCCTGTGTGGCGGAGATCCTGTGCGGTGGCCGGGAAGGGATCGGAGAGACGGTCGGCATCCTTTGCTTCGGAATGAGCGCGGCAGCCGTATCATATGCATTGATGCGGCAGGTTGCACTTGCAAGTGCGACGATTGACGCGTTGACAGCGTTTACTGAAATCGCAGCGCCAGTGCTCTCATTTTCGCTCGCGGCCGTAGGCAGTGTAACGCTTAGCGGCGCGATACAGCCCATGATGGCATTTTTAAGCGTTACGATCACAGGCTTTTTTAAAAGCGTTATCCTGCCGCTTACAGTGGCGGGGGGAACCGCGGTAATCGTGGGGGGCCTCACACAGCGAATGGGGCTTGCACAGCTCCATAAGTTCATTAAATCCGCTGTAAAGTGGCTTACTGGGGCGGTGTCCACAATATATTTCGGCATCGTTGCATTGCAAGGGCTGAGCATGGGCGGTTCGGACAGTCTTGCCCTGCGTGCGGCAAAATATACGCTTGACAAGAGTGTGCCCATCGTGGGGGGTATAGCGTCCGGAACGCTGGAAACAGTGCTGGGAAGCGCAGTTCTGATCAAAAATGCCGTAGGGGCTGCGGTAATGCTGACTGTGGTTGGCGTTGCAATCTCCCCGTTATTGCAAATCGCCTGCGCAGGGCTTGCCTGCAAGGCGATGGCGGCGCTTTGCGCACCGTTGGGCGGAGATGGCCGTATTCCAAAACTTCTCGGGGATCTTTCGGATGTTTACAATAACCTTTTCGCTGCGGTGACAGCCGTTGCTTTAATGTTTATTATTTCTGCGGGGCTTGTGATGGCAGTGGGAAACGCAGCATAGCACAGGAGAGGCGGATGGAGTGGATTTATTCATTTATGGAGCGGCTTGCGGCGCTCGCGGTGATTGGGTTTACAGGAGAAGCGCTGCTGCCGCGCGGCGGCTTGCGCAACAGTGCAAAGCGAGCGCTGTCCTTGCTTCTGCTGCTTTATGCTGCAGAGCCAATTTTGAAGCTGCTGGAGAAGGGATAGAAAGCGCGATTGGAGAGAAAGGGGCTGGGATGTATGGCAAAGCAGAGCGGACTCGGGTTTGGCAAGCTGCTCGCCGGGCTTACAGAACGCATGAAAAAGGATAAGCGCTTTGAGCTTTGCGTTTACGGCTCGCTGGTACTTGCCGGCATTCTCATTTATGCTGTGACATCGTTTCCTAAAAACAGTGCCGTGGAGCCGGTTTCACTGGAAGAGCCGGACAGCGTATATTCCAGTGAACGGGAAACGGAAGAACGGCTGAAAAACGTGCTTTCCTGCATTCGCGGCGCGGGGGAGGTCGAGGTTATGATCACTTACGACACCGGCGCGCAGATCATACCCGCAATGAGCACGGATACACAAACTGGGATTACGCAAAGCTCAGGTACGGGAACGGAATCCATTACGGAGAACCGTACAGAATCATCGCGGCCGGCGACTGTATCGCAGACGGGAGGAAACGAAGCGATCGTGCTTACGGAAAAACAACCCGTAGTACGCGGTGTAATCGTGATTGCAGAGGGCGCAGCTGATATTACGGTTCGGATGAATCTGCAAAACGCGGTGCGGACGGTGCTTGGCGTAGACCTGTCCTGCATCGATGTGTTTGAAATGAAGGCAATTGAAAAGGGGGAATAGAGCATGAAACTGGAAGGCAAAAAGCAAAAGTATATCCTGATCGGTGGACTCGCATTGCTGTTGGCCGGCGTCGTATACTGGAATTATCGCCTGAACGCCGGAAAGGAGACAGAAGGAGTTGGGACCGCTGCGCAGGGAGGCGGGGAGTCGTTCCATATTGAAAGTATGAGCGGAGATACCTTGGAAACATCGGCGGCCGGAGAGGACTATTTTGAATCATTCCGAACGGAGCGAGAGAGTGTGCGGGAGCTTGAGATTGGTTATCTTGACGAAATTATCGCAACCTCGGCTTCGGATGCGGAGACCCTTGCCGATGCACAGGCACAAAAGCTTGCGCTCGTGAATAACATGGAAACGGAATTTACCATTGAAAGCCTGATTCGTGCAAAAGGGTTCGCCGACGCCGCCGTTACGTTCCATGGCGGGTCGGTGAATGTAATCGTGGATTGCGAAACGCTCAGCGATGAGCAAGTCGCACAAATTCTCGATATTGTGCAGCGCGAAACTGGGGAATCGGCGGAAAACGTTAAGGTTATCCCTGGGGCGCAATGAAGGCCGAAAAGAAAATCTTCTGTGAACTCAGAGGCTTTCCGGCATCAGAGCTATGCACCAATAGAAAAATCTGTTATAATATTTCCAAATTCAAAAGGAGGTAGTGCACATGACCCCGGATAACGAGATCACCACTGAAGTAAATGCGACCCAAGGCGGGAAGATCATTTTTGCGCCTGATGTGATCGCAACCATTGCAAGCTTTGCGGCTGCAGAAGTCGAAGGCGTGGTGGGCATGGCCGGCGGCGTCGTCGAAGGCATTACCGGAATGCTGAACGCGAAAAAAAGCATGACCAAAGGCATTAAGGTCGAGGTTGGAGAGGAAGAGGTCGCTGTAGATTTGAGCGTGATCATTCGCTACGGCTACAAGCTTCATGAGGTTTGCACCAAGATCCAGACCGGCATTAAGAATGCGATTGAAACCATGACCGGACTTCGCGTCGTGCAGGTGAACGTGTTCGTGCAGTCCATCAACTTCGACAAGCCGGAGCCCAAAACAAAACCGGCCGAAATCCAGCCTGCCGAATAAGCGGCATACATGCCTGAAAAGCGCCGCCGGCCATGCTGGCGGCGCCTGAAACACCAAAGGAGAATCGCGTTATGAAGTTTAGTTGGTTCGACAAGCTTCTGCTTGTTGTTGTGTTGCTTTTGGTGATTGCACTTGCTGCGCTTTGCATTGGCATTGCGATGTCATTCGTGACGGCGGATATGGCCGCACATGTAACGGGGATCGTTACAAACGGCATGACTGAAAACAGGCTTATCATGGGCGGTATTGGCCTTGTGTTGCTGATTCTTGCCTTCCGGCTCTTCATTGCAATGGGCAATCGAAAGCAGGAACAGCCGGCAGCCGCACCGAGAGCGACATCTGCCCTCATCCTTTCCGGTGATAACGGTTCGGCCTTCATCACCCTTGCGGCGGTAGACAGCATGGTGCAGAGGCATTGCAGGGCGAACCCAAAGGTTAAGGAGTGTGAAAGCAGCGTCACCGCGATTGAAAACACTGCGGTTGCAATTGCCCTTAAACTGGTAGTCTCCAATGAGACGGTGCTTCCCGAATTTACAAAGGCACTGCAGGATTCGCTCAAAGAGTACATTGAGATGTACTGCGGCATCACCGTTCGGGATGTGGACGTTTTGATCGTAAGTGCACCGGCACCTGCAAAGCAGCCGCGCGTAATGTGAGGTGCATGATATGAACGATTTCTTTGCCTTTTGCAGGCTGTATAAGTGGCGCATCATCAGCGTGTGCTTTGGCATTTTGTTTACGATCCTGATTTTTACAATCGGGTTTTGGCGCACGCTTCTGCTGTTCGCTATCGTGGGCATCGCTTACTTTATCGGCACGCTTTTGGATGAAGGAGGCCGCACCCGTGTGAAGGATTTTTTTGCGGGGCTGTTTCAACGGAAAAATAACGGCTGAAATGCCGATACCCATGGAAGGACGAAAGAGAATATGAGCAGGAAGACAGCGCGCGAGGTCGCAATGAAACTCGCGTTTGCTCGTTTGTTTGGGGGAGAAGATACCTATGACGCGGTGTTGGACAAGTCGGGTATCACGGAAACGCTGACGGAAGAAGACGTGGCCTTTTCCGATGCAGTGCTTTTTGGAATTGAAGCGCATCAGGAAGAGATTGACCCGTTGATCGGTGAGCTTGCCATCGGTTGGAGCATTGAACGTATGCCGCGGGTAGACCTTTCGATTCTTCGCGTTGCGATTTATGAAATGATGTACCGCAGGGATATCCCATACAGCGTTTCCATCAATGAAGCGGTTGAACTCGCAAAGCGGTTTGGAGGGGAACGATCCTCCGCTTACATCAACGGTATGCTTGGAACGCTTGCCAAACGGCTTGAAGCGGAAGACGGGGAACAGCAGTAATGTGCGCATATGTCGGCGTGGATACAAGCTGCTATACCACGTCCGTTGCCTGCGTGGATGAATGCGGCATCGTTTCAGATCTGCGGACGGTGCTTTCGGTTAAACAGGGAGAACGAGGCTTTCGCCAAAGCGATGGCCTGTTTCAGCATATCCGGAATTTGGAAAGACTTGTGCCGGAGATGTTTGAAAAGCTGGACGCTGGTGCTGTGCGCGGTGTATGCGTAAGCGCCCGGCCAAGGCCAAATGAGGATTCTTATATGCCGGTGTTCCTTGCCGGGAAAGCTTGCGCAGCATCCATGGCCGCCGCACTCCGTGTGCCGCTTTTGGCTGCATCCCATCAGGAAGGGCATGTTCGCGCCGCGCTGTACGGCAATGAATTTTTGATGGGACAGCCCTTTTTGGGCATGCATATTTCAGGCGGAACGACGGAAGTTTTTTTGGTGGACGAAGCGTTTCATATAACGCTGCTATCAGGTACGGAAGATTTGCATGCCGGACAGTTTGTAGATCGGATCGGCGTTGCCATGGGACTTCGGTTTCCGTGCGGGAAGCAGCTTGAAGCGCTTGCCGGCGAATTTGACCCTGCAACAGGAGGGGTGAAGCTTCCGGCGATTGTGCGCAACGGGGTATGCTCGTTTTCCGGGGTGGAGACACGTGCGCAGGCGCTCATTGACGATGGAATCAAGCATGCTGAAATTGCGTATGCTGCATATGACTGCATGGCGCGCACCTTTGGAAAGATGGTGCTTTATGCGATGGAGAAAGCAGGCGTCCGGCGCGCACTTCTCGCGGGGGGAGTGGCGTCAAGCCCGCTTCTGCGCGCTCTGCTGCGGGAACGGGTTCGAAAGCAGAAAGCGGAAGCTGAGATTTTTTTCGGGGAAAGCGCGCTTTCTTCCGACAATGCGGTCGGCACAGCACTGTTGTGCAAAGACAGGCTTACCGCATCACCGGAGGGGGGAACCACAAGATGCAAAGCGGATATGTTATGACCGTCACCCAATTAAACGAGTATGTTGCGGGTTTGCTGCAGCGGGATGTGCTTTTGCGCAGCCTTTCCGTGCGCGGGGAGGTCAGCGGTTTGAAGCGCCACAGCTCGGGGCATGTGTATTTTACGCTTAAGGATGGCGGTGCGCTTGTGCGCTGCGTGATGTTCCGGCAGGACGCAATGCAGTGCGGCGTTGCTTTTTCCGATGGAATGGAAATCGTGGCCCAAGGGTATGCAGCGCTTTATGCGCGTGACGGACAGTATCAGCTTTATGTGAAAACGGTGACAGGGGAAGGGGAAGGAGAGCTTTATCGGCGCTTCCTGATGATGAAAACGCGGCTACAGGCGCGGGGTTGGTTTGATGAAGCGCATAAAAAGCCGATTCCGGCCCTGCCACACTGCGTTGGAATCGTGACCTCGCAGAGCGGCGCCGCTGTACGCGATGTAATCAGCGTTGCACGGCGCAGGTTCCCGGCAATGAATCTATTGCTTTGCCCTGTCGCTGTGCAGGGAATGGGCGCTGCGGAGGAAATTGCAGCAGGAATCCGGCTGATGAATCGTCTGAAACGCGCCGATGTGCTGATCGTCGGCCGTGGAGGCGGCAGTTTGGAGGACCTTTGGGCGTTTAACGAGGAAACCGTTGCAGAGGCAATTTACGAAAGCGAAATCCCCATTGTGAGCGCAGTGGGGCATGAGACCGATTTTTCCATTGCGGATTTTGTTGCGGATCTTCGCGCGCCGACCCCATCTGCCGCAGCAGAGCTTTGCGTGCCCGAGTATGACACGCTGCTTTCTACGTTGGATGGAATGCGTGAAACGTTGCTATGCGCTGCACGAACGGGCCTTTTAAGGCGCAGAGAACGGGTGAATGCGATCGTAGAAAGCGGAGCTTTTTCTGCGCCGCGCCATGCGCTTGCAGATGCCCGGCATACCGTGCTGGATGCCGGACGACGGTTGGATGCTGCTGCCCAGGCATCATTGGCTGCAGCCGTTCGCATGTGCAGCACGCTTTCGGGCAAGCTGGAGGCGCTCTCTCCCGCGCATACGCTTGCGCGCGGCTTTGCGCTTGTGCGCGGAAAGGATGGGGCGTACTGCGGTTCGGTGGAACGGCTTTCGCCGGATGATTCGGTGACAATCATGTTTCATGACGGCGCTGCCGGCGCTACCGTGAATACGATAGAAAAGGAACAGAGACAAAATGGCGAAAAAAAAGCAGAACTTTGAGGACGCAATGCGGCGGCTGGAGGAAATCGTAAGCGCGCTTTCCGATGGGAATTTGCCGCTTGACGACATGATGAAACTCTATGAGGAAGGGCGTGCGCTTTCCCGGACGTGCCTTGCACAATTGGAGGCATATGAAGGCCGCCTGGAAGCCGTTGAACCGGTGGGTGGCGAAATGGACGCGGAGGAAGAATGATAAACCTGGAACAAATTACATCTGTGCTTGAAGCATATATGCGGAGGGAAGATCTTCCCGCTGCGTTGTGCGAAGCGATGAAATACAGCCTCCTTGCAGGAGGCAAACGGCTCCGTCCTATGCTTTGCCTTTACGCATGTGAAATGGTGGGAGGGGATACGGAAGCTGCGCTGCCGCTTGCCGCTGCTTTGGAAATGATCCATACATATTCGCTGATTCATGATGATCTGCCCTGCATGGATGATGATGACTTCCGCCGCGGAAGACCCTCAAACCACAAAGTGTTCGGTGAAGCAAACGCCCTGCTTGCCGGGGATGCGCTTTTAACCTATGCGTTCGAGGTGATCCTTTCAGAAGGACCGAGGCATATCGGAAAGGCCCCCCGCTATTATGAGGCGGCGGCTGAAATCGCGCATGGCGCGGGCGTGTCCGGAATGGTTGCCGGGCAGTGGGCCGATCTTGCAAATGAAAAGAACCCCTGCGCAGATGCAGAAACGCTCACGTATATTCATGCCCGAAAAACGGGGGCGCTTATTACGGCGGCCGTTGTGGCCGGAGGCATAGCCGGCAATGCGGATCCGGAATCAGTTGGAGCGCTGAGAAGGTTCGGAGTGCATTATGGCGTTTTATTTCAGATCACAGACGACCTGTTGGATGTGCTGGGAGATTCCAAGACAGTGGGGAAAACGCTCGGCAAGGATGCAGCGCATCAAAAGTTGACGTATCCAGCGCTCTACGGCATTGAAACTGCAAAGCGTATGGCACAGGAGGAGGCCCGGTTCGCAAAGGAGGCGCTCAGGCAATTTGGAGACCGCGCAACATGGTTCCTGACGCTTGCGGATCAAACGCTTACACGAACTTTTTAATGAAAAGTATCTGCCTGCTTTTGCGGGTTTATGCATTTTTTATTGAGGCTTTACCCTTGTATGCACGACGGCGAAGTGGTATAATACCCTCCGCGTTTGTGCATGGAAAGGCGGAACGGCATGAAAGAGACCCCGCTTTTGGATTCAATCCATTCCATAGATGACTTTAAGCGTATCAAAGAACAGCAACTGCCGCAACTTGCAGAAGAGATACGCTCTTTTCTTGTAGAACGGGTTTCACATACAGGCGGGCACCTTGCGTCAAATCTTGGCGTCGTGGAGCTAACGATCGCTTTACATCGGGTATTCAATTCTCCGGTTGATAAAATTTTGTTTGATGTAGGACATCAGGCATATGTGCATAAAATTCTGACCGGCCGTGCGGCTGAATTTGACGGACTCCGGCAAAAAAACGGCATCAGCGGGTTCCCAAAACGTTCGGAAAGCCCGCATGATGCATTTGGCACCGGCCACGCCAGCACTGCTGTTTCCGCTGCGCTTGGGATTTTACGCGCAGAGCGGATGTTAGGCGGATGTGGAAGCGTTGTCGCCGTATTGGGGGATGGCGCGCTGACCGGCGGGCTTTGTTTCGAGGGGCTGAATGACGCGGGACAGAGCAAGCAACCGCTGATTGTGGTGCTGAATGACAACGACATGTCTATTTCCCATAATGTTGGCGCGGTAAACAGGCATTTAAACCGCATGCGCACCAGCCGCTCTTACCAGCGGTTTAAGCACAACACCGCAGAGTTCCTGCAAAGGCTTCCTAAAGTGGGCGTTCGGCTGTTCGGAAATGCACTGCGCCTCAAAAACAGGATCAAGTATTTTCTTATTCCAAACGTTTTGTTTGAGGAAATGGGATTTACTTATCTTGGCCCTGTGGATGGACATGACCTTATGGCGCTTACGGAGGTGCTGGCTCGGGCAAAGCAGCTTGACTGCCCGGTTATGATCCACGCCGTCACCAAAAAAGGAAAAGGATATGCGCTTGCGGAGCAAAATCCGGAGAAATTCCATGGAATTGGAAAATTTGATGTAAATACGGGCGCGGTGAACGGAAATAAGCGGGAAAGCAATTCTTCCGTGTTTGCGCGGACGCTGTGCACTTTGGCGCGTGCGGATTCCCGGATTGTTGCCATAACGGCCGCGATGCCGCAGGGAACGGGGCTTGACCGCTTTGCGGCGGAATTCCCGGATCGCTTTTTTGACGTTGGCATTGCGGAAGAACATGCGGTTACTATGGCTGCCGGCATGGCGGCAGCGGGGGCCAAGCCTGTCGTTGCGATCTATTCCACTTTCCTGCAGCGCGCATATGACGAACTCCTTCATGACGTTTGCTTGCAGGGCCTCCCCGTTGTGTTTGCGGTAGACCGTGCCGGTCTTGTCGGGGAGGATGGCGAAACGCATCAGGGGGTGTATGATATCGCCTTTTTGCGTACGCTGCCGGGCATGACGCTTCTTTCCCCGGCATCTCAGGAAGAGCTTTCCGAGATGCTTCCGCTCGCGCTTATGCAAAGCGGGCCAGTTGCCATTCGATATAACCGGGGCGCATTGCCTTCCCATCCTTTGACGAAGCCTGTCAAAGTAGGAGAGTGGGAGGAGGTTTTGCCTTTTGCGGAAAAACAGCTGGTGGTCATCGCAACCGGGCGTTTGCTCAGCGCTGCGCTTAAAGCAAGCGATGGGCTGCCTGTCGGCCTTGTAAACGCGCGCAGCATAAAGCCAATGGACGATACCATGCTGGCACGCATCGCAGAACATGGCGCGCCGGTCATTACTGTGGAGGATGGCATAATGGCCGGCGGCTTCGGCGAAGCGGTGCAGGCGGCAATCGGCCATGTGGTGCGCGTGTCCCCGTGCGGGGTTGGGGAAGCGCCGGTGCGGCATGCTTCCGTTGCGGAACAGGACGCTGCTTCCGGCCTTTCTGCGGATGAGATCCGCAAAAAAATAATGATTTATTTGGAGCGTGCGAAATGAAAGGAACGCGGGCGGACATCAGGCTGGTGGAGCTCGGCCTGGCGGAAAGCAGGGAAAGGGCACGCTCGCTTATCATGAGCGGAGCGGTGAGCCTTTCGGGCGTGCGCGTTGATAAACCGGGCGATACTGTGCCGCCCGATTGTGTGCTTGTCATAAAGGAGAACCCGGTTCCTTTTGTGAGCCGCGGCGGGCTGAAGCTCGATAAACCCGTGCGCAAGTTTGGCTTGTGCCTTGCAGGCGCTGTTGCGCTCGATATTGGCGCATCTACAGGCGGCTTTACGGATTGCATGCTGCAAAACGGTGCGCGCAAGGTTTATGCGATTGATGTCGGATATGGCCAGCTGGATTGGCGTTTGCGCAACGATGCACGCGTTGTTGTGATGGAGCGCACAAATGCGCGATATATGGAGCCCGGCTGGTTTGCGGAGCAACCTGATTTCGCATCAATGGATGTTTCCTTTATTTCAATACGCCTGATCCTTCCGCAGGTGTTTCTTTGCCTGCGGGAAGGAGCACGCGCGGTAGTTTTGGTAAAGCCTCAGTTTGAAGCAGGGCGTGCTAAAGTTGGCAAGAATGGCGTGGTGCGAGACAAACAAACCCATTGCGAAGTGCTTGCGGGTGCGGCGGAATTTGCTGTGCAAACAGGGTTTCATCTGCTGCACATCGATTATTCGCCTATCACTGGGCCGAAGGGAAACATTGAATTCCTGCTTGTCCTGGAAAAACCACAGGGTGAGGATGGCCGCGCGGATGTGGAGTTGTCCACTGCGGTCGAAAAAACGGTGGAAGAAGCATATTCTGCGCTGAAACATGTTTAAAAATTCAAAAAAAATAAAAAAATTCCTTGAAAATCAATATGCAGGATATTATAATACTTATACAGACGGGAGATTGACATGCACAGTATGACCTTCGGCTTCTTTACGAATCCGCAGAAGCAGAGCGCGGTAGACGGCCTTTTGGCCGGATTATCAACGGCACTTTCGCTGGGATATACCTGTTGTGTGGACGCTCCGCTGCTTCCTTTGGTTCATAATTCGCTTCCTACGATCGATCAAAAGACACCGAATTTCATCCTCGCTTTCGGCGGAGATGGAACGATTCTGCGCGCGGCATCCAAAGCATCGGAACTTAAAGTGCCGATCTTGGGGATTAATCTGGGCCGAGTGGGCTTTTTAAGTGAAATCACGCCGGAGCAGTTTGGGACTGCGATCACCAGGCTTGCACGGAGCGAATATTCGCTGGATCAGCGTATGATGTTTGCCTGCCGCGTCAATGGAGGAACACCGCATTATTGTTTGAATGAAACGCTTTTGTATAAGCGCGCGTTTTCCGGGATTGTGGATATCAGCATGGAAATCAATGGAATGCAGGCGGGCTCTGTGCGGTGCGATGGCGTTATCGTCAGCACAACAACCGGTTCAACGGGGTATTCCATTTCTGCTGGTGGTCCTGTGATTTCGCCGGGGCTTGATGTGGCGATCATTACGCCGATCTGCCCACATACGCTCTCCTTCCGGCCGATCATTGCATCCGCCGATGCGAAGATGCGCTTTTCCATGAACAGCGAGGGCTATATATCGCTTGACGGCATTTATACGGCGGAAATCAGCCGAGACGATGAGATCGTGGTTTACCGTTCGGAGCGGCATGTTGCTTTTGTAAAATTTGAAGAGCGGAACATTTACTCTCTGATCCGCAGCAAGCTATCGTAACATATACAACACAGGAGGAATGACTCAATGAAAGCGGCACGACATGCGATGATCCTGGATCTGATCGAAACCTTTAATATCGAGACGCAGGATGATTTGGCGATGCGCCTGAAGGATCGAGGAATCAACGTAACGCAGGCAACCGTATCGCGCGACATTAAGGAACTGCGCCTGATTAAGGTGCTCGCCGAGGATGGTGGCTATAAATATGCCACCGTGGATAAGGCCGAGGCGGGCCTGAAGGAGCGGTTTATCCGTATTTTTTCTAATTCAGTCGTATCGATTGCAAGCACATCCAACCTCATCATCATCAAGACGATCTCCGGTACCGGAAACGCTGCTGCAGAGGCCATCGATTCGATGCGGTGGAATGAGGTTGCAGGTACACTCGCAGGCGATAATACGATTTTTGTTGCGATCAAGGACATGAAAAGCGTGCCGGAACTCGTGAAGCGCTTTAACGCTATGCTCAAACAATAAAAATATGCTGCAAAGACTCTTTATCGAAAACGTTGCTCTGATTGAGCGGCTTGATATTGAATTTCATGCGGGATTCAATGTGCTTTCCGGCGAAACGGGCGCGGGAAAGTCAATTATTATCGACGCTGTGAACTTCGTGCTTGGGGAGCGTGCCAGCAGGGAGCTTATTCGGCATGGCGCGCAAAAAACCAAGGTTGAGGCGGTTTTCGATATTGCAGATTGCGGCGGAACGAAAGCGGTTTTAGCGGAGCAGGGGATCGATTGCGAGGACGATACGCTGTTCCTTTCACGCGAACTTTCTCTTGCGGGAAAAAACCTTTGCCGCGTGAACGGCATCCTTACGAGCGTTACAATTCTGAAAGCGGTTTCGGATACATTGGTTGACATCCATGGCCAACACGAGCATCAGTCCCTGCTTGCGCCGGAAAACCATATTGCTTTTTTAGATGCATATGCACATGCGGAAATCCTGCCCATACGCGACGAACTCAATCGAATTTACGGCGAATTTGCGGCGTTGCGCCGGGAACGCCTTTCCGGGTTTGGTTCGGTTGCCGAGCGCGAACGGCAGATCGATATTCTGAAATATCAGATCAATGAAATTGGTGCTGCGGGAATCGAAAAGGACGAAGAGGACGCGCTTCAGGCAGAGAAAACGCTTCTTGTAAATGCCGAAAGGATCATGCTTGCGGTGGAAACAGCGTACGAACAGCTTAACGGCGAGGGCAGCAGCGCAACCGCCGCAGTGGACGCTGCACGGCACAACATGGAAAGTGTTTCAGGCTATGCAAAGGAGTACGCGGAGGCGGCACAAAAGCTGGCTGACGCATACTATGCGTTGGAGGATGTCGGCTATGCGCTGCGGGACATGAAGGGCGGGCTGGAATTTGATCCGCAGCGGCTTGATCAAATCGAAATGAGGCTTGAAACACTCTCCGACTTAAAACGGAAGTACGGCGGCACGATTGCAGAGGTACTCGCCTTTGAGCAGGAGGCGCAAGAAAAACTGGATGCCCTTCTGCAGGCTGACGCACGCGCCGCAAAGTTGGATGAAAAGCTGGCAGAGGCAAAAAAACGCTATTTTTCGTTGGCACAACGCTTGACTGCGCTGCGCGAGGCGGCTGCAGAGCGGCTCTCTGGCGATGTCCTTTCACAGCTACGCGCACTCGGCATGGAAAAAGCGGCTTTTCGCGTGGCGTTCGCCGCACCTCAGGATAACGGCGAACCACAGGAGAACGGAATGGATGCGTTGGAGTTTCTGCTCAGCGCGAACCCCGGAGAACCGCTTAAGCCTTTGGCAAAAGTTGCATCGGGCGGTGAACTTTCCAGGATTATGCTTGGCTTTAAGGCGATTTTTGCCGATAACGATCGCATCGGAACGCTGATTTTTGACGAAATCGATACCGGGATCAGCGGCCGCATTGCAGGCACTGTCGGTGAGAAAATGGTTGGCATTGCCGGGGCGCATCAGGTGATCTGCGTTACGCATTTACCGCAAATTGCGGCGCTTGCGGACGTACATTACCTTGTAGAAAAGACGGATGACGGTATGGCTACGCACGTTGCGGTGCGATTGCTGGATCTTGATGGAAAATATCGGAGGATTGCCCAAATGATGGATGGAAGCAGTGATTCTCCGCTTGCGCTCGAGCATGCAAAAACCCTTGTAGATAAAGCGGAAAAGGCGAAAAAGATACGCCGGGGAAGCTGATTTTCTGGCTTGTATCTCCAAGTATAGCACGGCAACTTCATGCAAAGCATAAACACTGCGGTCAGGTAGGCTGCAGTGTTTTTGATTGAGGTGGAGCATGAAGCGGAACGTATTGCACGCAATGGCAAAAATATTGGGGAGCATCGCCTGTGCGGTGCTTTTGCTCGTTAATTTAAGCCCTGCAGTGCGAGAGGTGCGCGATCTCCCTTCCAACATATATATCGACGGCAATAAGGGCTGGGAGCAACTCGCAGCAATTGGCGGCGCATTTACGCTCGCGGATGAAACGGGGAGCGAAGTCGGCAGCAACCTGTCTGAAACTCTGGCGGAAAAACCCAGGTTTCAAGAAGGAAACTATGTTGTAAAGCTCTTGGGGATTCCCGTGAAACGAGTGAGCGTACATGTTCGGGAAACCGTATATGTAATGCCGGGCGGTTGCTCGGTCGGCGTAAGCATGTACACAAAAGGTGTGCTCATTGTGGGCCTCGGCAGCATTGATACGGCGGAAGGGCGTGTTTCACCTGCGGCAGCGGCCGGCCTGCGCGCCGGGGATGTGCTTATCAGCATTGATGGAGTAGAGGTGGAAGGAGCAGCCCACATGGCGGAGCTTTGTGCCGCACATGAAGGAAGCGCGCTCACGGCAACGGTTTTGCGCGGCGGAGAAACGTTGACTTTTTCCGTGACCCCCGCAGTTGACCTTACAGATGGTGTGCGGCGCATTGGCATGTGGGTGCGTGAGAGCACAGCAGGAATCGGAACATTGTCATTTTATGTGATGAGCAGCCTCCGCTATGGAGCGCTTGGCCATGCGGTAACGGATGCAGATACTGGAGAGAGGCTTCTCGTCAAGAGCGGAGAGATTATTCGGGCAAGCATTATTGGCGTTGCGTTGGGTGAACAGGGGGCGCCGGGAGAGATTCGCGGAACATTTAACGTTTTAAGCAAGCGCCTTGGCAATATAGAGAACAATACCGTATATGGCGTGTTTGGCACATTGTATGAACCATTGCCGAACCCTTTATATCCAGAAGGAGTTCAGCTCGCATATCCGGATGAGTTGGAGGAGGGGCCGGCACAGATCATTACCAGCGTGGATGCAGAAGGCGTAAAAGCATATGACTGCGAGATAATTAAGCTGTATGCACAGGACGCGGCTGATACAAAAGGCATGGTCATCCGCGTTACAGATCCCCAATTGATTGAAAAGACCGGAGGAATTGTGCAGGGAATGAGCGGCAGCCCAATCCTGCAAAACGGAAAGCTGGCAGGGGCGATAACGCATGTCTTTATAAACGACCCGCTTAAGGGATATTGCGTGTATGCACTTTGGATGGAAGAAAACTGCAGCACCAGATAAATAAATTCCGTGTGATTGCTTAACGTTTGAATTTCTGCTATGCTAATAAAAAAGAAAAGCAGCTTAGGAGGGATGGGTTGAGCGAGGCAAAGAAATCATACTGTCTGTTTTGCAAATCCGGGCAGGAGAGCAGGGTTATGAATAAACTGCGTGCAAGGGGATATGATCCTCTTGCGCCGTTTGTGATCCGTTGGAAACCCAGTGCGCAGGGCATAAAAAGGTCAGCCTGCCGGCTGTTGCCCGGCTATGTCTTTTTTGAAACTGCAGATATCCCGGACTGGAGCCAGCTCATCAGCGACGAAGAGGTGCTCCGAATCCTCCAATATGAGGACGGACAGTATGCCCTGCGGGGGAGCGATCTTGCTTTTGTGGCATGGCTGAAAAAATATGATGGAACCATAGAAATATCGCATGTTTTACAAGTTGGCAGCAAGGTGGAATTTCTTGATGGACCGTTAAAAGATATGGCAGGGCACGTTACTAAGGTCAATAAAAACAGAAAACAAGTTCAAATCGTTTTGGGAGATGAGGGAACGCTGCTTCATTCAATTTGGTGCTCAATTGAATACGTTGAAGCCAATGCTGATACGGAGTAATCTGGAATAGACGGCGCGGCAGACAGAGGCTTCAGAGTTTAAGAAAGATGTCGAGAAAGCGAAGAATAGTGGGAAATATGCAGGCGCGTGCAACGATGCTGTGAAGGAAGCGGATTTCTGTCGTATATGCGCGTATTGTGTCGATAAACCATGTGAAGCACTTGCCAGAAATTGGATTTATGTAATAGAATATTTTCCGAAGATCCGGTGGGCCTGCTTTCCGGCATCGCTTTTCGAGAGGGGAATTGTAAATCCATGGGCGAATATAATCTGCTGATTGTTGATGACAACCTGAGGCTATGCAACGCAATTGCAGAACGCTTTTTGCAGGAGGGAAGATTTTCTGTCGATATTTGCAGCAGCGGCACGGAAGCTTTGGATTTTTTGAAGAAAAATGAGGCGGATGTTGCGCTTGTGGATATGCTTATGCCGGGGATGGACGGTGCGGAATTCATGATGCAATGCCGTGAGCAGAAACTGGGAGAGAACACAAAATTTATCGCACTCTCCTCGCTGACCAGCGAGGAGGTCGTCAAATTGACGCAATCACTCGGCATGGCATATTTTATTGCAATGCCTACGCCCCCCGAAAAGATATGCAGAACGGTCGTGCGGCTGCTCGGTATATTGCAGCAGGATTCTGCAAACGGTCAACAGAAAAAGCCGGAGAAGCGCCGCGATTTTGATCAGGAACGGATCATCTCGAACTATCTGCACATCATTGGCATCTCGCCGCATGTAAGCGGATATGCTTTTTTGAAGGCAGCAATCGAGTACTGCGTTGAAAATTATGGTAGGCGTATTTGCGTTACGACGGAAGTTTATCCTGAGGTGGCGCGCGTCTGCAACTCCACGCCAAAGCGCGTGGAGCGCAATATCCGCACGGCAATCGACCGTGCATGGTTCCGCGGCGACATTGAAATGCAGCATAAGCTGTTCGGGTATACGGTTAACGACAATAAAGGCAGGCCAACAAACAAGGAATGCATTGCCATGTTAACAGACAGGATCGTGATGCGTCAAAAATACCGTTGATTCCAAACAAGGTTTTTGAATAACATGCCGCTCGTCCAAGTATATTGAAAGCATAGAACGGAGGGCGGTCATTTTTATGCCTAAAATAGAATCTTTAAAGCATACCCGGTTTTTCCGGATTTGCATGGCACATCCTTATGCAGTGGCATTCGGGTGTGGCTTTCTTGTACTGGGCATTGCAACGGGAGTCTCCACCTGTGCCATTCTGAAGCACGATAATCTCCTTGCGGATTGCATGGAGCGGGCGGGACAGTCGGCCGTGCTTTTTCATGGTTTTTTTCGTATTGCTCTATTTAATTTAATGCTTTGCTGCGGTGTGCTGAGCGGAACTTTATTCGCATCGTTCGTTCCTTTTTCTTGCGCATGCCTTACGTTAAAGGGGTTTGCGATTGGGTTTGTGATGAAACAACTCCAAATTGAATATGCGTGGTGGGGCGTGGTGTATGGGCTGGCCGGTATTATTCTGCCGTCCTTTTGCATGCTGACAGGGCTTATCTTTTGTTTTGGGCAGGGGGTGTCTCAACTGCGCGGGTTACAAAAAACGAGCAAGGGCTGGGAGCGGGAAGGCTTGCCTTCCTTGGAAGCCTGCGTTCGGTTGACGGCTTTTCTTACCGCGATGGGGATTCTGCTCGAAGGAGTCGCAGCGCAGGTGCTTTTGCGCTTGATAATCGCATGATACTGAGCAAAAATTGACGGGATGCGGCTGGGATGTTACAATAATTATTAATGGAAAAACCAAAGAGAAAGGAGCGCTTTGCTTCGCAAGGCATTATGATAAGCATGAAAAAACGGGTTGTTCTGATCGTTCTTGACAGCGTAGGCATCGGCGCACAGCCGGATGCAGCAGCGTTTGGGGATGCGGGAGCACATACGCTTGGCAATATTAATGAAAAAAGAAAGCTGCATATCCCCAACCTTCTTTCGCTTGGGCTTGGCAACATCCAAAACGCACGCTTGCCGCAGACAGATGCGCCCAAAGCAGCCTTCGGCCGCTCTGCCGAAGTGATTTTTGCTAAGGATACGACCTGTGGGCATTGGGAAATGGCCGGCGTTATTATGGAGCGGCCGTTCCAAACGTATCCCAACGGATTCCCGAAGGAGCTTATTTCAGAGTTTGAACGAAAAATCGGCCGGGGAACTTTGGGGAACTGCGTCGCTTCCGGCACGGTCATCATTCAGCAGCTTGGGGATGAACATGTGCGCACCGGAAAACCGATCATCTATACTTCTGCGGACAGCGTATTCCAAATTGCCGCGCATGAGCAGGTGATCCCCCTTGCAGATCTGTATGCAATGTGTGAAACAGCGCGCGCGATGCTTGTCGGCGACAACCTTGTTGGCCGCGTGATTGCGCGGCCGTTCCTTGGAAGCAATGGCGCTTACACGCGCACCGAAAACCGACGGGATTATGCTGTGGAACCCGTTGCAGAAACGATTTTGGACCGCTTTGCACAGCGCGGGCTTCAAACGGTGTCAATTGGGAAAATTGAAGACATATTTTGTCACCGCAACGTTGGGCTTGCAGACCATACAAAAAACAATCATGACGGGATCGAAGCAACCCTCAAATATTTGCAGGGAGATGAGGGCTCGTTTATTTTTACGAATTTGGTGGATTTCGATATGCTTTACGGCCATCGCAACGATGTGGAAGGCTATGCGAAAGCGTTGGAATACTTTGATGCACGTTTGCCTGAACTGATCGCTGCGATGCGGGAGGGGGATCTGATGATCCTCACGGCGGACCATGGATGCGACCCAACGTATCCCGGCACGGATCATACGCGCGAATATATTCCAATCCTAGCGCTCGGCCCTGCTTGGAAAGGAGGCGCGCCGCTTGGCACGCGCACCACGTTTGCGGACATCGCCGCTACCGCAGTAGAGTACCTTACAGGCGAAATCTGGCACAATGGAACGTCCTTTTTGAATAAACTCCGCTGAAAAAGGCCCGCGCAAGAATCCACTGGCCTGAGAAAACTGAATTTGGTCATGAAATCTTTCCTGCATCAATATGCTTAAAGCAGAAGATCGCAGGAAAGGTTTGTTTTATGATGAAACGTTCTATGGTTCGGCGGATTACATCGTTGCTCCTCGCAATGCTGTGCGCCTTTTGCATGCAGACAGCGTTTGCGGAACCTGAAAACGCAGCGGTAAATCTTTCGCGCGCAAAGAGCGCCGCAGTAGCGGAAGCATCCTCGCTTTCCATCGTGCTTGCAAAGGAGGTAGATACAAAGCTGGATGTGGCAGGCCTTGCGCGGCTGCCGGTTTTGTTGTATGTGTGTGAATCCATCGATGCGGGAATATTTGCACCGACGGCAACCGTCACTATAAGCGAAGCGGCAGCGGCCGTGCGGGGGCCAACTGCGTTTGTAGAGCCGTATGAACGCATCTCGGCGGAAGCGCTTTTGAAAGCAGCCGTAATGATTCTCGCGGGGGATGCGATTCAGGCGCTTGCCGAGGCCTGTGCCGGAACAAGCGGTGCAGCCCTAGCTGCAGTAAACGCGCGCCTTTCATCGCTTTCAATCGAAGCAGAATGCATGTCCCTCTCTGGGGAGGGGACACGGCTTTCGGCCAATGATCTGCTCAAGCTTGGCGGTGCCCTTGCAAAGTCAGAAACATTTTGCGCTTACAGTGCGAACTATATGGACGAGATCGTGCACGAGAAGGGCAATCGGACGGAGCTTGTAAACCCCAACCGACTCATCCGCAATACCACAGGCTGCTTTGGCATTGCCACGGGGTCCTCTGCAGAAGCGGGATACTGCGGCCTGTTTGGCGTGCGCAGAGCAGAGACGGCATACCTTTGCGTTGTGACGGGCGCACCGGATTCGGCGGCGCGTTTTTCTATGGCGCAGGAGATGATCGAATATTGCTTTACCGCCTACAAAGCAACGGCTCTTGCACGTGCAGGCGAAGTACTTGTTGAGGCCATGCCGGTGCGAGGCGGGACGCTGGACACAGTGGACCTGGTTGCGGGAACTGACGCGGTGCTTCTTCTGCGGCAGGGGGAAACGTATGAGCGCGGCCTTTCGTTACCGGAAATTCTTACCGCGCCACTGCCTGCGGATCGTGCAGTTGGAAAGGCGTATTTTACCGGCCCAGATGGTACGGTTGTTGCCGAAATCGATCTGTTCCCCAAATCGGACGTTTCAGCCGCGACCTTGTGGGAACACGTTCGGCGCGTATTTGTTTATTGGCTGCATGCCTGAAGAAGGAGTGACCAAGATAAAGAGGTA
>DCKB01000051.1 GCA_002320595.1 Christensenella sp. UBA1685
ACAATGGCAAAGTAGAGCGCAGCCACCGTGAGGATCAGCGTCGCTTCTACGACTCCCATCGTTTCTACTCGCTTGCCGACTTCGATGCTCAGCTCGCTGTGCATCGAAGAGCCTCCAATAACCGTCCTATGCGCCCTTTACAGTATTGCTCGCCCAACCTTTTCCTTCGTTGCTATACCGTCCAACATGTTTGACAAACCTACATCCGCGAGATCAGAAACGCTCGGAAAGGCAAATCCGTGTTAGTGATATTTCACGGCTACACCAACGCCCGTGCAAAAGCAGTTTCAATGGTTGCAACCGCATTGCCCGATGCATCGTAAAACACAACCGTTGCAACGGGTGGGGCGCCGTCGGCGAACGTGCCAGGGATGATTTGCGCCGACCATGGGTCAACACATTCGGCAAGGGGTTCAAGGAGATAGTTCGCGGAAGACTGTTTGTCGGCTTCCTCCGGCGTGGCGAGCGAAAAGAGGAACACCCCTTCATGTTCCCGTTCTGCAGAAAGCGCATAAGAAATGGGCGCGGCATCCGGATAGCCGAGCGAGGCGCTGGGCGCAAGCGTGAAGGAAAGCTCGGCACGCACGGCCTCCGGAACATCGTCGAACGCGGCGATGACGAGCGTTTCCTCAGGAAACCCCATGTAGCGCGGATATCCGGGGCATGCAGCGACGGTCACACCATCGGCGGACTTGGGAAATAGGTACAGGGAATCGCCGCTGCCGCTTCCCGCGCCCCAGCCCAACCGCAGCGGACCGTTTTGTGAAACACCGTAAAAACCGGCCGCGACGTCGCCGTATTCTACGGCGAGCAGGCGTGTGGCGTTGCCGTTGTAAAGCATCTGCGGTTCACAGGCAAGCACCTCCCCGTGCATGGAAATAAGAGCGCGCCGTTCCGCCCGGCGCAAAGCCTGTTCCGGGGAGAAAGCGGGGTAACCCGATACGGCGTAGACGACAAAAAGCAGCACCGCCGCAGCAAGGACGCACAACGCAATGCGGGCGATGCGCGGGAGCGGCTTCGGTTTAACATGGATGCGTTTCATGCGGCATCCCCTCCTTCCGTTAAGTCAATGCGCAGAGCGAACGAGCAGCCCATACGCCCGTAGCGCAGTTCCACCCATTCCGCATCAGGATCAAGCGTGCTGATCCACATCTGGAAGCGGTAGCGCAGCAGCGTCCGCCCAACCGGGTTGCCGCAAACCTCGCGCTCCTCATAGTCGCTGTGCGAAACTTTTTGACAGCGGCTCGGGTAAAGGTTGCCCTCGCTGTCCACAGCGTAGATGGATTCCCGCAAGCCATCCGGACTTCCCGCCCACGGCAGCGGATGCGCGGCTTCCAACACGAAATAAACGGCTTCATACGTTTGTGGCATATTCTCCTGCTTTTCAACCCATGTGCCGCGGCGATGCGTCACAACCGGGAGAGAGAACGTATAGCCGTTGCATTTGTCCGTGCAGTTGGGATAAAGATAGGTGATTTCGCGGCGGTAGGTTTCGTCCGACTCCGTGGCGAGCCCTTGAAAGGGTTCGGGAAACCCATAGCCCGAAAAATCCATCCCCGTGCTGCAGGAGACCATGAGGAGAAGCACTGCCGAAAGCGCAACGAGCCATTTTGCGGCCACATACAGCCACCCGAGATAGGGCTTATGCACCTTCGCAAGCGCTGCGCCCGTTTCATCCGCATCCCCCATGGCGGCAAGCGTCTGCCGCTCCGCCTCCTGAGCCGTCAGCCCCTCCTGCACAAGCGCGTCGAAATGGTCTTCCATGTGTTCAAGCAGCTCCTGCTCCACATCGGGCCGATCCGCCTTGAACCGGATGTGCGCGGCCGCGCGGCTGCACCAGCTTTGGAAGGCAAGTCTGTTGCTTTTCATTGCCTTACGCCCCCACGGGTGCGCAGCCCTGCACGACGGCGTTCACCTTTTCGGAAAAAAAGCGCCATTCCTCCGTTTTGTCCTGCAACAGCTCCAGCCCTGCGGGTGTGATGCGGTAATACTTCCGCTCGCGCCCGTTTTCCGCCTCGCGGCGGAAGCTCTTTACGCGGCCGTCTTTCTCGAGCGCGTGCAGGATGGGGTAAAGCGTGCCCTCCCGAAGCTGAAACGTGCCGTCCGAACGGCGCGCAAGCTCCGCGATCATTTGATACCCGTATTTTTCCCCATCCGAGAGAAGAGACAGCACGAGCAGCGTTGTGCTGCCGGCCATCAGGCTTTTGTCAATCTGCATGGGAACCTCCTATACCTTGATGATCTATGTATTGAATTATACATAGATGATCGATGTATGTCAAGAGAGGATCTGCAGAAAAACATGCATTACAGGGGGAGGCATATAAGGATCGGGAAATCATCTGTCTTTTTTGAGACAAAATGATATTGACATTTCCTAGCAATATGGTATACTATAAATGTCTTAAATAAGACAGACGGAGGAAGCGATGGAACGGACGCATCGGGAGGATTACCTGCAGACAGCGATGGTAACACCGCTGTTCCGGGGACTCCCGGCGGCATTTGTGAAAGACGCCGCCGCGCGCGGCTATGCGGAATGCTTTGCCGCAGGAACGCCCGTGTTCCTTTCCGGGGATGCAAAACGCCGGCTCGGCGTGCTTGTTTCGGGCAAAGCGGAGGTTTACAAGCCCGCCGGAACCGGGCGCGTGCTGATGAGCGTGCTCACCCCGGGGGCCCTGCTGGGCGCGGCGAGCCTGTTTCTGGCGGATGCGCATGCTGTTACCGAGGTCGATGCGCTTACCCCCTGCGAGGTGCTGTTTTTTGACGAAGAAACGCTTAAAACGCTCATGCAGGAAAACTTTGCCCTTGCGGAAAACTATTTCTGCTATTTGACCGAACGCATCCACTTCCTGACGGGGCGCATTGAAAGCATTGCATCCCCCACGGTTGCGGATAAGCTGCTCAACTACCTTGCGCAGAACGCGGAAAACGGAGCGGTCGGCATACCGCAGGGCTACAACCGGCTGGCAAGTACGCTTTCCGTAAGCCGCGCATCCCTTTACCGTGTGATGGGTGAGCTGGAGCGGGAAGGCCGCATTGCACGGGAAGGAAAACGAATCCTCATAAAAGAAGTAAACCATAAAGAAATGGAAGGAAGAGAACAATGAAACGAATTGCTGCACTTTTTCTGATCGTATGCATGGCGGTTGCGCTGTTTGCCGGCTGTGGAGGGCAAAAAGCCACGCCCATCAACATCGGCGCGCTGAAGGGCCCCACGGGAATGGGCATGGTAACGCTCATGGGGGAGGAGTTTTCGGGCAAGTACAACATCACCATTGAGTCCGCACCGGACGTTGTCACAGGAAAGCTCATCAACGGGGAACTTGACATCGCCGCAGTGCCGGTGAACCTTGCTTCCGTGCTGTACAACAAAACGAAGGATGAAAGCGGCAATAGCAACATTATGATGATTGCCGTGAACACGCTTGGCGTGCTGTATGTGCTTGAGGATGGAGATACTGTGAACAGCCTCGCCGATCTCGCGGGGAAGACGCTGTATGCCACCGGCCAGGGCTCTACGCCGGAATATATGCTTTCCTATCTGCTGGAAAAAAGCGGGCTTACGGACAGCGTGAGCGTGGAATACAAGGCCGAGCACAGCGAACTTGCAACGCTGATGGCTTCGGGCGAAGTCAAGCTTGGCATGCTGCCGGAACCCAATGTGACGGCCACCATGGCGAAGAACGAGAACCTGCGCGTGGCGCTCGATCTCACCGAGGAATGGAAGAATCTTGCGGGCGTGGAGCCGGTGCAGGGCTGCATCGTGGTGCGAAAGGATTACTTTGAGCAAAACAAGACCGCCGTGCGCCTGTTCCTGAAGGAGTATAATGCGGCTGTGGATTACACCAACGCAAATCAGGCGGAGACTGCCGAACTGATGGCGAAGTACGAAATTATCCCCTCCGCTGCCATTGCGGAAAAAGCGATTGACAAGTGCAACATCGTTTGCTATCGGGATGATGCCATGCGCACGGCCGCCGAGGCGATGCTTCAGGTGCTCTATGATGCGAATCCGAAGAGCGTGGGCGGCGCGATGCCGGGGGACGACTTCTATTATAACGACGCGAACAAATAACGACACAAATCAAATGGGGCGGCAAAGCCGCCCCATTTTTGACCGGAGGTATCTGTGAAACGCATCCTGAGATCCTGCGCGATTGCCCTATGCTGGCTTTTGCTGTGGCAGCTTGCCGCGATGGCTGCGGGAAGCGCAGTGCTCCTGCCTTCGCCCTGGGAAACGGCAAAGGCCCTTGCGGCGCTTGCCGGAACAGGTTTTTTTTGGAAGACAACAGGCATGACGCTGCTGCGCGTGGCGGCGGGATTTCTGCTCGGCATGGCGGCCGGAACGGCGCTCGGCGTGCTGACGGCGGCATCCAAAGCGGCAGACGCATTCTTTGCGCCGCTGCGCGGGGTAGTGAAGGCCACGCCCGTTACGTCGTTCATCATTCTGGTGCTGCTGTGGCTTACGGCTTCGCTTACGCCGGTGTTTATTGCGTTCCTGATGGTGCTGCCGATCGCATGGGCAAACGTACGCGAGGGAGTGCTGGCGGTGGATGCGCAGTTGTTGGAGATGGCCGAAGTCTTTCAACTCCCGCGCGCAAAAAAGCTGCGCCATATCTATCTCCCTTCCGTGCTTCCGCAATACCTTGCGGCCTGCACGACAGGCTTTGGCTTTGCATGGAAAAGCGGTGTGGCGGCAGAGGTCATCGCGCGGCCGGCGCTTTCCATCGGCAAGAATTTATATGAAAGCAAGCTGTATTTGAACACCGAGGAGCTGTTTGCATGGACGGCAATGGTGATCCTGCTGAGCATGCTGCTTGAGCGGGGGATGGTGCGCATGATGCGGAGGATACGCAAATGATTGAATTGAAGCATGTGACCTGCGCCTATGGCGAAAAAACGCCGGTCAGGAACCTTACGCTTACGCTGTCCGATGCGGGCGTAATCGGCGTGTTCGGCGCGTCCGGATCCGGAAAGACGACGCTGCTGCGGCTGCTGGCGGGGCGGCTCCAGCCGACATCCGGCACGGTGGAAGGGCTTTGCGGAAAGCGCGTTTCCATGGTGTTTCAGGAGGACCGCCTTCTGCCCTGGAGGACAGCGCTTGAAAACGTGGCGCTTGTGCGCGATGGAAGCAGCGGGGACGCAACGCGCCTGCTGGATGCAATGGAGCTTTCCGCCGAGGCGGAAAAGCTGCCCGCCGCCCTTTCCGGAGGCATGCAGCGGCGCGTGGCGCTTGCGCGCGCGCTCAACTTCGGCGGGGATGTGCTTTTGCTGGATGAGCCCTTCAAGGGGTTGGACGAGGCGCTGCGCGCGCGCGTGATCGCGGCGGTGCGCGGCCGTTTCCCGCTGACCGTGATTGCCACGCACGACCGCGCGGAGGCGGAGGCGCTTGGAATGACGGGGGAAATCCTGTTATGATGAGGCAAGCAAAACGCGCATGCCGGATGCGATGAAGGTTCTGATGCAGACGGCGGAAGTTGAAGTGAAGCTAAAAGCAGAATTGAAAACAAGCGGAAAAGGGCCCATAGGGCTCCTTTCTATGCCCGCTTTTGCCAAGGATGGAACAATATATTTTCCTGCGGCATTGACAAACACAAAATCATATTGATAAATTACAATCAATCGATGCGCCGGAAACGCACTGAACTTCTAACGGGCGCAAAACAAATAGGATGGCTAAGGCGGGAAGATAGTATGTTCAACAAAAAAGAACTTCTATCAACCTATTCGCATGAGAAGCAGACGCAGGTCTGCAACGTCCTGCGGGAAAACGGTATCGGCTATGAGGTGAGCACGGCAGGGACTGCGGTGAGAAACATCGGCAGCGGGTGGGTTGCCACCAATCGGTTTGGGCGTGAGGACAACACGGAATATCGCGTGTATGTAAAAAAGAAGGAATACGGCAGGGCGCTTGAACTGCTTGATGGCATGTTCTGAGCGCTTTTTCTTGCAAACCGGTTGAAAATCCGGTAAAATATTCCTGCGAAACACGCGGAGGCGTGTGCTGCAAAACTTTTTTCACATTTCTTTAAAAAAAGGCTTGATTTCTCTGGAAAAATCCTGTATTATATGTCCGTTGCGCGAAAACTCCTGTGTGCTTTCTGTGCAGCGAGAACGGTGAATGCCTTTGCGGGAGGTTGCCGGTTCTGCCATCCGGGTAATTTCCGCGAGGTGCCCACGATACGGGCAACGGGCGTTGGTGCGCCCGGCCGAAGTATTTCAGGAATGAAACACACGGCTGCGTGTACTGCCCCGATACAAAAAGGAGGAAAGAAATAATATGGCAAATCAGAAGATCCGCATCAAGCTCAAGGCCTATGAGCACAACCTGATCGACCAGAGCGCCGAGAAGATCGTTGACACGGCCAAGCGGACGGGCGCGCGCGTGAGCGGCCCAATCCCCCTTCCGACGGAGAAAGAGGTCGTTACGATCCTCCGTTCGCCCCACAAGTATAAGGACAGCAGAGAGCAGTTCGAGATGCGTACCCACAAGCGCCTGATCGACATTCTCCAGCCCTCCGCGAAGACCGTGGATGCGCTGATGAAGCTCGATCTCCCCGCTGGCGTCGACATCGAGATCAAGCTTTGAGCATTCGGAGGTGTATCAAGATGAAGAAAGCGATTTTAGGAACCAAGGTGGGCATGACCCAGATGTTCCGCGAGGACGGCACCATGATCCCCGTCACCGTAGTGCTCGCGGGCCCCTGCCCCGTCGTCCAGAAGAAGACGGCCGAACATGACGGCTATGAAGCCATCCAGGTGGCGTTCAAGCCTGTGCGTGAGAAGCTCGTCAACAAGCCCGAGATGGGCCACCTGAAGAAAGCCGGCGTCGGCGCGCACCGCTACGTCCGCGAATTCAAGCTCGATGATACCGCGTCCTATGAGGTCGGTCAGGTCATTTCGGCGGATGTGTTCGCGAACGGCGACAAGGTCGACGTGGTTGGCACCAGCAAGGGCAAAGGCTTCGCGGGCAACATCAAGCGTTGGAACCAGGCGCGCGGCCGCAAGACCCACGGTTCCCATTCCTACCGCGTTGCGGGCTCCATGGGCGCCTGCACCTACCCCGGCGAGGTCTTTAAGACCAAGCACCTGCCCGGCCACATGGGTCATGAACGTATAACGGTTCAGAACCTCGAGGTCGTGCGCGTGGACGCCGAGCGCAACCTGCTCCTCATCAAGGGCGCGCTCCCCGGCGCAAAGGGCGGCCTCCTGATGGTCAAGGAAACCGTGAAGTAACAGCCGCGAGCGAAAGGAGAATGTGAAATGCCAAACGTAGCATTGTATAATATCGCCGGGCAGAGCATCGGCGAGCTGGAGCTCAAAGAGAGCATCTTCGGCATCGAGCCCAACGCTTCCGCGCTGCATGCGGTTGTGAAAGCTTACCTTGCCAACCAGCGCCAGGGCACGCAGAGCGCGCTCACCCGCGCAGAGGTGCGCGGCGGCGGCATCAAGATTTACCGCCAGAAGGGCACCGGCCGCGCCCGCCACAGCAGCAACCGCGCGCCGATTTTCACCCACGGCGGCGTGGTGTTTGCGCCCAAGCCGCGCGACTACCGCGAGAGCGTCAACAAGAAGGTAAAGCGCCTTGCAATGAAGAGCGCGCTTTCCTCCAAGGTGAGCGACGGCGACATCATCGTTTACGATGCGCTCGATATCGCCGCTCCGAAGACCAAGGAAATGGTCAAGGTTCTCAATGCGATGAACGTCAAAAAGGCGCTTGTCGTCCTCCCCGAGAAGGATGAGATCGTCGAACGCGCGACCTCCAACATCCCGGGCGTGAAGACCACGCTGGTCGGAACCCTGAACGTGTATGAAATCCTGAAGTACGACACGCTGATCCTCACCAAGGATGCGGTCGCCAAGATCGAGGAGGTGTACGTATAATGAAGACGCCCCATGACATCATCATCAAGCCCGTTCTCACCGAGAAGAGCTACGACCATCTTGCCGATAAGGTTTACACCTTCATCGTGGACAAGAAGGCCAACAAGACCGAGATCAAGCAGGCTGTTGAAGCCGTGTTCGGCGTAAAGGTGGACAGCGTCCACACCATCAACAACCTTGGCAAGATGAAGCGCCAGGGCCTCCACCAGGGCCGCCGTGCTTCCACCAAGAAAGCCTATGTGAAGCTTAAGAAGGACTCCAAAGGCATCGAGTTCTTCGACAGCATCGCGCAGTAAGGAGGCTAGACCATGGCAATCAGAAAGATTAAACCCACCACGCCCGGCCAGCGCTTCATGACGGTTTCCAACTATGAGGAAATCACCTGCACCACGCCGGAAAAATCCTTGCTTGAGGATCTTCGCTCCTCCGGCGGCCGCAACAACCAGGGCCGCATCACCGTTCGCCACCGCGGCGGCGGCGCGCGGCGCAAGTACCGCGTGATCGACTTCAAGCGCAACAAGGACGGCGTACCCGCAAAGGTCGCAACGATCGAATACGATCCCAACCGCAGCGCGAATATCGCCCTGCTCCACTATGCGGATGGCGAAAAGCGCTACATCATCGCTCCGCTCGGCCTCAAGGTCGGCGATACGCTCGTCTCCGGCGAGGGCGCGGACATCAAAGTCGGCAACGCGATGGAGATCCGCCAGATCCCGGTCGGCACGATGATCCACTGCATCGAGCTCCGCCCCGGCAAAGGCGCGCAGCTGGTGCGCAGCGCGGGCAACGCGGCGCAGCTGATGGCGAAGGAAGGCGCATATGCGCAGGTCAGGCTCCCGAGCGGCGAAGTCCGCCTCGTCCCGATGAATGCCCGCGCCACCATCGGCCAGGTAGGCAACGTGGACCACGGCAACATCATGCTGGGCAAAGCGGGCCGCACCCGCCACAAGGGCTTCCGCCCGACAGTCCGCGGTTCCGTCATGAACCCGTGCGACCACCCGCACGGCGGCGGCGAGGGCAAGAGCCCGATCGGCCGCCCCGGCCCCGTTACCCCGTGGGGCAAGCCGGCGCTGGGTTATAAGACCCGCAAGACCAAGAACGTCAACGATAAATTCATCGTGCGCCGCAGGAACGGCAAGTAAGAGGCGAAAGGAGTCAATCAATGAGCAGGTCAATCAAGAAGGGCCCGTTTGTTCAGGAGCGTTTGCTCAAACGCATTCAGGATATGAACGAGAGCGGCAAAAAGACGGTCGTCAAGACATGGTCCCGCGCATCCACCATCTTCCCCGACATGGTGGGACACACCATCGCCGTGCACGATGGCAAGAAACACGTCCCGGTCTATGTGACCGAGGAAATGGTCGGCCACAAGCTGGGTGAGTTCGCGCCCACCCGTACATTCCGCGGCCACAGGGGTTCCGAGAAGTCCTCGGGCGGAAGATAAGAAGGAGGAAGCGAATCATGGCAACTAGGTCCAGAGAAAAAAGCGCAGCGCGCAAGGCCAACGCCGATAAGCGCCCCCATGCGATCGCCCGTTATGTGCGCATTTCTTCCCGTAAGGTCAAGGTTGTTATCGACCTGATCCGCGGCAAGAGCGTCAAAGAGGCACAGGCGATTCTGATGTACACTCCCAAAGCGGCGAGCGAGCCGGTGCTCAAGCTCCTCAACTCCGCCGTCGCCAACGCGGAAAACAACCTCGATCTTTCCGCCGATACGCTGTATGTGGCTGAGGTCTTTGCAAACCAGGGCCCCACGCTCAAGCGGTTCCGCCCCCGCGCGCAAGGCCGCGCATCGCGCATCCGCAAGCGCACGAGCCACATCACCATCATCCTGGATCAGGCGAAGTAAGGAGGTAAAGTATGGGACAAAAAGTTAATCCGAATGGCTTCCGCGTAGGCGTTATCCGGGATTGGAATACCCGCTGGTATGCCTCCAAGAAGGAATTCTCCGATTTCCTGATCGAAGATAAGAAGATCAGGGAGCACCTGAAAAAGGCGCACTATGCCGCAGGCGTGAGCAAGATCGATATCGAGCGCGCAGCCGGCAAAGTCACCGTCAGCATTCACACCGCGCGCCCCGGCGTGCTCATCGGCAAGGGCGGCGTCGGCGTGGACGCCATTAAGGCGGATGTTACCGCGCTCATCGGCAAGCCCGTGAACGTGAACATCATGGAGGTGAAGAACCCCGACGCCAATGCACAGCTCGTTGCAGAATCCATCGCGGCGCAGCTTGAAAAGCGCATTTCCTTCCGCCGTGCGATGAAGCAGGCTATGGGCCGCGCGATGAAGGCCGGCGCGAAGGGCATCAAGCTGATGTGCAGCGGCCGTCTGGGCGGCGCGGAAATCGCCCGCACCGAGGGCTATCACGAGGGCTCCATCCCCCTGCAGACCATGCGCGCCGACATCGAGTACGGTTTCGCTGAAGCGCACACCACCTACGGCCGCATCGGCATTAAGGTGTGGATCTACAAGGGCGAAGTGCTCAACCGACAGAAGAAAGCGTAAGGAGGCAAATAACCATGTTGATGCCGAAAAGAGTAAAGCGCAGGAGAGTGCACCGCGGCCGCATGACCGGTAAGGCCATGCGCGGAAACACCATCAATTACGGCGAATACGGCCTCGTGGCGCAGGAACCTGCATGGGTTACCAGCAACCAGATTGAAGCGGCGCGTATCGCGATGACCCGTTACATCAAGCGCGGCGGTAAGGTTTGGATCAAGATCTTCCCCGACAAGCCCGTCACCGAAAAGCCCGCTGAAACTCGCATGGGTTCCGGCAAAGGCTCCCCGGAATACTGGGTGGCGGTCGTGAAGCCCGGCAGAGTGATGTTCGAAATCGCGGGCGTGGACGATTCCACTGCGCGTGAGGCGCTCCGGCTTGCCATGCACAAGCTGCCCCTCAAGTGTAAGATCGTCAAGAAAGAGACTGAGGCAGGAGGCGAGAGCAATGAAGGCTAATGAACTGAGGAAACTTTCCACCCAGGAGCTCGTTGCCAAGGAAAAGGAGCTCAAAGAGGAGCTGTTCAACCTCCGTTTCCAACTGGCGACCGGCCAGCTGGCAAACCCCCAGCGGATCCGTGAGTGCAAGAAGGACGTTGCCCGAGTCAAGACGCTTCTGTGCGAGCGCGAACTCAAGGCAGCCGAGTAACGGGTGAAAGGAGACATACCAATGGAACAAGTAAGAGGTTACCGCAAGACCCGCACCGGCGTCGTCGTAAGCGATAAGATGGATAAAACGATCATCGTCGCCATTCAGACGAAGGTGCGTCACCCCCTGTATGGCAAGATGGTCAACCGCACCCGCAAGTTCAAGGCGCATGACGAGAACAACGAATGCGGCATCGGCGACACCGTGAAGATCATGGAGACCCGCCCGCTCAGCAAGGATAAGCATTGGCGGCTTGTTGAGATCATCGAAAAGGCGAAGTAAGCCGGAAAGGAGAAAGCAATGATTCAGCCACAAACCAGATTGAAGGTTGCGGACAACAGCGGCGCGAAAGAGATCATGTGCATCCGTGTGCTGGGTGGTTCGTATCGCAAGAGCGCGAGCATCGGCGACGTGATCGTCGCATCCGTAAAGTCTGCTTCTCCCGGCGGCACCGTGAAGAAGAAGGACGTTGTGAAGGCGGTCGTGGTTCGCACGGTTGCTGCAACGCAGCGCCCGGACGGCAGCAACATTCGCTTTGACGACAATGCCGCCGTTATCATCAACGACAAGAAAGAGCCCCGCGGCACCCGTATTTTCGGGCCTGTCGCACGTGAGCTTCGCGCGAAGGACTACATGAAGATCGTGTCCCTTGCGCCCGAAGTGCTCTAAGGGAGGAACGAGAGAATGAAAAAGCTCAACGTCAAAAAGGACGACACCGTCGTCATCATCTCCGGTAAGGACAAGGGCAAGAAGGGCAAGATCATGGTCGCGTTCCCGCAGGCAGAGCGCGTGATCGTCCAGAACGCCAACATGATTACCCGCCACGTCAAGCCCCGCAGGCAAGGCGAACAGGGCGGCCGCATCGAAAAGGAAGGCACCATCCATGCTTCCAACGTGATGCTCGTGTGCCCCAAGTGCGGCAAAGCGACCCGCGTCGGCCACCGCATCGAAGTTGTGACCGGCAAGGACGGCAAGCAGAAGAACAAGAACATCCGCGTCTGCAAGAAGTGCAAACAGGATATTGACTGAGGCGGAAGGAGGAAACCGTAAGTGGCTAAGAAAGATAACGCTTCCCAGGCGCCCGCCAAGAAGAAAAAGAATGCGGCGGAAGCTAAGCCGTTCACCGAGGCCGCCCGCCTCAGGGTGAAGTATAACGAGGAAATTATCGCGCAGCTGAAGGAAAAGTTCGGCTATGAAAACGTGATGCAGGTTCCCAAACTCGAGAAGATCGTGCTCAATATGGGCCTTGGTTCCGAAAAGGACAACCCGAAGGGCATTGAGAGCGCGCTTGAAGAGCTCAGCCAGATCGCCGGCCAGAAGGCCGTTGTGACAAAGGCGAAGAAGTCCGTTGCAAACTTTAAGGTGCGTGAGGGCATGAACATTGGTGCGAAGGTCACGCTACGCGGCGATAGGATGTACTACTTTGCCGACAAGCTCATGAACATCGTGCTGCCCCGCGTCCGCGACTTCCGCGGCATCTCCGACACGAGCTTTGACGGCCGCGGCAACTATGCCATGGGCCTTAAGGAGCAGCTGATCTTCCCCGAGATCAACTATGACGACGTCGACAAGATCCGCGGCATGGACATCGTGTTCGTGACGACGGCCAAGACCGACGAAGAAGCCAAAGAGCTGCTCAAGCTGATGGGCATGCCGTTCGTTCAGGCGTAAAGGAGGAAGCAACCGTGGCAAAAACCAGTATGAAAATTAGGCAGGCCCGCCCTGCAAAGTATTCCACCCGTGAATACACCCGCTGCCGCATCTGCGGCCGCCCGCACTCTGTGCTGCGCAAGTACGGCATCTGCCGCATCTGCTTCCGCGAGCTCGCGTACAAGGGCGAGATCCCCGGCGTGCGCAAAGCAAGCTGGTAAGCATAGCGAAAGGAGGATAATCAAAATGGCATTGGTAACAGACCCCATCGCTGATATGCTCACCCGTATCCGCAATGCGCTCATCGCAAAGCACAACGACGTGCTCATCCCCGCATCCACCGTCAAAAAGGCGATCGCGGAGATCCTGCTTCAGGAGGGCTATATCAAGGGTTACGACCTCCGCGAGGATGGCGTGGCCAAGTATATCCACATTGACCTGAAGTACGGCCCCAACAAGCAGAAGGTCATCACCGGCCTCCGGCGCATCAGCAAGCCCGGCCTGCGTGTTTACGCCCGTAAGGATCAGATCCCGAAGGTGCTCAACGGCCTCGGCGTTGCGATCATCTCCACTTCCCGTGGTATGATGACGGACCGTGAAGCGCGCAAGCTTGGTGTTGGCGGCGAAGTGCTCGCTTACATCTGGTAACAGAATCAGTAACCAATCAAATTTGGAGGTGTAACACATGTCACGAATCGGAAAACTTCCGATCACGGTTCCCGGCGGAGTGACAATCACGGTCGGTGACGGCAACACCGTAACTGTAAAGGGCCCTAAGGGCACACTGACTGAGAAAATCTCTCCCGCCATGGAACTTTCCGAGGAAAACGGCGTTTTGACCGTTAAGCGGCCGAGCGACTCCAAGGAGCATCGCGCCCTGCACGGCCTCACCCGTTCCCTCGTTCACAACATGGTCGTCGGCGTGACCGAGGGCTTCTCGAAGAACCTTGAGATCAACGGCGTCGGTTACCGCGCTCAGCTGCAGGGCACAAAGCTTGTGCTGAACCTGGGCTATTCCCACCCCGTTGAAATTGATCCGCCGGCAGGCATCAGCTTTGAATGCCCCACGCCGAACAAGATCACCGTCAAGGGCATCAGCAAGCAGCAGGTCGGCCAGACCGCAGCGGACATTCGTAAGTGGCGCGAGCCGGAACCCTACAAGGGCAAGGGCATCAAGTATGACTACGAGACCGTTCGCCGCAAGGTCGGTAAGACCGGTAAGTAATGCGTAGAGAAGGAGTGGCAATATGATTTCAAAAGTAGATAAAAACTCTGTGCGCAAAAAACGTCACGACCGTACCCGCAGGCACATTCTGGGTACCGCCGAGAGGCCGAGGCTCAATGTATACCGTAGCCTTAACCACATTTACGCGCAGGTCATCGACGACGAAGTCGGACGTACCCTTGCCGCTGCGTCTACGCTGGATGCAGAGGTTAAGGCGCAGCTTGAAGGCAAGA
This sequence comes from Christensenella sp. UBA1685, assembly GCA_002320595.1. Lineage (GTDB taxonomy): Bacteria > Bacillota > Clostridia > Christensenellales > CAG-138 > UBA1685. The sequence continues at coordinate 14,142 of DCKB01000051.1, forward strand.
ACAAGAAGGAAGCTGCCAACCTGGTGGGTGAAATCGTGGCCCGCCGCGCGCTGGACAAGGGCGTGAAAGAGGTCGTTTTCGACCGCGGCGGTTACCTTTACACCGGCCGTGTGGCGGAAGTTGCCGAAGGCGCGCGCAAAGCCGGCCTGGAATTCTAAGGAGGTAAGACATGCAGAAGCGTACTGATACATCCACCATGGAACTCAAGGAAAGGCTTGTCTTTATCAACCGCGTTGCGAAGGTCACCAAGGGCAGCAAGAATTTCCGCTTCACCGCGCTCATGGTCGTGGGCGATGAAAACGGCCATGTCGGCGTTGGCCTGGGCAAGGCTGCTGAAATCCCCGAAGCCGTGCGCAAGGGCATCGAAGACGCAAAGCGTCACCTCGTAGAGGTTCCGCTTGTCGGCACGACGATTCCCCACGCGGTGGAAGGAAAGTTCGGCAAGGGCCATGTGCGCATGCTCCCCGCTGAAGAAGGTACGGGCGTTATCGCGGGCGGTCCCGCGCGTGCTGTGCTGGAAATGGTCGGCATTAAGGACATCCGTACCAAGAGCTTCGGCTCCAGCAACCCCGCCAACTGCGTGAAGGCTACCATCGACGGCCTCACTCAGCTCCGCACGGCCGAGCAGATCGCGAAGCTCCGCGGCAAGACCGTTGAAGAGATTCTCGGCTAACAGGAGGGAAGCATGGCTAATTTGAAAATTACGCTCGTTAAGAGCACCATCGGCGCCCTGAAGGATCAGCAGGCGACCGTGAAGGCGCTGGGTCTCAAGAAGACCAACAGCACCGTGGTGAAGCCCGACAACGCGGCGATCCGCGGAATGATCTTCAAGGTAAAGCACCTGGTCAAGGTCGAAGAAGTCTAATTCGGAGGTACAGCATGAAATTACATGAGTTAAAGCCCGCAGAAGGCGCAACGCAGTCTAAAAAGCGCGTTGGCCGCGGTACCGGCTCCGGTTTGGGCAAAACCTCTGCAAAAGGTCATAAGGGCCAGAAGGCTCGCAGCGGCAGCAAAAAGAACGGATTTGAAGGCGGCCAGATGCCCCTTGCACGCCGTTTGCCGAAGCGCGGCTTCACCAACATTTTTGCAAAGGAATATTCCATCGTGAACATCGCGGCGCTTGAACGCTTTGAGGATGGCACGACGGTCACCGCTGAGCTGCTCAAGAAAACGGGCGTCATCAGCAAAATCGAGAAGGACGGCCTCAAGGTTTTGGGCCGCGGCGAGCTCACCAAGCGTTTGGATGTGAAGGCTGCGAAGTTTTCGGAGACAGCCCAAAAAGCCATCGAGGCCGCGGGCGGAACTGCTGAGGTGGTCTGATGTTTAAAACGCTTGTCAACGCATGGAAGATCAAGGATATCCGGACTAAGATGCTTTTCACGCTCCTTCTGATCGTGATCTATCGGTTCGGCTCCTTCATCCCCGTGCCGGGCGTGAACAGCGGAGTGATGGCCTCCCTCATCCAACAATATGATGCGCTCGGCTTCCTCAGCATGCTTTCGGGCAGCGCGCTCAGCCAGTTCAGCATTTTTGCGATGGGTATCTCGCCCTACATTACGGGCTCGATCATCATCCAGCTGCTCACGATCGCGATTCCCTCCCTTGAGAGGCTTTCCAAGGAAGAGGACGGCCGCGAAAAGATTGAGCGCATCACCCGCTACGTCGGCATCGGCCTCGCGCTGGTGCAGAGCATCGGCATCGTGGCAAGCCTGCAAAGCGTCAGTGTGGACGGGCAGACTTTGCTCACAAACCCCACGTTCTTTACCTATGCGACGATCGGCATCATCTGCACCGCAGGTACTGCTTTCCTGGTTTGGCTGGGAGAGCGCATCACGGAAAAGGGCATTGGCAACGGCGTTTCCTTCATCATCTTCACCTCGATCTGCTCGAGCGTACCGCAAACGGTTATCAAGTATGTCGGCGGTGTGATCAGCCCCAATGTGGCCACAGGAAATGCATACCAGTGGTGGATTCTTCCCATCCTGCTCGTCGTGGTTCTCGTACTCATCACGGGCGTTACGCTTGTGGATAAGGCAGAGCGCCGCATCCCCGTGCAGTACGCAAAGCGCGTTGTCGGCAGGAAGATGTACGGCGGCCAAAGCACCAACATCCCGCTTAAAGCGAATGCAAACGGCGTTATGCCGCTGATTTTCGCGATGACGATTATCCAGATTCCTGTGATGATCATTCAGATTGTGGATGGCAACGGCCTTGCAACGATGCAGAAGTTCATGCAGGATCCAACTACCAGCATTGAAGGCGTCGGTTGGTTTACGAAGTTCTATACGCAGTATCTTGCGTCCGGAACGGTGATCTACTACATCATCTACGCGCTCCTCATTGTGGCGTTCGCGTACTTCTACACCTCGATCTCCTTCAACCCGATCGAGATCAGCAAGAACCTTCAGCAGAACGGCGGCTTCATTCCGGGCATCCGCCCCGGAAGGCCCACGGGCGAGTATCTGGGTAAAATCAGCAACCGCCTCACGCTGTTTGGTGCCTTCTTCCTGATGGTGATTGCGATTGTCCCGACAGTGGTGCTCGGCGCTTTCGGCCTTACTTCTGCGTTTGGCCCCACGAGCCTGCTCATCATGGTCAGCGTTGCGCTCGAAACCAGCGCGCAGCTTGAGTCCATGATGCTGATGCGCCATTATAAGGGTTTCCTCGGTTAAAGGGGATTGCCGCATGAAACTGATTTTCTTAGGACCGCCGGGTGCCGGAAAAGGCACCCAGGCGGAAAAGATAAGCGAGCATTATGGAATTGCCCACATTTCAACCGGCGATATGCTCCGTAAGGAGATGCGCGAGGGAACGCCGCTCGGGAAGGCGGCGAAGGGCTTTATCGATAAGGGCGAGCTGGTTCCGGATGAAGTGATCATCGGCATGGTCGAAAACCGCATTCAGGCGGCTGATTGCCAAAAGGGGTATCTGTTTGACGGGTTCCCCCGCACAATTGCACAGGCTGATGCGCTCCTTTCGATTTCGGACATTGACATGGTTGTTAACATCGATGTACCTGCCGAGCGCCTTGTAGAACGCATCGGCGGCCGGCGCATGTGCGCAGGCTGCGGTGCAGGCTACCATGTTTCCATGTACAGCAAGGATACGTGCGAGAAATGCGGAGCAAAACTGTTCATTCGGGATGATGACAAACCCGAAACCGTGTTGAACCGCATCACCGTCTACGAACGCCAGACGCAACCTTTGATCGACTATTATAAGGCGAAGGGGTTGCTTCGCACTGTGGATGGAGACAGAACGCCTGAAACTGTTCGCACTGATATTTTAGCCCTTACGGAGAAGCTCGTATGATGGGGCGTATCACGATTAAGAACGCGGCTGACATTGAAAAGATGAAAGCTGCGGGCAACATCGTAAAGGAAGCCCTGGATTTGCTTTCCGAAAAGGCTGCTATCGGCATGACGACGGATGAGCTCGACAGGATGGCTGAGGCATATATCAGAAGCAAAGGAGCCTATCCTTCCTTCCTGAATTACAGCGGCTATCCCAAGAGCATCTGCACGTCTGTGAACCAACAGGTAGTGCACGGCATCCCCGGTAAATATAAGCTCCGGGATGGCGACATCTTGAGTTTGGATGTGGGTGCAAAGCTCGAAGGGTTCCACGGAGATGCGGCACGTACGGTTTTGGTCGGCAATGTACCGGAAGCGGTGCAGAAGCTGGTCGAAGTTACGCGTGAATGCTTTTTTGAAGCGCTGAAGTTCGCGCGCCCGGGATACCACATTTCGGACGTTGGCGCAGCGGTGCAAAAGCACGCGGAGGAACACGGCTATGGCGTAGTGCGCGACCTTGTGGGCCATGGGATTGGCCGGGAGATGCACGAACCGCCGGATGTGCCAAACTTCACGGACAGGCGGATGGGCCGTGGCGCAAAGCTTGTGCCGGGCATGGTGATTGCGATTGAACCCATGATTAACATGGGCACGTGGGAGGTCGTGCAACTGCAGGACGGTTGGACGGTTGAAACGCGGGACGGCAAGCCGAGCGCCCATTATGAGAACACGGTCGCCATCACAGAAGGCGAACCGCTGCTCCTCACGCTGTAAGGGAGGGCGAACCATGGCCGACGAACTGTTGGGACGGATCGTCCAATCCAAGGCGGGGCGCGACAAGGGAAGGCGGTTTGCGGTGATTGCCATTGAGGATGAAGCGCATGTGCGCATCGCGGATGGCGACACAAGGAAAATCGCCCACGCAAAGAAGAAAAAGCTTAAGCATCTGAGCTTTGAACGGGCGCGCGTGGATCAGCTTGAATCGATGCTTGCTGCAACGGGCAATACAGCAGATGCTGCGCTCAGAAAAGCGCTTGCCCGCGACCATGAAACCGGAGAAAATAAGGAGGGATAGCTTGTCTAAGACAGATGTTATCGAAGTGGAAGGCGTTGTGACCGACTCGTTCCCGAACGCGATGTTCGAGGTGCAGTTGGAAAACGGGCATAAGATTTTAGCGCATATTTCCGGCAAGCTGCGCATGAATTACATTCGCGTTCTGCCGGGCGACAAGGTGACAGTTGAGCTGTCCCCCTATGACCTGACGCGTGGCCGCATCACGTGGCGCGCGAAGAACTAAAAATCGGGAGGAAAAACAGATGAAAGTCAGGCCCTCGGTAAAACCAATTTGTGAAAAGTGCAAGATCATCAAGCGCAAGGGTCGCGTCATGGTGATTTGCGAGAACCCCAAGCATAAGCAGAAGCAGGGTTAACCCCCCTCTGTTGGCCACGCGCACGGCGCTTTGTGCCATGCGCGCGTTTGCCTGCTTCCCGTTTGCTGCGGAAAGCGGCAGAACAGTACCAGGAAAATGCTGGAAAAAATGGATAACCCCCTACAAAATGGGAAAAATCTATTGCAAAGCCATGCAGGATAATGGTACAATAAATTGTTTCGAGCCTGCCTTTCCCAGGCTTCGTCAGGCAGTGAGAGCTGCATGACATATTAGAAATCTGCTTCGTCCCCCTTTCAGGCGAAAACGGAGCGGAGTTCTAATAGAGGAAACCACTTGCCGGTGCGGCTGCCGCGGGCGCTTCCAACCTGCGGAACCGGCAAGACATCCCATATACCAAATTTTTCGGAGGTAAACTTTATGGCACGTATTGCTGGCGTGGACCTACCCAGGGACAAGCGGGTCGAAATCGGCCTTACCTACATCTTCGGTATCGGCCGCAAGACCGCGTCCGATATCCTCGCAGCTACCGGCGTTGACCCCGACATCCGCGTACGCGATCTGTCCGAGGCCGACGTCTCGAAACTCAGGGATTACATCGACCATAACGTAAAGGTAGAGGGAGACCTCAGGCGTGAAACTTCCATGAACATCAAGCGCCTCATTGAGATCGGCTGCTACCGCGGCGTGCGTCACCGCAAGGGCCTCCCGGTCCGCGGCCAAAGCACCAAGCAGAACGCCCGTACCCGCAAGGGCCCGAAACGCACTGTGGGCGGAAGAAAGAAATAAGGGAGGAGACGTAAAATGGCAGCAGCAAAAGGCAAAGTCAAGAAGGCCGGTACCCGCAAGCGCCGTGAAAAGAAGAACATTGAGCGCGGCGCGGTGCATATCCGTTCCTCCTTCAACAACACGATGGTTACCATCACTGACCTTCAGGGCAATGCGATTTCCTGGGCATCCGCCGGCGGCCTCGGCTTCCGCGGTTCCAGAAAGAGCACCCCGTTTGCGGCGCAGATGGCTTCCGAAACCGCTGCAAAGGCGGCAATGGAACATGGCCTTCGCACCGTTGAGGTTTATGTGAAAGGCCCCGGCTCCGGCCGTGAGGCGGCGATCCGCGCGCTTCAGACGGCTGGCCTTGAGGTCAACATGATTAAGGACGTGACGCCCATCCCCCATAACGGATGCCGCCCGCCCAAGCGCAGAAGAGTTTAAGGAGGCAAACGACAATGGCAAGATATACGGATTCCGTTTGCAGGCAGTGCCGCCGGGAAGGCCAGAAGCTTTTCCTGAAGGGCGACCGTTGCTACACCGCCAAGTGCGCGGTTGTGAAGCGCCACACCCCGCCGGGCCAGCATGGCCAGGCAAGGCAGAGGAAACAGAGCGAATACGGCCTGCAGCTTCGTGAGAAGCAGAAGTGCCGCCGCGCGTATGGCATCCTCGAGTCCCAGTTCCGCAAGTATTACGATATGGCCAGCAACATGCGCGGCGTAACGGGCGAGAACATGCTTTGTCTGCTTGAGCGCAGGCTGGATAACGTTGTTTACCGCCTTGCCCTCGCGCCGAGCCGCCCGATGGCTCGCCAGTTGGTCACCCATGGCCACATCCTCGTGGATGGCAAGAAGGTTGACATTGCTTCCTACCTCGTGAAACCCGGCCAGGTCATCACGGTGCGTGAGCGCAGCCGTGACATGGAGCAGCTTAAAGAGCTCCGCGAGCAAGGCGCAGGCAAGCCCATCCCGAAGTGGTTGGAGCTTGACGCCGAGAACCTCACCGGTAAGATCGCTGCAATGCCGCAGCGCGACGATATCGACCTCACCATCGAGGAGCACCTCATCGTCGAGTTCTACTCCAGGTAATCGCAAACTGCCCCATTGCCCTAATCGACTGACCAGAAATCAAGAGAGGGGAAGAGAGAATGATAGAAATCGAAAGACCGAAAATCGAATGCGTAGAGCTGACCGAGGATTACGGCAAATTCGTGGTGGAACCGCTGGAACGCGGGTTTGGCACGACGCTGGGCAACTCCCTCCGCAGGGTGCTGCTTTCCTCCCTGCCCGGTGTGGCGGCTTCGTCCATCAAGATCGATGGCGTATTGCATGAGTTTTCGACCGTGGAAGGCGTCAAGGAAGATGTCACGGAAATCGTCCTTAACATTAAGGAACTGTGCGTGAAACTGCACAGCGAGGGCGCGAAGAAGGTCATTATTGACGCTCGTGGCGAATGCGAAGTCAAGGCCGGCGATATCATCGCCGACGCGGATGTGGAGATCGTAAACCCGGAACTGCACATTGCGACCCTTGGCCCCAACGCCAGGCTCTATATGGAGATCATCCTCGAACGCGGGCGCGGCTATGTTTCTGCAGATAAGAACAAGAAGCCGGATATGCCCATCGGTCAGATCGCGATCGACTCCATATTCACCCCGATCCGCAAGGTCAACTTCCGTGTGGAGGATACGCGCGTAGGTCAGATTACGGACTACGACATGCTTACGCTGGAGGTTTGGACGGATGGCAGCATCAAGCCGGACGAGGCCGTGAGCCTTGCGGCTAAGATCCTTACGGAGCACCTGATGCTGTTCATCAACCTCACTGAGCATGTGCAGGGCGTGGAGATCATGGTCGAAAAGGAAGAGGACAAGAAGGAAAAGATTCTCGAGATGACCATCGAGGAGCTCGACCTTTCCGTCCGTTCCTACAACTGCCTCAAACGCGCGGGCATCAACACCGTGGAGGAATTGGTGATGCGCAACGAGGAAGAAATGATGAAGGTTCGCAACCTCGGGCGCAAGTCGCTTGAGGAAGTCCAGCAGAAGCTGGTTGGACTGGGCCTTTCGCTCCGGCATAACGAAGACTAATTAAGGAGGAAGTTTCAATGCCTAACCGTAAACTTGGTAAGGCGAGCGACCAGCGCGACGCTATGCTCAGGAACCTGACCACCGCGCTCCTGTGGAACGGCAAGATCGTGACCACCGAAGCGCGTGCGAAGGAAATCCGCCCCATCGCGGAGAAGCTGATCACCCTCGCTGTAAAAGAATATAAGAACACAGTCACCGTTGAAAAGGAAACCCGCAACGACAAAGAGCAGGTCGTGAAGGTGGAAAAGATCAACGATATGCCCTCCAAGCTCCATGCCCGCCGGCAGATCATGGCATACCTTTACAATATGCCCCTGCCCCGCAACGAGAAGGAGACCAAGCCCGAGTATGCGAAGCGTTCCAAGGAAACCCCGCATCCCGTTGTGGAGAAGCTTTTCCGTGAGATCGCGCCAAAGTACGAAGGCCGCAACGGCGGTTATACCCGCGTGTTGAAGCTCGGACCCCGCCGCGGCGATGCGACGGAAATGGCAATGATCGAGCTGATCTGACGCATTGGATCCATTTAAAAGGAGCGCCTGAAGGCGCTCCTTTTGTCTGTTCAGAAAAGGGTGCATGTGGTATAATCAAAAAAGGTTGAAACAGAATAAGCCGCATGTCGCAGGGGAGTACAAATGGAAGAATTGCTGGATCAGATTCTGAACGAGTGCCGCCCATATACTAAACAGGGCGCTGTTGCAACGTATATTCCGGAGCTTTCCAAGCAAAATCCGGACGATTTTGGAATCTACATAATTTCGAGCGATGGAAGCCGTTTCAGTGCCGGAGATCACGCAAAGCATTTCACAATTCAAAGCGTGGTCAAGCCTGTGCTGCTGCTTTTGGCGCTGATGGATAATGGGGTGGAGGCCGTCCGAACGCGCATCGGGGTGGAAGCGACCGGGAAGCCATTTGACGCGATCAATGTATCCGACAAATCTTTGGTGCCCGAACATTTTAACCCCATGGTCAATGCGGGCGCGATCCTGCTTTGTACGATGCTCAAGGGGGATAGCTACTCCGAACGCTTTGCAAGGCTGCTTGAACTTATTCGCCGGCTTGCGGACAACCCGGAGATCGATGTTGATGAAGCTGTGTTTCGGTCGGAACGGGAGACGGGATTCAAAAACAGGGCGCTTGCATACCTGCTCAAAGCGCACGGTTTGTTCAAAGATGCTGTTGAGGATGTACTTGAATGCTATTTTCGGGCCTGCTCCATTCGCGTTTGCAGCAGGGATTTGGCATACATCGGCATGGCGCTCGCCAACCATGGCCGGAAGTTCAAGACGGAGGAGCGTTTTTTTCCGGCAGAGTACGCGCGTTTTGTTAATGCTGTTTTGATGATCTGCGGGATGTACGATGGCTCCGGAGAGTTTGCGGTTCGCGTGGGCGTACCAGCGAAAAGCGGCGTGGGCGGCGGCATCATGGCGGTTGCACCCACGCGAATGGGCATCGGCATTTATTCGCCGGCGCTGGATGAAAAAGGAAACAGCATCGCGGGAATTCAGGCGCTGGAACGCCTCTCCCGGCGAATGTATTTAAGCATATTTTAGCGGCATATCAGTCAGCCGCATATCAAAGCGGAGAGAACGCTCCGCTTTCGGACTTACGACTCATACAAATAAAACGGTTCGATCTTTTTTCGGTATTCTGCAAGCGGCGCATCAAGCGCGGAAATATAGCGCTCGCAATCGAAGGAGGCGGAAACAAGCGCATCGGAGCCGAACAGCTTGCTTTCAAATTCCGGATCGGTGTAGGAGAACTCCGGATTTTGCGCGCGAATCACGCAAAGCAGGCGCAATGCTGTTTCAAACGGGCGGAAGGCCGCGCGATCTGTCACATGAATCTGGATTCCGCGGCAGCGCTCGCCGCGGAATTTTGCGCTGTAAGGCGTATAAAAGGTTTCGCGGAACAGGCAGCCTTCGTGGGGCAGAAGGGAAAGCGCATGGATTGCATCCCGGACGCGGAGCCACGGCGCGCCAATCATCTCAAATGGTTTGGCAGTGCCGCGCCCATCGGAAAGATTTGTTCCTTCAAGCAGGCAGGTACCCGGATAAACGAGGGCGCAATCCACAGTGGGAATCGCAGGAGAAGGCGCGACAAGCGGCAATGCAGCTTCATCGTAATACAAGCCCCGCGTCACGCCTGCACAAGGGACGACTGTGAGGGCGCAGCCGATGTGCTCCGTTTCGTTGATAAAACGCGCGAATTCGCCAATGGTCAGGCCTGTTCGTGCAGCAGTTGCATATTTGCAAACAAAGGATGAGAAAGCCGGAGAGAGGACGTTTCCCTGCGGAATGCAGCCAATCATCGGCGGCCGGTCAAGCACAACAAACGGCACGCCAGCGGCGGCGCAGGCTTCCATGGATTCCGTCATCGTGTACTGATAGGTATAGTACCGCGCGCCTACATCCTGCATATCGAAAAATACGCAATCCAGCTCCGTCATCCTGCGGAACGCGGCGCCTTTGCCGGGGCCATAGGTGCTATAAACAGGAAGGCCGGTCGCTTCATCTACATAGTCCGGCACATCCCCGCCCGCATCCACGTTCCCCCGTACGCCGTGTTCCGGCGAAAACAGCGCGACAAGCGTATAGAGCTCTGCAAGCACATCATAGGTGGGCCGAAGGTTCGGCAGAACGCCCGTAGGGTTTGTGATGAGGCCTACGCGAGCCGCTTTTGCCGCTATGGATTTGGGCAGCGGCGTACCCGAGAGAACTTCAGCGCCGGGCGAAACAACGGCTTTTTTCATGAATTTCTCCTTTTTAGAAATGAATTAAGCAAAGCAAAAGAGCGCCTGGTTTAAGGCGCTCTTTTGCTTATCCCTGCGCCTGATACGGCAAAGCGCGGGTTTAATAAGAGTAGGCGATGCGATTCACAATGGAGGCAAAAACGCCGGCAAACAGCACTACGAAAAGAATTGTCAGCACAACGCCAATGAGTATCCAAATGAGCTTCGCTTTGGCCCAAGCCTTGCGGTTTGGATTGGAGCCATCGCCAAAAGCCCAGACAAAACACATGATGAGGCCGACAAGTGGGATCGCCAAAATGAGATCCATCAGGAAAAACTGGCCGGTTGTCAATGGTTGGTTGTTCATGGGCTGCATCACAACAGGTGCTGACGGTTGATAGTCAGCCTGCTGGGCTGCCTGCTGTGCGCCGGCATCCAGGCGGGCGCCACAGGTGATGCAGAACTTCGTGGAATCGGAATTGTTGGTACCGCAATTCGGACAAATCATACAAAAACCCCCCTTTTGTATTATGATTCTTTTTATATAGTACCACAGGAAAGCCCTGAATGAAAGAAAAATCTGCGTTGAAAAGGAAGCGCTGCCGCGCTGCCGCTGCGTGTTGGGTGTAGACATATGCGCGTAAAATGAATTATAATAACATAGGATCAAAGTGATGGGCATAAAGCATTTGCGGGCACTGCGCTCAAATTCAAGAAAGGGTAAAATGCAATGAAAAAGAAACGCATAAGGCCGTTCCTTTTGGCTTGCCTCCTGTTGGCGGTGCTTCTTATGGTACCGGCGACCGGACTTGCGGATGCAGGGGGCTTTGCCGGCGATTCCGATTACGGCGGAGGCAGCGATTGGGGCGGAAGCGGCGATTGGGGAAGTGACAGCGACTGGGGAAGCAGCAGCGGCGATGGGTTTGTCATCTGGAACGGCGGTGGCAGCGGAACCGGAAGCGGCGGCGGGCTGATTTTCTGGATCATTGTGGTTGCCGTCATTTATTTTGTTATCCGTGCAAAAGGGAAGAAGGGCGGCGGAAACGGCGCTGTGAACCCGGGAGCATCGCGCACCGTGCTGCCGATGACGATTGCGCAGCTTAAGGAGATGGATCCCAACTTCTCCGAGGAAGCCATGAAAGAAAAGATTGGCAACCTTTATATCCGCATGCAGGATTGCTGGCAGAACAAAAAGTGGGAGGAGATGCGCACCAGCATGACGGACGCGCTCTTCAACCAGATGGGCAGCCAGCTTGCGGCGCTCATACGCAACAAGCAGACGAACTATGTGGAGCGCATCGCGGTACTCGGTGTCGACCTTACCGGCTTTGGGCAAGATGAAAAGAACGACATTATTACGGCGCTTGTGCGCACGCGCATCGTGGATTATACTGTTTCGGATGAAACGGGCGCCGTGGTCAGCGGAAGCAAGACGGCGGAAAAATTCCTGACCTATGAATGGACGCTCGTTCGCACCAAGGGCACAAAGACTGTGAAGGCGGATGCAAACGAAACGGCACATTGTCCGAACTGCGGAGCGCCGCTTGACCTGAACCACACTGCCAAGTGCGAGTATTGCGGTGCAATCATCACGGCTGCGGAGTACGATTGGGTCATTTCCGCGATCAAGGGGATCTCACAGCGTACCTCATAATAAAACTTTCCCGCGCTTCCGGCAGACCTGTTCTGACGGAAACGCGGGAAGTATGAAGAACAATTAAAAACGGAAAGGGAGATACCATGAAACCTGTAAGACGGATCGCAAGCCTTTTGCTTGCACTGCTGCTCGTCCTGCCGCTCGCAAACGTTTCGTTTGCAGCAAAGGAAAAAGGAGAGCCGGTCGGCGGAAACCTCATTAAGCTTGGCACGTTGGAGGACTTTGAGAAAGGGACGTTGACCAACGTGGCCGCATCCGCTTCCGATGTGAGTGACGGCGCAGTGCGCCTTGCCGAAGGACAGACGGATGGCGAGTATGTTTCGCAGATTTTTGAGGTGGAGCCATTTGAATATCTCGTCGCCTCATGGAACGCCGAAGTGCCTGCGGGCACCTATGTGGAAGTTAAAGCCCGGGCTTACGTGGACATGAAAAAAACCTGGACAGAATGGCTCTCCTGGGGCAAATGGTCCCGCGACGTTGCAGAGCGCGGCAGCGCGAACACCGAAACTGAGATTGCCGGCGTAGACACGGACATTTTCACCATTTACGGTTCGGATGGGGAGACGGCAAGCCTTGTGCAGCTCAAAGTTGTGCTGCATTCGGACGATCCATCTGTGACCCCCGTGCTGGATCAGGTCGCGGCGACCTATAAGAATACGCTCGAAGGACAGGCAATTCAGCCCTCGCTTGCCTATTCGCTTTATGATGGCCAGCTTCCCGAAAAGGTGGAGCCCAACTGCCCGGCGATTTCGCAGATGGTGCGCGAGCCTTCCATCGCCGATGTAATCTGCAGCGCCACTACCATCTGCACACTTCTCAACGCGCATGGCGAGGATTTGCTACCGGAGCAGGTCGCTCTGCTGTGCTACGATTCAAACTATGAAGGGTTTGGCAACTGGCCGTTCAGCGTTGCCGTTGCGGGTATGTTCGGCTATGACGCATATGTGCAGTATGCGGATTTTGACCTCCTGCGCAACGAACTTGCAAACGGAAACCCGGTGGGGCTGAGCGTGCGGTATTCCTCAAGCCAGAACGGAAGCTACCCATACCTTGAAAACGGCGCGGCCAACAATACCGCCGGCCATCTCATTACCATTACGGGATATGAAACGATCGACGGTGTGGAATATTTTTATTCCAGCGACGCGGCTGCGGGTTCCGATGCAGGGTGCCTGCGCAGGTATCGTGCAGACCAGCTTGACGCCGCGTGGAGCGGGCGCATCGCATACATCGTGCACGGGAAGCAGAATCCATCTGCAACCGCCATTGAAACCATCGAAGCAAATCTTGTTCCCGTAGCAGGCGAAGCGGATACCTACCGGCTGGATACGGACGCCGTGGAGCTTAATTCGCGCTTCCGGGCGAACAAGCTAAAGTCGGCCGGAGCCGGCATTGCATGCCTTACCATTGACGGGCACGACGCTGTAGCCGATGCGGAAAAGCTGCCTGTGCTCCTCAAGGCAAACCGTATGTTTAAATACAGCGTTAGTTATAATCCGGAGGGGACGCTGAATTTCAGCCCCGAACGGCTGATGGGCGCGGCGGAACCCGGCGAAACATGGACGTTCCGCCTTTATGTGATGACGAACGACGGCAAGTACATTGAAACCAGCCTCGACGTAACCAAGCCCGCGGCAGAGGAGACCCCGGCGCCTACGGAAACGCCTGCCGCAACGCCTGAGGCTACGCCTACGGCAACAGAGGAACCTGTGGCTCCCGCAGCGGCAAAAGATGGGAACGGCGGCGCAACGGCAGCCATCATCGCCGTTGCGGTCGTGCTCATCGGTGCGGCATACCTGTTCTTACGCAGAAAGAAGAGCGGTCGATAAAAGAAGATAGAAAACAGCCGCCCGGCCTGGCCGGGCGGCTGTTTTTATGCGCTTTTTCTTTGCCTTTTGGGCATTTGTGCGGTATAATACTAAATTGGCTATGTGGGGCTTGCAAAGGCCATTTCGGCTTGTGCGCCCAGAAACGGGGGACCGTGATGATCGAGATAGACAACATATCCTACAGCTATGAGGACTCCGGACGCGCCGCGCTTTCGGGCGTTACGCTTTCTATAAAAAAAGGTGAGTTTCTTGCAGTGGTGGGGCATAACGGCAGCGGAAAATCCACGCTTGCAAAACACCTGAACGCATTGCTCCTGCCTACGGAGGGTACGGTGCGCGTTGCGGGGATGGACACAAAGGATGAGGCGAATACGCTTCCAATCCGCCAAAAGGTGGGCATGGTATTTCAGAACCCTGACAATCAGCTGGTGACCACTGTGGTGGAGGAGGATGTCGCCTTCGGACCGGAAAACCTGGGTGTGCCGGGCGCGGAGATCCGCACGCGTGTAGATGCGGCGCTTGCGGCAGTCGGCATGGAGGAGTATGCGGCGCGTGCACCGCACATGCTTTCCGGCGGTCAAAAACAACGCATCGCAATTGCAGGAATGCTTGCGATGGAGCCAGAGGTGTTGGTGCTGGATGAAGCAACGGCGATGCTGGACCCGCGCGGCCGGCGTGAAATTCTTGCAATTGTTTCAAAGCTTCATCGCGAAAAGGGGATCACGGTGGTGATGATCACACAATATATGGAGGAGGCAACGGTGGCCGACCGCGTTGCCGTAATGGCGGATGGAACGCTGCTTTTGACGGGAACCCCGCGTGAGGTATTCATGCAGACGGAGCTTTTGCGCGCACACCGGCTGGATGTTCCTGCGATGACGGAACTGAAAGAGCGGCTGAATGCGCACGGCGCATCTCTGCCGGACGATATTTTAACTGTGGAGGATATGGCGGACGCAATATGCCGATCGTTGTTGAAAAACTGAACCATGCCTATATGGAGGGCAGTACGCTTGCGCACGACGCCCTGAAGGACGTTACCCTCACGATTGGGGACGGCGAGTTTCTGGGGTTGATTGGGCATACGGGCAGCGGAAAGTCTACGTTTGTGCAGCATTTGAACGGCCTTTTGCAGCCAACTTCCGGAAGTGTGACGGTGGATGGCTTTGATATGGCGGATAAAAAGCAGCGCGTTCAGGGCAGGCGGCTTGTTGGCATGGTGTTCCAATATCCGGAATACCAGCTGTTTGAGGAAACTGTTGCAAAGGATGTAGCCTTTGGCGTAAAAAACATGGGTGTGCCAGAGGCGGAGGCGATGGCGCGCGCGGACGAGGCGATGGCGCTTGTCGGACTTGCCCCGGAACGCTTCCGGGACAAGTCCCCGTTTGAACTTTCGGGCGGCGAAAAGCGGCGTGCGGCGCTTGCGGGCATCATTGTGATGCGGCCGAAATATTTGGTGCTGGACGAGCCGATGGCAGGCCTTGACCCGCTGGGCAGGCGCGATATTCTTGATACCATTGACCATCTGCGCGCCACGCTGGGTTGCGCGGTTGTGATGGTATCGCACTCCATGGACGACATGGCAGATCGTGCCGAGCGTGTGGCGGTGCTTTCTGCAGGCACGCTTTTGCGCGTAGGCTCCACGGCGGAAATCTTCGGGGATGCAAAGTTTCTGCTGGAAAACGGATTGGATGTGCCTCAGGTTTCCCGCCTTGCGCTTGCGCTGCGCGCGCGCGGCGTAGCGTTGCCGGAAACCATATATGCGATGGATGAGATGGAGCTTGCGCTCTGCAACCTTCTTGGGAAGGGGGCGGAGATCTGATGCGGGATATTACGCTTGGCCAGTATTTCCCGGGCAATTCGCCCATCCATCGGCTGGATCCGCGCACCAAGCTTTTGGGCATGCTCGCTTATATTATCGTAATTTTCTTCGTGAAGAAGATTACCGTATTCCTGTTGCCGGCATTGTTCGTTGCCATGGTGACATACCTTGCGCGCGTCCCGCTTTCCTATTTGGTGCGCTCGCTGAAACCCATCCGTTTTTTGCTCGTTTTCATGTTTTTCATCAATTTGTTCATGGTGAAGACGGGCGATCTCATTTGGGAATGGCGGTTTATCCAAATTACGGAAGGCGGCGTTTATCAGGCCGTCTATATCACGCTGCGCCTGGTGCTGCTGCTTGCGGGTACGTCGCTTATGACGCTCACGACAACACCCATTGCGCTTACAGACGCATTGGAAAAACTGCTCACGCCGTTTGGAAAACTCGGCTTTCCGGCGCATGAACTTGCGATGATGATGACCATCGCTTTGCGTTTTATCCCGACTCTCATCGAAGAAGCGGATAAAATCATGAAGGCGCAGATGGCGCGCGGTGCGGACTTTGAATCCGGCAACATATTCCGGCGTGCGAAAAGCATGATCCCCGTGTTGGTACCGTTGTTCATCAGCGCATTCCGCAGGGCGGACGAACTTGCGATGGCCATGGAAAGCCGCTGTTACCATGGCGGAAAGGGGCGCACGCGGATGCATGTGCTGCGCTTTGCACCGCGTGACGCGGCGGCTGCTGCGGCATTTGCGGCGATGACGGGCATGATTGTTTTGGTGCAGGCATTATGGGTTTGAGCAACAGAACAAAATTCATTCTATTGGGCTTGGCGGCAGTACTGCTTGTTGTTGCTGCGGTTTGGAGTGTACAGCTTGCTAAGGATGACACGCTTGCCCACCTTGCAGAGGAACTGAATGCCTTTGGGTACTCGCTGGAAGGAGAGGACATTTACGTTCTGGGCGAGTCGCGCGGTATTTCAATTGCCGAAGTGCTTGCGGGAACGGATTTGACCGAGGCGGTTGCGGCGAGCCGTGCTGCCGGGTTCCCCTCGGATGTGAATGCCGTGGGGGACATCGTAGCCATGCTTGCCAACACCGAAGCGGGTGTAATCACGCTGTATTTGCGGAATGAAGCGATTGAACTTTGCTTCATTCAGACGGATGAAGGCCAAGTATTGCCGCTGGGGGAATCATGAAGCGCATCCGCATGGTCATTCAATATGACGGAACGGCATATGTTGGCTGGCAGACGCAGCCGAACGGCCTGGCCGTACAGGAACGCATCGAGCGCGAGCTTTTTAAGCTGACCGGCATACGCACTGCGCTGCACGCTTCCGGCCGCACGGACAGCGGGGTGCATGCGCTTGCGCAGGTGGCGCATTTTGACACGGAATCGCGCATCCCGCCGGATAAGTTTGCCTATGCACTGAATGCGGGGCTCCCGGCGGATATCCGCATTCTCTTCAGCGGGGAGGCGGAAGGGTTCCATGCCCGGTTCGATGTTTTGAAAAAGCATTACCGTTATAACGTTCAGAACAGCGCCCACGCAAGCGCCTTTACGCGCGCGACGGCGCTGCATGTGCATACGGCGCTTGACATGGAAGCGATGAACGCGGCTGCGCAGCTCTTTTTGGGTACGCACGATTTTTCAGCGTTCCACGCGGTGGGCACTACGGTGGAATCCGCTGTGCGGACGATCTATTGCTCCGAATGGACAAGGGAAGGCTGCCTACTGCACTACGATGTGGCGGGCAATGGTTTCCTATATAATATGGTGCGCATTCTGGTGGGGACGATGCTTGAGATTGGGCAGGGGCGCCGCGCGGCCGATTCCGTTTTGCGCGCACTTGCAAGTGGTGACCGGCGGGATGCCGGGCCTACCGCGCCCGCGCATGGGCTGATGCTCCGCCGGGTGGAATACAGCGATTTTGATACGGAGGAGTATTTATGCTGAAGATTCTCGTAACCCCGCCCGTTACGGCGGAGCACAAGCAGTTGCTGGAGGCCGCAGGCGGCCCGGAGGCGGAATTCATCTATAAAAATGCGGACGAGGTGGATGCAGCGCTGATGCAAGAGGTGGACATCCTGTTTGGCAATGTCGCGCCTGCGCTTGTGGCGGAAGCAAAAAAACTCCGGCTGCTTCAGCTCTTCAGTGCCGGCACGGACGGCTACATCCCCGCCCTGCCGGAAGGCTGCGCGCTCACAAACACAACCGGGGCGTTTGGCCTTGCCATCAGCGAGCACATGCTCGGCATGCTACTGATGCTGCAAAAGCGGCTCCATCAATACAGGGACAACCAGAACAAGCACGTTTGGCAGGACATGGGCAATGTGACCTCCATCGAGGGTGCAACGATTGTGGTTCTCGGCCTTGGCGACATCGGCGGGGAATTCGCCCGCAAGGTTAAGGCGCTTGGCGCATATACCATCGGCGTGCGCCGCACGGATGCAAACAAGCCGGAGTACATTGATGAGCTTTGCCTGACGCAGGAGCTTGACCATGTGCTTCCGCGCGCGGATGTGCTTGCCATGTCGCTTCCGGGCACGCCGGAAACAAAGCATATTCTGGATGCGCGGCGCATCGCTATGCTGAAAAACGGCGCGATCCTCCTGAACGTAGGCCGCGGCAGCGCGATTGACCTGGACGCGCTTGCAGACGCCATCGAGCGCCGCGGCATTCGCGCGGGCCTTGATGTGACCGACCCCGAACCTCTGCCTCCGGAGCACCGGCTTTGGACGCTGGAGCACGCGCTGATTACGCCGCATGTTTCCGGATATTTCCATCTGCCGGAAACGCTTAACCGCATGGTGCGCATTGCAGCGGAGAACATTTCCCGTTGCCGCGCAGGCCGGCCATACTTAAACGCCGTGAACCTTGAAACCGGCTATCGGGCGAATAAGTACGCAAAATGAGGCGCGTCTTGCGCCAACCCTTCGCCGGCTTTGCGTGTGTTGCCCACAGTTCGCAAAGGCCGCGCAGCGTTGCCGCAGGAGCGGCCGCCTCGCGTTTCCCTGCTCACGGGGTTTCCGCCTCGCAGCATCCCGCACTGCGGGCGCTCGGCTCCGCCCCCCCCTTTCAAAAAGGGGGCTTTGGGGAAGCTGTAACAAAAAAGGCTCCTTTCTGAAAGGAGCTGTCCGCGAAGCGGACTGAGAATTGTCTTATTTCCGACAGCGCAGCTTACTTCGTCGCAGGCATGGCTCGGGATTGTCCTGTTTGCGCAAACGACGGAGCATAACCTGCTTCCCCGCTTTATGCCCTGAAAGGAGAAACCATGGAACTTTATCTTTTGATCGCATGTGTGATCCTGAGCGCTGCGGCGGCCGTGCTCGCGGCGCTGTCGCTGAAACGCGCCTCGCGGGAACGGGAAGGCGAAGAAGCGCTGCGCGCGGAGCTTGCACAGCTTCGCGCCATGCAGGAAGAACGGGAGCGCGCCCTGCGCAGAGAGCTTGCGGACGCCACACAGCGCACCGTCGGCAGCATGGGGGAAATGCTGCTGCAAAACCAGCAGCGCATGGGCGCTTCGCTGGAGCGAAACCTGGCGGCGCGGCAGGAAACCATGAACAAGGCCGTGCAGGACATGCATAAGACGTTAGAAACGCGCTTTGGCACATTTGCAACCGAAAACGAACAAAAGCTTGAAAACATCCGCAATACGGTGGAAACCCGCCTTGGCGCAATGCAGGCGGACAACAACAGGAAGCTGGACGAGATGCGCGGCATCGTGGATGAAAAGCTGCAAAAGACGCTGGAAGAGCGTATGACGCAATCCTTCCGGCTTGTCAACGAACGGTTGGAGCAGGTCTATAAGGGCCTTGGAGAGATGCAAACGCTTGCTGCGGGCGTGGGGGACCTTTCCCGCGTGCTTTCCAACGTAAAAACCCGCGGCATTTTGGGCGAGATTCAGCTTGGCGCAATTTTGGAGGAGATCATGGCGCCGGAACAGTATTTGCGCAATGTGGTGACTGCAAAAAACAGCCGTAATCCCGTGGAATATGCAATCAAACTGCCGGCTGAAGACGGCGGAAGCGTGCTTTTGCCGATCGATTCCAAGTTCCCGATGGATGCGTACACCGCCCTGTGCGACGCTTACGAAAGCGGAAACCCGGAAGCTGTGCGAACTGCGCAAAACGAGCTGCGTGCGCGCGTGCGCGGCTTTGCAAAGGACATTCGCGACAAATATATCGCACCGCCGGAAACCACGGAATTCGCTGTGATGTTTCTGCCCACGGAAGGGCTTTACGCGGAGGTCGTCAAGCTTGGCATGATCGAAACGCTCCAGCGTGATTTCCGCGTGAACGTGGCGGGCCCAAGCACGATGGCAGCGCTTTTGAACAGCTTACAGATGGGCTTCCGCAGCGTGGCGATTCAGAAGCGCAGCGGAGAAGTATGGAAGGTGCTGGGCGCGGTGAAAACCGAATTTGAGAAGTTCAACGACGTGCTCGTGAAAACGCAGGAGAAGCTGACCCGCGCGCATGACGACCTGGATAAACTCATCGGGGTGCGCACCCGCGGCATCCGCCGCAGCCTCCGCGAAGTCACGGCGCTGCCCCAGCAGGACGCGGCAGCGCTTCTGCCCACCCTTGGCACGGACGACCCGCCGGAGGATTCTCCCTATGGGGAGGGGGAATAAAACAATTGACAACGCGCGCAGAACAATAGACAATTATAAATAAAAGATAAGAAATAAGAAACCGAAACAATATACCGATAAGGAGGAACCATCATGTCAATCCCAACTCCGCACATCAACGCAAAGCTTGGCGATTTCGCCGAAACCGTTCTGATGCCGGGTGATCCGCTGCGCTCGAAGTTCATCGCGGAAACCTTCCTCACGGATGCCGTGCTCGTAAACAATGTGCGCGGCGTGCAGGGCTATACTGGGCTTTATAAAGGCAAGCGCGTATCCGTTATGGCAAGCGGCATGGGCATGCCGTCCATGGGCATCTACTCTTATGAGCTGTTTCACTTTTATGATGTAAAGAACATCATCCGAATCGGTTCTGCGGGCGCGATCAGCCCGGCGCTGCCGCTGCGCAGCATCGTTATCGGCATGAGCGCAAGCTATGTTTCATCGTTCCAGAGCCAGTTTAACCTGCCCGGAATCTATGCGCCCACAGCAAGCTATGAGCTGCTCAAAAAAGCTACGGGCGCGGCGGAGAAGCTCGGCCTCCCGGTCACGGTGGGCAACATTCTTTCAAGCGACCTGTTTTATGGTGATGGCGATAGCTCGCTGGTGTGGCAGAAGATGGGCGTGCTGGCCGTTGAGATGGAATCCGCTGCGCTTTACATGAACGCAGCGCGTGCGGGCAAGAATGCGCTTTGCATCTGCACCATTTCGGACAGCCTTGTGACCGGCGAAGCGACCACCGCCGAAGAACGCCAGAATTCGTTTACGCAGATGATGCAGCTTGCGCTTGAAACCGCATAAGTAAAAAGACCATCCGCAGGCGGCAATCCCCCGTAAAGGCTGCATACGTTGCCCACAGTTCGCAATGGTCGCGCAGCGTTGTCGCAGGAGTGGCCGCCTTGCGCTTCCTTGCTTACTGGGCTTCCGCCTCGCTGCATCCGCCACTGGCGGCGCTCGGCTTCGCCCCCCCCTTTCAAAAAGGGGGCTTTGGGGAAGCTGTAACCAAAAGGCTCCTTTCTGAAAGGAGCTGTCCGCGAAGCGGACTGAGGATTGTCTTATTCCCGGCAGCGCAGCTTACTTTGCCGCAGGCATGGCCGCGGATTGCCCTTCATTCCGCAATTTTTTCGGTGGCGCTCGCACGAAAAAGGCCGCCCTTGCGGGCGGCCTTCCTTTGTGCAGGGATTTTTCCCAACAGAGAAGGTTAATTACGCACGAACCTTCTTGACGGTGACGGCGGCAGCCGCGACGAGCGCGATAGCGATCATCACGAAGCCAACGATGGAAGCGTTGTCACCGGTTTGCGGGGGTTTGACGGACGGATCGTCAGTCACGAGCTCTGCAACGTAGCCGGACGGATAGGTCAGAGTCTTGCTGCCCTCAACAACGGTGCCGAGGTTCTTCTTTATGAGGTCACGGGAGATGTAAGCGCGGCCGCCGTACTCAAAGCCCATGGCGCCGAGCACGCTGTCGAGAAGCGCTTTCACATCGCGATAGGTGTCACCAGTAATCAGGTTGCCGCCGTTTACAGGAGCAAAGTTCATCTCGCCGTAAGCGTCAACGATCGTGTAGGTAGCGCCATTGAGCATAACCTGACCCATCTGAACTTGGCTATCAGAGTTAACGAAGAAGCGGACGAAGTTATTTCCCCAGGTGGTGCCCTTCACTACCGCAAACTCATTAGCAACACCATTGAAGATGGTGTATTCCTTGCCATCTTTGCCGAAGAAGGAGAACGTATCGCCGCTCCACTTGTTGTAAACGCCGAGGGTCGCGGTGATCTTCGCATCCTTGTCGGACTTGACAACATTGCCCCAAATCTCGAAGCAGATGGTCTTGCCCAGCTCGCCCGCGGTGATTGCATACTTACCGGAATCATCCCGATGGGAGGAGCCATTCGGGTAACGGACATAAATCTCAACACCCGTGAGGTTGGGGGTCGTGATTGTGAGCAGGCCCTGACCAGCGTTGATGCGATCCTTAATGTCTGCGCTGAGATCCTCTGCCTTGGGGATTTCAACTTCGGCAT
>DCKB01000044.1 GCA_002320595.1 Christensenella sp. UBA1685
GTAATCCTACAATTGGACACTCCTTAATTCCGCGCCTGCCTTGTGTTTTTTCGTGTTCAGCGTTATAATTTGTGGTTAGAAAAACATGCAGCATGGGCTGCGGAAAGAAGACATGCAATGACGAAAATCGACATTTTTTCCGGATTTCTGGGCGCCGGCAAAACCACACTGATTAAGAAGCTGATCCGTGAAGCATATGCGGGGGAAAAGCTTGTTTTAATTGAAAATGAATTCGGTGAGATCGCGGTGGACGGCGGGTTCCTGCAGGATGCCGGCGTGGAGATCACCGAAATGAACTCAGGCTGCATCTGCTGCAGCCTCGTGGGCGATTTTACGGATGCACTCAAGAAGGTGCTCGTCCAGTTCGCACCGGACCGCATCCTCATCGAGCCCTCCGGCGTAGGTAAGCTGAGCGATGTGATCCGCGCCGTACAGGGCGTGGATTCCCACGACCTTGCGCTCAACAGCTTCACCGCCGTGGTGGATGCCAACAAGTGCAAAATGTATATGAAGAACTTCGGTGAATTCTTCAACGATCAAGTGGAACACGCCGGCGCCATCGTCCTTTCCCGCACGGATTCCGTCTCCGGGGATAAGCTTTCCGCAGCGGTCGACATGCTCCGGGAGCATAATCCTTCCGCCGTCATCGTCACCACCCCTTGGGATCAATTGGACGGGGCGCAGATCCTTGCCGCCATGGAACGCAAGGATACCCTTGCAGCCGCGCTTGACCAGCTTGCTTCCGAATCTGAAGATGAGGAAGTTTGTCCCGTTTGTGGCCATCACCATGAGCATGAACACGAGCATGAACATGAACATGAACACGAGCATGAACACGAACATGGGCACGAACATGAGCACGAGCATGAAGAATGCACGTGCGGGTGTCATCATGAACAGGAACATGAGCATGGCCATGCGCATCATCATCACCACCATGGGCATGATGCAGATGAAGTGTTTGTAAGCTGGGGCATTGAAACAACACATAAGTTCAGCCGTGAGGCGCTGCAAAGCGCGCTTGAAGCGCTCGGCGATGCGGAGCAGTATGGCGGTGTGCTGCGCGCAAAGGGCATGGTTGCCTGCACCTGCGGCAAATGGCTGCACTTTGACCTTGTGCCCGGCGAGATTGAGCTGCGGGAAGGCCCTGCACCGGTCACCGGCCGGCTCTGCGTGATTGGTTCCAAGCTCAACGAAGCCGCGCTTGCAAAGCTCTTCCCGGCACGCTGACGGCACAGCGGGCGGAGGCGATCGTATGGCTATAGAAATTCCCGTTTACCTGTTCACCGGTTTTTTAGAGGCGGGCAAAACGCGTTTCATTCAGGAGACGCTGGAGGATGCGCGTTTCAACGCAGGGGAGCGCACGTTGCTGCTGCTTTGCGAAGAGGGCGAAGAGGAATACGCCCCCGACACGTTTGCAGGCGGCAACGTATTTATTGAGACCATCGAAGCAGAAAGCGGCCTTGCCGCGACGCGCCTTGCCGCACTGCAAAAAAAGCACAGGACCACGCGCGTTCTTGTGGAATATAACGGCATGTGGATGCTGGATTCGCTCTATCAGCACATGCCGGAAGAATGGAGTATTTATCAGGAGTTTTTGTTTGTGGACGCCCGTACCTTCCTGGCGTACAACGCAAACATGCGCTCCCTCGTGGTAGATAAGCTCAAAAGCTGTGAGCTCGTGGTATTTAACCGCACAAGTGAGGAAACCGACCAGCTTATGTTCCACAAAATTGTCCGCGCAACATCGCGCCGGGCAAACATCGCATTTGAATACCCGAACGGCAAGGTGGAATATGACGAAATCGAGGATCCTCTGCCGTTCGACCTCAATGCGCCCATCGTGGAGATCGCGGATGGGGATTATGCCCTTTGGTATCGGGACGCTACCGAGGATGCGGGGAAATATGCTGGGAAGACCGTGCGCTTCAAGGGAACGGTGGCGCTTTCCCCCAAACTGGGCAAAGATGTGTTCATCGTTGGGCGCCATGTGATGACCTGCTGTGTAAACGACATTAAATATGCAGCGCTTGTATGCAAATGGCCGGAAGCGGCATCGCTCCATAAGCGGGACTGGGTGCTCCTTACCGCGAAAATTTCCGTTGAATATCACAAAGCCTATGGCACAAAAGGGCCGGTACTGACTGCCATCTCAGTCGAACACGCCGAAAAGCCCGAAGAAGAAGTTGCGACCTTCTATTGATTGCCGCAGACCGATTCATTTTATCAAGATTCTTCAACAAGGTGCAGAAATTGATCGGTTTGTTTGCTGTCAGATCGGTTCCAATTTGTTGCACAAAACTTGCCTTTTCGCTGCACACTTCTTGCCTTTCGGGCATGGTTGTGTTATCGTAAGGAAGCGCCGCATGCGGCGCAGAAATTTTAGGAAAGGAAAAAGTGAAACGCAATGAGAAACGCATACGACGTACTCACAGAGCGCGGCTTCATCAAACAGTCGTCGCACCCCGAGGAACTTCACGAGCTATTGGGAAAGGAGCGTGTCACTTTTTATATCGGCTTCGATCCGACTGCGGACAGCCTGCACATCGGCCATTATGTTGCCCTCATGACCATGGCGCACATGCAGCGCTGCGGGCACAGGCCCATCGTGCTCCTTGGCGGCGGCACGGCCGCCATCGGCGACCCTTCCGGCAAAACGGATATGCGCCGGATGATGACACGCGAAGAACTGGATCACAACGCTGCCTGCTTCCAAAAGCAAATGGCACGCCTTGTGTCCTTTGAGGGAGAAAATGCCGCCATTCTTGCGAACAATGCGGATTGGCTCCGCAACCTCAATTTCCTCGATTTCATGCGCGACATTGGCGTGCATTTCTCCGTGAACCAGATGCTCCGCGCCGAATGTTACAAGCAGCGCATGGAGCGCGGCCTTACCTTCTTTGAAATGGGCTACATGCTCATGCAGAGCTACGACTTCCTCGTGCTCAACCAGAAGTATGGCTGCTGCCTGGAAATGGGCGGCGATGACCAGTGGAGCAACATCCTCGGCGGTGCGGATCTGATCCGCCGCAAAGAGCAAAAGCCCGCATATGCGCTCACCACGGCGCTCCTCACCACGAGCGAAGGCAAAAAGATGGGCAAAACGGAAAAGGGCGCGCTTTGGCTCGATCCGGAAAAGACCAGCGTATACGATTTCTATCAATACTGGCGCAATGTGGATGATGCAGATGTGAAGAACTGCCTCTCGCTTCTTACGTTCATCCCCATGGATGAAGTAAACGCCATGACGGCCGAGGGCGGCTCGGCGCTCAACGCTGCGAAGCGCACGCTTGCCTATACGCTTACCGCACAGGTTCATGGCGAAGAGGAAGCAAAAAAGGCGCAGCAGGCGGCGGAAGCGCTCTTTGGCGGTGGCGGAAGCCTCGAAAATATCCCCACCGTGGCGCTTACCCCTGCGGATGTGGAAGCAACGGGCCTTCGCGTGGTTGACCTGCTCGTCGCAGGCAAGCTCTGCAAGAGCAAGAGCGACGCGCGGCGCATGATTGAAAGCGGCGCGGTGCTGATGGATGATGTGAAAGTTGAAGACGTCGCCGCAGAGGCAGACCCCGCAAAGCTTGCAGACGGCATTGTGCTCAAGAAGGGCAAGAAAAGCTATGTGCGCGTGATCGCCGGTTGACAAACGGCTGTTTCCTTGTGAAAATAAATGGAAGGGCGTTTTGCCCTTCCATTTTCATTTGAAAGGAGCGCCCATGGACGCGTTTAAGACCATTGCCCATGCCTCGGAGGAGGAATTCGTCATCAACCGCTCGCGCTTCATTGGCCGGTGTTTTCCCATCAAAACGGAGGAGGAAGCGCTCGCGCACCTTGCGGCCATCCGCAAGCAGCATTATGACGCTACGCACAATTGCTATGCCTACCGCGTCGGCACGCGCGGGGAAACGGCCCGTTTTTCGGATGACGGCGAGCCTTCCGGCACAGCGGGCATGCCCATGATGGAGGTGCTCACAGCCAATGGTGTGACCAACGTGCTTTGCATCGTGACGCGGTATTTTGGCGGCATCCTGCTCGGCGCCGGCG
Source organism: Christensenella sp. UBA1685 (assembly GCA_002320595.1). GTDB lineage: Bacteria > Bacillota > Clostridia > Christensenellales > CAG-138 > UBA1685. The sequence continues at coordinate 4,039 of DCKB01000044.1, forward strand.
GCCTTGTGCGCGCATATTCGCGCGGTGCGGCGGAGGCGGTGCGCGCGGCGGACGTGCTGCATTATATCCCCGGTACGGCGTTGGAATTTTCCGTGGATTATGCGCGGTATGGGGCGGTGGAAGCCTTTGTGCGCGCCAACGCGCAAGTGGACCTCCTTGATTTTGCGGAAGCGGTGCATCTTCGCGTTCTGGTGGAAGATTCCGCGGCAGCCGGATTCTCGGCTGAAATTGTAGAACGCACGGATGGCCGTGCCGCGCCGGTTTCGTGCGGGGGCGGCTACCTGATCCGCCCGGAAGCGCCGAAATCGTAAACAATTTGTGCCCTTATTCCCATGCGGGCGCTTTTGGGGTATAATGATGCTGAATACGAATGGAAATCCCAAGGAGTTGCGATAGATGATGCAAAATCTGAAACACCGCTTTTGTGCTTTCGTGGCTGCTGCGCTTTGCCTGTGCCTTTGTTCAAGCGCTTTAGCTGCCGAAATCACCGGAAGCTCTACCCCGGAATCGCTTTCTGTTTCCGGCAACGTGACGTTTACTTTCACCATCCATAACGACAGCGCCGCCACGATGACGGATATCAGGATCCTCTATAAAGGCAGCGAATTTTTCACCACTGCAGGCGCTGCGATCGAGCCCGGAGCAAGCCAGAGCTTCACCAGTTCTCCGCTCACTGTGCCGGATGCGCTCATCGGCCAGCCCATCACGTTCGATGTAACCTGGCTTGAAGATGGCGAAGCCCGCAGCGCTCAGCCCTCCGTCACCGTGAAAAGCGCGTTGGATGATCCGTCCTCCCAGCTTCCGCAAAGCGTCTCGGTGACTGCCGCGCGCACAGTCAGCGCCTCGCAGGCCTCCACGGGTGAGGTCATCACCCTCACTTATACCGTGACCAACAGCGGTGTAACGCCCATCACCGGAGTATCCATCACGGATAAGGAGATCGGCGGCCGTGAGCCGATGGTTAAGGACATCGTCGTACAACCCGGTGTTCCCTATGTGTTTACATACGAATATACGATGGGGCGTTCCACCGTTACCAGCTCCCCGGTTATTGCCTATCTCCTGCCGGATGGCACGGAAGGCAAAGCAACGGTTTCCGACAAGGTTCTCGGCATGATCAACTCCCGTCTGAGCGCCACAGTTGAACAGGGCGTGGCGGCAGAAGAAGGACAAACCTTCACGCTGACGCTCACCAACAACGGCAATCAGCGCATCAGCAAGATTAAGGTTACGGACGAACTTGGCGCTTCCGTTGCGGATGCATTCCAGCTTGCCATCGGCGAAAGCAAAACGCTCACCTACACCGTGCCTACCACAGAGGCACGCAATGTCGTATTCCATATTGAAGGTGTGGACGGCGTCGGCCAGCAGTATTCCGACAAAACGGAAAGTTATGCCGTGCGAAAATACATCGATCCCTCGCTGATTGGCGTGAATTTCTCTGCGGCAGTCGTGGAGACGCTCAATAGCGCAGGCTCCATTACGGTCAATTTTACCGTGGAGAACACCGGTTCCCTCACCATGCAGAACCTGGTGCTGCGGGAAAGCGAATACGGGGAGATATACCGTCTGGAAACCTTTGAACCGGGCACGCAATCCATCAATCAAAAAGTTAATGTCGGCGCGCCGCGCGACCTTGCTTTTACGCTTGAGGTTGCGGATCCTTCCGGCAATCTGTACACCTACACCGCTTATGTTACCGCCGATTTCGTTGGCACGGCCAGTTCCGTTGACAGCACCCCGACAATCGAGACGCCAACGGACATTGTGGCGGAAGTCGGTTCCTCTGTAAGTTCTGCTCTGCGCACAGTGCTCATCGTGCTTGCCGTGCTCACGGTATTTGCGGGAATTGCGCTGGTCATCCTCTCTTCTTTGGAGAAAAAGGAACGGGAGCGCATTGCGCGCCGCCGTGCTGCACGGGAGCGCAAGCTGCGTGAACAAGCGCTTGAGGCTGCCGGCATGCTGCCGCGCAGCAATGGGCGGAACGCTGCTCCGCCGGATGACACCACGCGCATACCGCGTACAAGGGAATAATGAAAAATCGGGCCGCTCCGTTGGAGCGGCCTTCGTCTGCCAAAAAGGGATAGTTCACTTTGAAGACAAAAGCGGCATGGAATCATGCCGCTTGCATGCTTCTCTCTGTGTTACATCTCCAAACTGCCCGTTGTGCGCGGGAAAGGCAGTACATCCCGGATGTTTGCCATGCCGGTCACATACATCACCATGCGTTCAAAGCCGAGTCCGTAGCCCGCATGCTGCACGCCGCCGAACTTGCGCAGCTCCAGATACCAGCCATAGTCCGTCATGTCCATGCCAAGCTCCGCAATGCGCGCTTCCAATACGTCAAGCCGCTCCTCACGCTGGCTGCCGCCGATGATTTCGCCCACGCCGGGCACAAGCAGGTCCGCTGCTGCAACGGTCCTTCCGTCGTCGTTCACGCGCATATAGAACGCCTTGATGTCCTTCGGGTAGTCCGTAACAAACACGGGCTTTTTGTAAACCTGCTCCGTGATGTAGCGCTCGTGCTCCGTCTGCAGATCGCAACCCCATTCCACAGGATATTTGAATTCCACATCCGCCTTTTTGAGCAGCTCCACCGCCTCGGTATAGGTGATGCGTGCAAAATCGTTGTCCACAACGTTCCGCAGGCGCTCAAGCAGCGTTTTATCCACAAACTGGTTAAAGAAGTTCAGTTCATCCGGGCAGCGTTCCATTACCGTGCGAATGATGTACTTCACCATGGCTTCCGCAACGTCCATGTCGCCCGCAAGGTCGCAGAAGGCCATTTCCGGCTCAATCATCCAGAATTCGGCCGCATGGCGCGCCGTAAAGGAGTTCTCCGCGCGGAAGGTGGGGCCAAAGGTGTAGATATCGCGGAATGCAAGCGCAAATGCTTCGCCATAAAGCTGGCCGCTGACGGTAAGGTTGGCCGCCGTGCCAAAGAAATCCTGCGCGAAATCCACCGCGCCATCCCCTGTGCGCGGCGGGTCAGCCGGGTCAAGCGTCGTCACGCGGAACATCTCACCTGCGCCCTCGCAATCGCTCGCCGTGAGAATCGGCGTATGTACGTAAAGAAAGCCGCGCTCGTCAAAGAAGCGGTGGATGGCCTGCGCCACAACGGAGCGCACGCGGAACGTTGCCTGAAAGGTGTTCGTGCGCGGGCGGAGGTGCTGTATGGTGCGCAGATATTCCAGCGAGTGACGCTTTTTTTGCAGCGGATAATCGCCGGGGCACTCTCCTTCAATCACAATTGATGCAGCATGGATTTCAAACGGTTGGGGCGCATCCGGCGTAAGCAGAAGCTCACCCTGTACGGAAATCGCGCAGCCGGTGTTCAGCGCGCGTTTGGTTTCGTCGTTCACCTGGTCCTGTTCATAAACCACCTGCACGGTCTTAAAGCAGGAGCCGTCCGTCAATTCAATGAAGCCGATGGTCTTGCTCGCGCGCGCGGTCTTAATCCAGCCGGCAACCGTGATGGCGCCCGCATGCTTTTCCGGGCAGCGAACCAATTCGCATAGCCTTACCATAATACCCTCCCAAAAACAATCACTTAATCTTAATATTCTAGCCCAGAATGGCATGATATGCAAGCGCCGCGCATAGATTTTATCTTGACCCATCGGTTTTGGGCAAAAAATCTGTGAGGTGCCGCGTTATGTATTATTCTCCCGTTCCCCTTCTCATCATCCGTGCGGATGCGCCCGCGCTCATCGAAGTGAACGGTCATCCGGCCGGGGAGTGTGGCGCGGATTCCCACATTGCCCTGCCGCTTTCCGACAGCGGCGATTATTATGTCGCGCTCCTGCCGCTCTTTGATAGAGAGGATGCCCGGCTTTATCCCGTTACGCGAAAAATCAGTTTTGAGAACGGCTCCATCCGCTCACGCCCTGCGCCGGATGTCGGCATATGTTCATGGCCGGGCGGCGTATTCGAGCTTACGATGCGCGCGGGCAGGCTCCGCTGCGATTCTGCCTGCCGTATTCCATACCGCATCGACCATATCGAGCCGCGTTTGGGCGGGCGCACGTTCCAGCTTACGCTGTATTACGAAACCGGCCTGAAGCTTTCCATTGAAGAAAGTAACCGCGCGCTCGGCGGTTATGCGCTTGGGGAAGGCGAAAGCGGATCCCTTGATGTGCTGGAGTTCGGGGGCGCCTCCTTTGTGGCTGCGCACACGCAGGGAAAATATGGCGAGCGGCTGCTGCTTTTGAGCGCCGCCATGGAGGAAGCCCTGGATGTTTCCGCACAAACGGTCCGCATTGAGGCGGGGACAGTCGAGGCCATCGATCCGCTCGGCACGCTGCTCGGCCATGAGCGGCGTATACGGTATGAATATGAAAAAGGAGGAGGGTTTGTGCCCTCCCCCGCCGAGACAGGTTTCTTTACCCGCGCCCCGCGTGCGCCGCGCGGCACGCTTGAGCGCGCGATCGCCTTTGCAGAAGCAGTGCGCGAGGGGTTTGAAGCGGAGGCCATGTCCTACCTTGCGGATGACCTTGCGGCCTCCATCGGCTTTGACGCACTTCGCGAGTTCCTCGGCACATTCACCGCTGCCCGCCCTCCCATTTCGGACGGGAGCGGCCGGTTTCTTGGCCTCATTGCACAGGAGGACGGCAACTTGAGCTGTGCGCGGCTCTATGAATTCGAATTCGCCGAAGATGGCCGGATCGAAAACATTACGGAAGCGTGACGCTTCACTCCGTCTCCTTTTTCAGGCTCTCACGGTACATCCGCGCAAAGTCCCGCTGGCGTGGAGGCTTCGGCGCGCCGATCTTCTCCACATCCCGGCCGATGCGGATCAGGCGGAACATTCGGTCCGCCGCCGCATCGAACAGTTCCTCCGCCCGCGCCGCAGCCTGTTCCCGGCTCATCGGCGCATCGATAAACGCCATAACGCCTGCGGAGCCAAGGCGCGTTTCATCCAGCCTTTCGCCTATGCCGCCTGCAAGCACCGCCGTGGGTATGCGGCGCGCAGCGCACCGCGCCAGCACACACGGCACAGCGCGCCCGCCGGAAAAGGATGCTTCCTCCAACAGCATTTCACCTGTAACAACAAGCGCAACGCCCTGCAAAAGCTTGTCAAAATCAACCGCATCCAAAAGCGCATCCACGCCGCTCGCGCGCCTTGCACCGCCAAGCGCGCACAGCAGCCCTCCCACACCGGCGCAGTCGGATGCCGAAACGCCCACAGCGCTTGCTACAAGCGCACGGAAGCGCACCGCATCCTCCGCATATTCGGCGGGCGTTTCGCTTATGCCGCCATTGAGAATCGTGATCCGCGCCTCCCGAAGGCCGGGGTGGAGATATTCCGTGTCCACCGCAGCCACGCGGCCAAGCTCCTCTGCAGAGCCTTTCAGCTCCGTTCCTTCCGCATCATAAAACTTGACGCCGAGCGCGCGCATGCAGCCCATCCCGCAATCGCGTATTGCGCTTTCCGCCGTACCAAGCACGATTTCACGCAAGCCCTCGTCCAACGCGCGACGGATCAGTTCACCCGCATTCAGCGAAGCGGTCCCTTCGCCCTCGCACGGGAGCACTTCGGCAAGCGCAAGCACCGCCGTTTTCCCGTGCAGGACGCCATATACGGCGCTGCTTTTCCCCTCCGGCACAAGCGGCGTGATCTTCGCCGTGCGGTAAGCCCCTTCACATGCCGTAACAAGCGCGCGCACCATGCCGCACCCGCCGTAGGTCATGGGGACGGGAACGATCTTCACGCCCTGAAAATGCCTGCGCGCGGCCACGCTCAGCCGCTTGATCGCATCCGTGGAAGAAAGCGCGCCATAGCTGTCCGGCGCAAAAAGCACCTTGATGCCCTTGCCCACCGGCCTGCGGCGGCCGTGCTTTTTCGGCACGGTCAGGCCGTCCAGCGTGCCGTCGCCGCCGCGCAGCGTGCCGTCCTTCTGCACCTCGCCATAGAAAGACGGGGTCTGCCAATACAGAAGCCTGTTGTTTTCAATGAACGGGTGCGTATGCGCAAGATACATGCCGATGGCCGCGTCCGTGTTGATCTTTTCATAAATGCGGCGCATGGTGGAAAGCGAGCCCCCCATAATGACGGCGAGAAACACGTTTTCCGCAGGATCTGTCAGAGGATCCTGTCCGCCATAAATCAAAAGCCCTTCCAGTTCCGAGAGGGTAAGAACGGAGAAAATCTCTTCAAATGCCTGCTGCGCATGCTCCCGTTCGGAAGCAGCGGACAAAAAGTCGAACCGAATGCCAAGCCCAAGGCGTTTTAGCTGCATCGCGCAGTCTCCATTTCTTTTCCGGGTTTACCCCGATTTTACGTTTCTTTCATTATAGACGCACTTCATGCATCTAGTCAAACGCTCTCAAATGCGGTATGATAAAATATACTGTATGCGCTATATTCCGTGCTGTTGAAAGGATTCCCGCTATGGATGTATTGTTTCAAAACGCCACCGTACTCACCCTGTGCGATGATCGTCCCGTGCTCAAAGGCGGTTATGTCGGCATAGCCGGCGGGAAGATTGCCTTCGTCGGCATAGCCGCCCCGCAGGAACCCGCCGCGCGCACAATCGACTGCCGCGGCAAGTTCCTTTTGCCCGGCCTTGTAAACGCACATGCGCACACGGCCATGTGCCTGATGCGCGGCTATGCGGACGATTACACGCTGCAGGACTGGCTATACCAAAAAATATTCCCCGTGGAAGCGCGGCTTGACGAGCGTGCGATCCTCGCCGGAGCGCGCCTCGGGTTTGCGGAGATGCTGCGCACGGGCACGACCTCCGCGAGCGACATGTACTTCCGCGAACCGGCCGTTGCCGCGCTCGCGCTCGAATGCGGCATGCGCGTATCGCTTTCAAACGCCGTACTCGCCTTCAACGAAGCCGCTTATGATCCTGAAACAGATCGCGCCATTCAGGAAACGCGCGCGCTGATCCGGGACTTCCACGGCGCAGGAAACGGCCGCATCCGTGCGGATGCAGCCATCCATGCCGAATACACAAGCTATCCCGCCGTGTGGCGCTATGTAACGGAACTCGCGCTCACGCATGGCCTTTGCTTGCAGGTACATGTTTCCGAAACCCGGAAGGAACATGAGACGTGTATCGCCCGGCGGGGCGTCACACCTACGCGCGCACTGTATGACGCGGGTGTATTCCAGGCGAAAGTGCTCGCCGCGCACGGCGTATGGCTGACGGATGAGGATATGGACATTTTCGCCGAAACCGGTGCAAGCGTTGCACATTGCCCGGTTTCCAACCTCAAGCTCGGCAGCGGCATCGCCCGCACGGCAGAAATGAAGCGCCGGGGCGTAAATGTGGCCCTCGGCACGGATGGCTGTTGCTCCAACAATACGCATGATTTGTTTGAGGAGGTCAAGCTGGCTGCACTGCTGCAAAAGGGCGTTTCCGGGGATCCGACCTCAGTAAATGCTTATGAAGCGCTCAAGATGGCAACCGTGGGCGGCGCGAAGGCACAGGGCCGCGAAAACGAGATCGGCCGTGTTGCCGAGGGGTTTGATGCGGATCTCATCCTCATCGATGCGGATTCCCCCCTTCTCCGCCCGGTCTACGACCCGGTTTCCACCGCGGTTTACAGCGCCACGGGGCGAGACGTATGCCTCACGATGGTGCAGGGGCGCATCCTGTATGAAAACGGGCAGTTCACCACCATTGATGTGGAGCAGGCCATGCACGAGGTTGAAGCCTACGCGGTGCCGATCGTATTGGGCGCCCAAAGTTGAAGAACCGGATCACCAAGGGATATTTCAAATACAAAGCAGAGGAAACAAGCATGATTACGTTTGAACAGATCAAAGCGGATCCATCCATCCGCACCTATATTCAACGGGCGGACGAATCGCTCATCTACATGGGCTTCACGGAGCACAGCTTCGCTCATGTTGGGCGCGTTGCGGAAACGGCGCGTTACATCCTGCTCACGCTCGGCTACACGGAACGCGAGGCGGAACTGGCGCAGATTGCCGGCTACCTGCATGACATCGGCAACGTCGTTAACCGGATTGACCACGCGCAGAGCGGCGCCGTCATGGCATTTCGCATTCTCGACCGCCTTGGCGCAGACCCGGAGGATATCGCCACCATCATCGCAGCCATCGGCAACCACGACGAACATACGGCCGAGCCGGTAAACCCCGTTGCGGCTGCGCTGATTCTAGCCGATAAAACGGATGTGCGGTATACCCGCGTTCGGGAAACAGATCCATCCAAATTCGATATTCACGACCGCGTCAACTTCGCCGTGCGCCGTGCGCGTACCTATATCGACGACGCGCACGAATCCGTTACGCTTGAGATGACCGTCGACACCCAATATTGCTCTGTGATGGATTACTTTGAAATCTTCCTTGGCCGCATGCTCCTTTGCCGCAAGGCAGCAGAGCGGCTTGGGCTCATGTTCCGCCTGGTCATCAACGACCAGCGGCTGTTATGACGGGCGCTCCCGCGGAAGCACGCTGCATTTACATCATGCTTTCGCGCACCAACACCGGGATTGGCAGGATCATCCGCCTGTTCCTGCGCGGAAGCCGCTATAACCATGTTTCCGCGGCGTTGGACGGCAGGCTGTTTCTGTTGTATTCCTTTTCCCGCGCACGCAAAGATTCCCCGTTTTCCGGCGGCTTTGTGCAGGAATACCCATCCCGTTACCTCGCTATGGGGCAAAACGTGGAGGTGAAGGTATTCCGTGTGCCGCTCTGCGCGCAGGAATACTCCACTGTGCTCAACAAGCTCAGCTACTGCCGTGCGCACCGGGAAGAAATGCTTTACAATCTTCTTGACGCCATTCTTCTTCCGTTTCACAAACGCTACCCGCTTGCGGACGCTTATACCTGCTTGGCCTTCAGCGCTTATCTGCTCGGCATGGAGGATGTTTCCTCCATTGGCGCGCTGGAAGAACGCCTTGCGCCGCATCTGATTTACGAGGGCGATCTGCGTTCCGTCATCCCTTACGATAAAGCCGTTGCCGCCGAAGCAGAAGAACGCGCCTATTTTGAACGGCGTGGCCGCATTGCGGCCGTGCGCGACTTTTTTGCGCTCTGTGGAGGGCTTTGGGCGCGGCGCGCCGGTTTTTAAGCCATGCAACTGTTGGTTGCGCGCGTTTTCAACCGATGGTTGGGCGCATTCCAACCACCGGTCTGTGTTTTTCGCCTTAAAAGCAACGTATCCTGAACGCAGAAACACGATCAGGAGGAAACAACAATGCTGTTTGAACGCACCAAAAAAGAACCCATCGCTGGCAGTGAGGCCATCGGCGAAAACATCGCAGCCTTGCGCAAGGAAAAGGGCTGGACGCAGGAGCAGCTTGCCGAAAAGCTCAGCGTGAGCGCGCAGGCCGTCTCAAAATGGGAAAGCGGCAAAAGCTGCCCGGATATTTCGCTTCTGCCCGCCATCGCAAAGCTTTTTGGCGTAACGGTGGACGCCCTGTTCAGCCTTCCCAAGCAAGCGCCGCTTGTCGAAATGCGCGCGCCGGAGGGTGGAAGGAAGCCCGATCCCGATAAACTTTTCCTGCGCGTCCGCGTGCTTTCCAAGGATGGCGACCGGATCAATGTAAACCTGCCGCTGCAGCTCATCCGCGCAGCGCTCAAACTCGGCACAAACACCAACATCGCCGGGCTTGACAAATACGATATTGATTTCGGTGAAATTCTGGCCCTTGTGGATGCAGGTTGCCTCGGAAACCTCGTAGACATCGAATCCACCGACGGAGACACTGTGAAGGTGTACGTTGAGGAGCTTCAGGCATGAGGGTTACCATTCAAACCGGAAAAGGGCGGCTTCCGATTTTCATCGCCATTCCCACTGCGCTGCTTACAGGGCCGCTTTCGCTGCCCATTGCGCGCGCCCTGCTCAAACGGGCGGCGCAGGATGAAGGCCTTTCCGATGCGGAGGTGCATACGCTCGCCCGGGGAGTACGCAAAAGCGCGAAAGCGCTGCGCAAAGCAAAGCTTCCGCTCGTGGAAATTTATGCGGTAAACGGGGAGCGGATCGCCGTGCGGCTGTAATGCAGCGGCATCTCTTTAAAAAGAAAGTCCATTCGGAAAAGGCGATCCGGCTGGGCTGTATTCTTTTACGGTTGGGGCAAAATATGCTAAGTGCGGCCGTATGCGCCCAAAACCTAAACGGAGCAGTAAGGTTTCGCAGGTGTCTCCGTTTTGGCACGTTGGCTGGCTTTGCTTTTCCGGCTTATTCCGCCGCCGGCACAGCCGGCTTGCACACATCGACCCATTCGCCTCCGGAATATGTTTCAAGCTCATCGCAGGTCAGTTCAATCGCGCTGTTTGCGCTGCCGACTGCGGGAAACACGGTCGTGAAGCGGCGCATGGAAACATCCAAAAACACCTTCACGCCTTCGGGAAGCGCAAACGGGCACACGCCACCCACGGCATGGCCGGTCATTGCAAACGCTTCCTCCAATGAAAGCATTTTCGCTTTCATTGCAAAACGGGCCTTGAACTTGCTGTTGTCGATCTTTGTATCCCCTGCGGTAACGATAAGCATACAGCCGTCTCCGTCATGGAAGGAAAGCGTCTTTGCAATGCGCGCCTCCTCCGTACCAACCGCTTTCGCCGCAAGCTCCACAGTTGCGCTTGAAACGGGGAACTCGAGCATCCGCTCCGCAATTCCCAATTTTTCAAATTCCGCCCTGACTCTTTCGATTGACATAGTTTATAACCTCGCATGAAATAATTGAATGCTTAAAGGTGGATAAAGCGCGGCGTAAGCCCCCGGAATGTGGCCGTATAACGGACCCCCGCAGCTTTTGCAAGCGCATGCGCTTCTAAAAGGCGCCTCCCGACCCGCTCCGGCACATGCGCATCCGAGCCGAACGTCACAAATTCTCCGCCGAGTTCCACAAAGCGGGAGAGCACGTCCAGCCCCCAGGCAGGGTCATCCAGCCAAGCGGAGGTATTCACCTCCATGCCCTTGCCGTTCTCCGCCAGATAGCGCAGGACGCTGTCGAACGCCTCCGGCGCGTCCGCATAGCGCATGGCGCGCTCGGAATAGGGCGCGCGCTTGGTCACGAAATCATAATGTCCCAGCACGGAAAGCTGCGGCAGCGTGCGTACGGCTGCCGCTATTTCCATAATATACTGCGTATACGCTTCTTCGCGCTCCCGTTCTGCAAAATATTCCGGCCGGTAAGCGTTCTGCGTGCCTACAACGTGCACTGAGCCAATGATAAAATCCGGCTCCGCCGTGCGCACATAGGAAATGGATTGCGCCGCAAACGACGCATTCGGAGATAGTCCGATCTCCACCCCATGCAGTACCTTGACCTGCAAGGAAGGCTGCTCGCGTTCGATCTCCGCACGCTGTGCCGGAAGGTCGGCCGGGACGTCGCGCCAGTTGGGGTCCTCAAAGTCGATATGATCCGTGAAGCAGATCTCCGACAGGCCCGCTTGAACTGCGGCCTCAGCCATTTCCCGAATGGAATGCTTTGCGTCAAATGAATGATGGCTATGCATATGATAATCGCAATAATTCGGCATATTTCATCCTCCCAAGCCATTATAAGGGGTGAAGCGTGCTTTTTCAAGCGCAGTAAATGCAACACAAAAAACCGGTTCCTGCATTTTTTATGGATTCACACGATTTTTACACAATTTAATCGGTTGTTTAATCATAGTTATATTCTATTAATATATTTTTTTCATAGGAATTATCGTATATTTCTATGAAACGTTACGGTATACTTAAAATATTTTGATGCAACAAAAAAATCGTTTGAATTTCAAAAATCTCTTGACAGCCTATTTTGTTTTGCGTAAAATAAGTCTAAATTAAATTTGACCGTAGGGTTTCTCCTTTTTATTAATGGCACCGCAGGCGTCCGAGCATTCGGACGCCTGCGGTGTTTTTCCCCAAATTATTCCGCGCTTGCTGTTTCCGCCCCCGCTTCCACAGTGCGCTTACGCCGTGGCGGGAACCAAATTTTTTTCGTAAAGATGTAGCAAAGCGGCACGAGATACAGAAGAAAGCCATATGGCAAAGCGCGCGCATCTACCCCCAGCATCTCAAGCGGGACAGAGCAGGAGATCGCCCATGGCACAAGGCCGGAGATCAGCACAGCAGAGTTTTCCATATCAAGCGCCAGTTCCCGGTGGGACGCATGTTCTTCTTCATAAATGCGCTCCCAAAGCTGATCGTTCATTGTGATGGCGATCGTCTGATTACAAAACGCGGCACAAATCACGATGCTCGTGAGGATCATCGCAGGGAAGCCGCCGATGCGCGCCTCCATGGGCCGGATGATCCCCTGCAGGCCACCCAGCATGCCGGTTCCATTGAATACGCCGGAAAGCATCCCGGAAAGCAGGACGATAAAGCAAACGTTCAGCATGGATATGAGCCCGCCGCCACCCAGAATGCGGTCGAGCGCAGGATCGGGCGCAGCATACCCCAGCACGCAGCAACGCAGGAACTCCCCAAGCGGCATATGCTGTACCGCAAGCGCCAACACGGCCGCTGCGAACACGCTTGCCGGGATCGCATAGCGCACAGGCACCTTGCACAGCGGCAACACAAGAATAATCGCCGCCGGGATAAGCGTCCACCAGGAAAGGGTAAAGTTTTCAGAAAGCAGCGTCAGCGCACTCGTGTCCACAGCTCCGATCGGGTTAAGCGCGGAAAGCACGCCATATGCAACGGTACAGATGCCAAGCGGCAGGAGCGCCGTAAGATGCATGTATTTCACATTGTCGTAAATCGGGGTGCAGGTTACGCCCGCAATCAGATTCGCGCTGGAAGAGATGGGCGCACAGCGGTCGCCAAAGAATGCGCCGGAAAGGATCGCGCCTGCGGCAATCAGTTCATTCACGCCGCCGCTGCGCGCAAGCGCCATAAAAATCACGCCAACCGTGCCCACAACGCCGAAACACGTGCCGAGCGCATAGGAAAGCACAGCGGAAAGTGCGAAAGCAATCAAAATGAAGAGGGAGGGTGTGATAAGGGAAACGCCCTTTGCAATAAAGAAAGCGATGGTGCCGCTTGCGCGCCAGGAAGCCGTGATGAGGCCAATCAGCGCCAGCACGCGTACGACGCTGAACGCATCCTTCCCGCCCTTTGCAGCCATTTTTGCAAGAGCACGCGCCCCGTATCCGCGCCGGAGGCCTACTACCCAAAAACAGAGAAAGCCCGCGAGCAACGCGGCGCTCATTGAAACGTCCGCGCAGAGGCAGGCAACCATCGCGCCGATAAACACCAGCATGGCAAGCCAGAAATCCAATGCAGCCACCCCGCGGAAGCACAATTTCAACCACGTCGACAAAAAGCGCCATGCATCCGCTACTTAAGATAGTTTACCATAAAACTTGCTTATGTCAACCCCAAACGAAGCAAGCCACGCAAAGAGGAAAACGACAAAACACACGCTTGACCATTTCTATCAAACGTGGCTATTATATTAAGAGGAACGCATGTCCAGCATGCAAAAGGAGTGTTGCAAGTTTGATGGAGCAACCGGAGAGACATAACGACGGATTTCATATGCGGAAATTGACGCATGCCGACCTGGAGCAGTTCAACGCGCTATTGCGGTATGCATTTCAAGTCACCTCGGACGAGCTGACGCGCAGCGGTTGGCAGGAGGATGAATTCAACCACGCAAAAGCGCCCATTTTGGATGGAGCCTATGTGCTCGGCTGGTTCCATAAGGACCGGCTGGCTTCGCAGATCGTTGTTTATCCAATGCAGGTAAATATCGAGGGCGTGCTTTACGATATGGGCGGCGTAACGGGCGTAACGACCTATCCGGAATACTCTGGCCGCGGACTCATCCACACGCTGGTCGTTAAAATTCTTGAAATCATGCGTGAGCGCGGCCAAAGCATTTCTTATCTTTACCCCTATTCCATCCCCTTTTACCGCAAAAAGGGGTGGGAAGTCGTATCCGATAAGCTCGCGTTCAGCATCAAGGATACTCAGCTTCCAAAGCACCGCCCCGTGCCCGGCATGGTGGAGCGCGTGGATACGGAGCACGAAGACCTGAAGAATGTATATGAATATTTCGCTTACCAGCATCACGGTGCGCTTATCCGTGATTCCCTTGCCTGGGATGAATACTGGCGCTGGGAGGTAGATGATGTAATCGCCGCCGTGTATTATGACAGTTCCCATAAACCGCTCGGCTCGCTTGTTTACCACATTGAAAACGAAATCTTCTATATCAAGGAGATGATCTACCTCAACAAAGAAGCCTACCACGGCCTTTGGAATTATGTAAGCGCGCATTTTTCCATGATTACCGAGGTGCGCGGTGACAATTACACCGGCGAGCCCATGGCATTTCTGTTCGAGGACAGCGAAATCACCGAAACCATAGCGCCCTATTATATGGCGCGCATCGTGGATGTGCCCGCGTTTCTTTCGCGTTATACATTCCGGGAGGCGCCTGAAAAGCTGCGCTTGCATCTGCGTGTGCACGATCCGCTCGCCCCATGGAACGACAACACGTTCCTTGTGCGTTGGAAGGATGAAGAAACCATTTGCGAAATTGCGGAGGAAGGCCCTTATCCCAACCTGATCGAGCTGGATATCCAAACGCTTACCGCCATGCTGATGGGCTACAAGCGCCCCACCTACCTTTATGAAAACGAGCGGCTTAAGATGGAATACTATCTGGTCGACGTGCTTGAAAAGTTGATTTCAAATGACAAACCGTATTTTTCGGATTATTTTTGATCCCGAACCCCGCCGAGCCGATCCGCCCAGCGTTCCACGATGCAATGGGAATATGGAAGGCCGCGCTCCCTGCGCATGCGCTTGAAGCGGGGCGCATTCGCCCACGTAAAGGAAATGACACCGACCGTCAGGAGATACAGCGGCCCCAGCAGCAACGATTGCAGCGTGTGGCCATATTCGTGCGCTGCAAGCGCTGCACGGCGCTCCGCAGACGGCGCATGTGCCGCATCCGCCGTAAAGAAGAACAGCCCGAGAGAGATGCCGCCCCCGCGCGGCCATTGTGTTTGAATGCAGCCGCGGTAAAGCGCATGCGGCGCTTTTGTATAGCGCAAAAAAAGCGCAAGCCCCAAGATGGTTTGCGGCAGGCCCCAGGTGCATTGCACAAGAGCTTTCATCCCTTGAAGAAGCGTTCGTTTCAGCATAGAGCTATTATATCATGCCGGACCTCTGCAGAAAAGAAGCCGGGAACCCTCCCGGCCTCTTTTCTGTGCAAAGCGCTTTATGCGTCAATATAAACTATGTATTTTATCTCATACGGGTGAATCACGATGCCCGCTTCATTCTGCATGGAAACGCCCACAGCAATGTCGATTGCCCCATATTCTTTGGAACCTGCGTAGTCTCCCTCCAAAACACGCATCTCCCCGGTTTCCAAAGAAACGGAAAGCTTCTTCTCGGGATACTCTGTATCCTCCAAAAAGCTGTACTGCGGCAAGAGATAGGAAAGAGAAACTTCCATCCCCGCTTCGTTTTCCAAGACCCAATCCTCCAGCGCCTCTATCAGGACGGGCATATCTTTCATAGCCAACACGGTATCTCTGCTCGGCTTTTCCAAAGCCATTTGTTCCAGCGGTTCACCCGGGTGGTAGGAATACTTAATCGTGCTGCCGTCCCCCTTCGGGATGCAGTAATACGCACACACCAAGCTTCCCTCCGCCGTATACACCGCCTCAAACTGCTGCACCGGTTGATCCATCACCTCTTCTGGCAACCATTCCGGCAGGCCGGCCATTGCTTGATTGCAGGATATCAAACCGAGGCATAGAAACACGGCCATCGCAAAAAAAATCAGTTTATGCTTCATTAACTCCCTCCTTGAATCCCTCAGTCTTTATTTTTTATGTAAGCAGTCAGAAATAATGCGTCACGGCGCGTATTCTGTAAACGCAAAATCAGCATTATAACGATACGCTATGCCAAAAGCGTCTATTTCAGAATAAATATCCGAGACAACTTGAATTTCACCTAACAGGTGAAATGAGAACGTTGCATAGAGTTTATTTGATGCCACTACAGCCCGACGATTTGACACCGTAATGGTAGGTGTGCCGTCACCATAATGGCGATTCAAATCGGCAAATGTTATTGTAGGCGTACTGGCTGAAATGATTTCACCTTCGTTCGAATTGACCACATAATTAAGAACAACCGTCCCATAGAATTGGTTATGCCTTGCATACCCATGAATTTCATCATCTACCACTTTATAAAAGTCTTTGGTGACGCGGATATTGTCATAACTAGAGCGCAGTACTGATTTTGAATTAATTGGCGCAATTGGCGTTATTACAGTTTCAGTGGCTTCAGCATAGCTTACATGTTATTGTAAGTAAGTCAGAATAGCGCTGTAGTTTTTGTTTTCGTATTCGGAGGTTAACGCTGCATAGAAAGCATCGGTAATGTCCACGCCGTTTTTTCCATATACAGTGTATTGTTTGGAGAAAAGCCTATAAACCATCGCCTCACTTTCCAAGTCTTGTTGAGTTTTTCCATCAAATCCACTGGTTGCGTAAGCATTAACAGCAATACACCCAACGAGTAAAAGTGTGAAAACCAAGCTAACAACTTTTTTCATTTTCACATCCTCCTTAAATTAATTAGAAAACCACGCATGCATAGTAATGGGGAACGGGGAACAGAGGAAATAGAACCAATTTTTCTAAAATAGTACTTGATTCAGGCACAATCTGTCAATAAATTAAGGGATAATATATTATTAAAAGCGCCTTATGTATTTATCCAAAAACGATGAAAAGGGCCCTGTCTGCGCAGAGCCCTTTGGTTGATCTGGGGTTTCTCTTATCCGTCGTGCCGTTTCTTGGCCTTCTCTTCCAACTCCTTGAGCTTGGCGGAAGGATCCTTCACCTTGGCGAGGAAAATCATCGCCGCGATGATATACGGCTTGAAGGATGCCTGTTTATAAAGCGGGTCGCGGTAGCGGTCGAATACGCTCGCTGCAACCTCACCGTGTTCGCAGGAAACATCCGTGATGTCCGCGGGCAGGCAGTGGAGATAAAGCGCCTTGCCATCCTTGGTGAGCTCCATCATTTTCTCGGTGCACTCCCAGTCCATGTGCTCCGCGTTCTGCGCAAGCAGCCGCTGTTCAAGCGCCTTGATGCCTTCAAAATCGCCGTTTCCGTAAAGTTCCGTGCGTTCTTCCATCGCCTTGAACGGCGCCCAGGATTTCGGGTAAACCACATCCGCATCCTTGAAGGCTTCTTTCATGTCGTTGGTGATCTCAAACTTGCCGCCGAATTCCTCTGCGTTCTTCTTCGCTACCTCAACGACCTCATCCATCACCTCGTACCCCTCGGGGTAGGCAAGCGTCACATCCATGCCAAGGCGCGTCATAAGGCCGATCACACCCTGCGGAACGGAAAGGGGTTTGCCGTAGCTCGGGGAATATGCCCAGGTCATGGCCACTTTTTTCCCTTTGAGGTTCTCCACACCGCCGAATTCATGGATGAGATGCAGCGTGTCCGCCATGCACTGCGTGGGATGGTCGATGTCGCACTGGAGGTTGACAAGCGTGGGCTTCTGCTCCAGCACGCCCGCCTTATGCCCTTCGGTGACAGCATTCACAACGTTGTGCATATAGGCGTTGCCCTTGCCGATATACATATCATCCCGAATGCCGATGACATCCGCCATAAAGGAAATCATGTTCGCGGTTTCGCGCACGGTTTCGCCGTGGGCGATTTGGCTTCTGCCCTCGTCAAGGTCCTGCACCTCGAGGCCGAGCAGATTGCAGGCCGAAGCAAACGAGAAGCGCGTGCGGGTGGAATTATCCCGGAAGAGGCTGATGCCAAGGCCGCTGTCAAAAATTTTTGCGGAAATGTTGTTCTCCCTGAGGTGGCGCAGCGCATCCGCAACGGTGAACACGGCCTCCAGCTCATCACGCGTCTTTTCCCAGGTCAGGAAAAAGTCGCCTTCATACATGTTTTCAAAATTCAGCTTGTCGAGTTTGTCGGTAAACTGCTTTACGTTGCTCATCTTGGCCTCCATGCTTATTTGATGTTGTTGTTTGTCTTGCCTGCGCGGAACTGGCAGACGTCGCCGGTCTTGTTTTCTTCCTTGTAGAACAGCGGCGTTGCGGCATAAACGGCCGCGCATACCGCAAGATCCTGCTTCCACGTAATTTCATTCGGCGCATGCGCCTGGGATTCCGCGCCCGGGCCGAAGCCCACGCAGGGGATGCCGTAACGCCCCTGAATGGATACGCCGTTGGTAGAAAACGTCCACTTGTCGATCAGCGGGCGGTTGCGCTTTTCCATTGCGGAGGGCGCACCGACGCGCTTTTCGCCAAAGAGCGCCTTATGCGCATCCGCAACGGCCTGCACATGCGCGGCGTTTTCCTTGTTGATCCACGTCGGGAAATAGCACTCGGTTTCATATTTAAGCCCCGTCCACGCCGGGCGGTCATACATATACATGGAAACCTTTACATCATCGCCGTACTTTTTGCAAGCGGGCAGATTGCGGATTTCTTCCAGGCAGGAATCCCATGTTTCGCCGGCAGTCATGCGGCGGTCAAGCGACGCCGCACAGGAATCGGCAACCGCACAGCGGCTGGGCGATGTATAGAAAATCTGCGAAACGGTGATTGTACCGCGGCCAAGGAAGCGGGCGTCCTCGTAATGCTCCGGGTTGAATTCCGGCTCAAGCATCTTCACAAGGCCCTTCACTTCGTCCTCCGGCCCGCAGCCGTTTTCGTTGAGCGCGCGCACTTGCTGAAGGATGTCCGCCATTTTATAGATGGCGTTGTCTCCGCGCTCCGGTGCGCTGCCGTGGCAGGAAACACCCTTCACATCCACGCGGATCTCCATCCGGCCGCGGTGCCCGCGGTATACGCCGCCGTCGGTCGGCTCTGTGGAAACCACGAATTCCGGGACGATTTTGTCTTCATTGTAAATATACTGCCAGCAAAGGCCGTCGCAATCCTCTTCCTGCACCGTGGCGGCGACAAGGATCTTGTAGCCTTCCGGAATGAGGCCGAGTTCTTTCATGATCTTTGCGCCGTACACGGCGGCAACTACGCCGCCTTCCTGATCCGAACCGCCGCGGCCATAAATGATCTCGTCCGTTTCATAGCCCTCATACGGGTCATGCTCCCAATTGGCAAGGTTGCCGATGCCCACGGTGTCGATATGGCCGTCAAAGGCGATAATCTTTTCACCGTCGCCCATCCAGCCGAGCGCATTGCCCTCGGGATCGATCTCCGCCTTATCAAAGCCGAGCGCTTCCATTTCTTCTATGGTGCGGCGGATCACGCCCTCTTCCCCGCAGCTTTCGCTCGGGATGCGGATGAGGTCGCGCAGGAACTTTGTCATCTGCGGAAGATACCGTTCAGAAGCCTTCTTGATTTCATCGAGATTCATGGTGTTTGCCATCCTTTCTGCCAATGAAATTGATCTTTGCCGGACTTCAGGATTCCTGAGCGCCCGTATTGCTTGTGTCCAGATAGGAATACAGCGTATATTTGCTGATGCCGAAAAATTTAGCGATTTTGTCTCCGCTTTTGGTGATGAGCATGGCGCCCGCATCGTTCAGATAGCCAATGGCCTTCACCTTGTCCTCTTTGTTCATCATCGCAACGGGTTTGCCCACGATGCGCACGGATTGATCCAAAAGCTCGTCGAGCAGGTCGTTTACGTTCGTGGGGATACGCTCGGGCTCGTCTGCCGCGCGCGGGTCCTGTACGAGAGCATCCACGGTGGCCTTTGCCATCATGAGCGCAGTCAGGTCGTAATTGATGCAGAAAATGCCAATGGGCCGCCCCTCGTCGTCGTTGATATATACGGTGCTTGAGCGCAGGATGCGTCCGTCCGCCGTCTGCGTCAGGTAATTGTACTGATCCGGGATGTTTCTCCGCCCCTCCTTCATCGCCTCAAGCGCAATGTGGGAAGGCCCCGCACTCGCGTTCCTTTTTGAAACGTGTCCGTTTTCGATGACGGCGATGGTGTTCTCCGGGTCGCCCGAAGAAATATCATGCACAACAATCTCGCAATTGTCTCCAAATTGCGCGGAAAGCGCCTTTGCAAGCCGTTTGAGCAGATCGAGCGTCGTTTCCTGCATACTGCTCCCTCCCCGTTTCCTGATTTATTCAAATATATCATATCCCCACAAAATTTCAATAGAGAATCAAAATATTTTTTAGATTCCAAAAAGATTTTTTGTGCATCAGAATTCTTGTATTATTGCAGCATATATGCTATTATAATAATGATTTATTTTTCTCTTTTATCCGTAAAATATGGGCATAGCTGCAAGGGAGTGCTTCGCGCGCGGGCTACAAACGTTTGTCTTCGTTTGTGCGCGCCTTTTTTGTTTCTCCACAGCACCGCATGTCCTGCACCGAAACCACATAAGGAGGTTCCCCATGATTCTCATTGCAAACGGAAGGCTCATCACGCGAGACGGCGCCAACCCTTACATCGAAAACGGCGGCGTAGCCGTTTCCGGCACAAAAATCGTTGAAACCGGCGAAACCGCCGCGCTGCGTGCAAAGTATCCGGACGCGGAGTTCGTGGATGCAAGGGGCGGCGTCATCATGCCGGCCTTCATCAACGCGCACTCGCACATTTACAGCGCCCTCGCCCGCGGCCTTGCCATGAAAGGGCACAACCCCACAAACTTTTATGAAGTGCTCGACGGCATGTGGTGGCGGCTCGACCGCAATTTGACTTTGGAGGACACGCGCCGAAGCGCCTATACCACCTACATCGATTCCATCAAAACCGGGTGTACGACGGTGTTCGACCACCACGCAAGCTACTGCGAAATTGAAGGGAGCCTGTTCGCAATCGAAGAAGTTGCCAAAGAGCTTGGCATCCGCACAGTGCTCTGCTATGAGGTCAGCGAGCGGGACGGGAAGGAAAAGTGCGATGCCGCCATCCGCGAGAACGCGGACTTCATCGCGCATTGTGAAAAGGAACAGCATCCGCTCGTCAAGGCGATGTTCGGCATGCACGCGCTCTTCACCATTTCCGACAGAACCATGGAGCAATGTGTTAAGGCCAACGGCGGAAGGACCGGCTTCCATATCCACGTGTCCGAAGGCATGAACGACGTGTACGACACGCTGCAAACTTACGGAACGCGCCCGGTGAACCGCCTGTTAAACTTGGGGATTCTCGGGGAAAAGACGCTCCTTGGGCACTGCATCCACGTCAATCCCGCGGAGATGGACATCATAAAAGAAACAAACACCATGGTTGTGAACAACCCGGAGTCCAATATGGGCAACGCCGTAGGCTGTTCGCCGGTGCTGCAAATGTTTAAAAAAGGCATCCTCGTCGGCCTTGGCACGGATGCTTACACCTTCGACATGACCGAAAGCCTGAAGGCCGCCCTTGCCATACAGCGGCACAATGCCTGCCTGCCCAACGTGGGCTGGGGCGAGGCGACCGCAATGCTGTTTGAGAACAACGCAAAGATTGCCGCGCGGTATTTTGAAGACCCGCTCGGCGTGCTGAAGCCCGGCGCGGCGGCGGATGTGATCGTGATGGATTACAAGCCCTTCACCCCGTTCTCCGCAGAAAACATCGACGGCCACATCCTCTTCGGCATGGCGGGCCGCCAGTGCGAAACCACCATGTGCGCAGGTAAGATTCTGATGCGGGACCGCGTGCTGACCTGCGCGGACGAAGAAGCCGTCAACGCGCGCACGCTGGAGGTAAGCCGTGCGCTTTGGAAGCGGCTCAACGGCTGAACCGCGCATTGCTTTTGACACGACAAGGAGGTATTCACCATGAGCGAACGCATGAACCCAATCCCCTTCCCACAGCTGATGGACTGGCTCTTTACCGAGCGTGACGCGCACGGCGCCGTGTTCGGCGTGCAGAAGCCGTTCGTAAAGCGGGGCGGTAAGAAGCTCCCGCTGTTTCGGGAAACGATTGAAACGCCGTTCGGCCCGGCCGCCGGCCCCAACACGCAGCTCGCGGAAAACATCATTGCCGCCTACTATGCGGGCGCGCGTTTTTTCGAGCTCAAGACCGTGCAGAAAATGGATGGCGAGGAGCTTGCCGCCTGCATCAACCGTCCCTGCATCCTTGCAGAAGACGAGGGCTACAACTGCGAATGGTCCACAGAACTGACTGTGCCGCAGGCGTTTGAAGAATATGTGAAGGCTTGGTTTGCCCTGAAGCTCATCAGCCATAAATGGGGACTTGGCGACCCCTCTGGCTTTGCGTTTAACATGAGCGTCGGATATGACCTTGCAGGCATCAAAACCGAAAAGCTGGACCGCTTCATTGAAGGATTAAAGGATGCCTCCGCAACGGCTGTCTGGCAGGGATGCATGGAGTACGCGCTTGCCGCCTTCCCGGAGGACGCAGACTACATCGAGGGTATCTCCCCGCACATCTGCACGGGGGTGACGGTTTCCACCCTGCACGGCTGCCCGCCGCAGGAAATCGAAGCGATCGCTTCGTACCTCATCCGTGAAAAGGGGCTCAACACCTTCGTTAAATGCAACCCGATCATCCTCGGCTATGACTTTGCGCGCAAAACGCTCGATGCGGCCGGCTATGGCTATATTGCCTTTGACGATCACCATTTCCGGGAAGACCTGCAATACGGGGACGCCGTTCCCATGTTCCGCCGCCTTGCTGCGCTCGCCGCAGAGCATGGGTTGGAATTCGGTCTGAAGCTTTCCAACACCTTCCCGGTGGATGTTAAGGCAAACGAACTGCCAAGCGAAGAAATGTACATGTCGGGCCGGGCGCTCTACCTGCTCACAATCGAAATGGCCGCCCGCATGGCCAGGGAATTCGGCGGGAAGCTCCGCCTCTCCTATTCCGGCGGCGCGGATTATTTTAACATTCAAAAGCTGTTTGAGGCCGGTATCTGGCCCATTACAATGGCGACAACCATCCTCAAGCCCGGCGGCTATGCGCGCATGACCGAGATCGCGGAAGCGCTCGAGCAATGCGAATTCCGCGCCTTCGCCGGCGTGGATGTTCCCGCTGCGGAAGCGCTTGCATGCGCGGCGCGGAAGGACGCGCGGTATCGCAAGCCGGAGAAGCCGCTTCCGCCGCGCAAGCTCGAAAAGAAAGTGCCGCTGCTTGATTGCTTCACAGCGCCCTGCAAAGGCGGCTGCCCCATCGGACAGGACATCCCGGAATATATCGAGCTTTGCGGCCGGGGCGAATTCCTTTCAGCGCTCCGGCTCATCACGGAAAAGAACCCGCTCCCGTTCATTACGGGCACCATTTGCGCGCACCATTGCATGGACAAATGCACGCGCAATTTCTATGAGGAATCCGTAACGATCCGCAGCGCAAAGCTCGTTGCCGCAGAGCACGGATTCGATGCGCTCATGGCGGAGCTGAAAACGCCGGCGCAAAAGGCCGGCGCGCCGAAGACCGCCGTCATCGGCGGCGGACCCGCAGGCATCGCTGCGGCCTATTTCCTTGCAAGAGAAGGGTATCCCGTCACGGTATTCGAGCGTGAGGCAAAGCCCGGCGGCATCGTGCGCAACGTGATTCCCCGCTTCCGCATCCCGGAGGAATCCATCGACAAGGACGTGGCGCTTGCAGTGCGCATGGGCGCAGCGTTCGTATGCGGGAAGCCCGCCTCCACCCTTTCGGAGCTCCGTGAAGCCGGCTATGAGAACATCATCCTCGCTTTCGGTGCAGAAAAGCCGGGCATGCTCGCGCTTGAAGGGAATGTAATCAACGTAATCGATTTCCTGCGCAAAGCGAAAAACGCGCCGGACCGGCTCACGCTCGGGCAGAGCGTTGCGGTCATCGGCGGCGGCAACACGGCAATGGACGCCGCGCGCGCCGCAAAGCACCTTGGCGTTCCGAAGGTGACGATCGTATACCGCCGCACCAGGCGGTTCATGCCCGCCGATGCGGAGGAGCTCGCGCTTGCGCTTGCGGATGGCGTGGAATTTGCGGAGCTCGCCGCGCCTGCGGCGCACAAAGGCGGCATGCTCCTCTGCGACAGGATGGCGCTCGGCGCGCCGGACGCAAGCGGCCGCAGGGCGCCCGTTCCCACAGGCGAGCGCGTAAGCATCCCTGCCGATACCGTGATTGCGGCCGTCGGCGAAGCGCCGGATGAAGCGGCATTTGCTTCTTACGGCGCGGCACTTGACGCACGCGGCAGGGCAAAGGCCGAATACCCAGGCCGCATCTTTGTTGCAGGCGACGCGCTGCGCGGCCCCGCCACGGTTGTGGAGGCCATTGCGGACGCACGCGCCGCAGCGGATGCCATCACGGGCGTTTCGCGCAAAGCGGAGTTTCCTTCAGCCTGCCGGCCCGGCTATGGCGCGGCGCTTATGAAAAAGGGACGCCTTGCCTTCCCTGCTGAGGCGGGCTGCGATGCGCAGCGCTGCCTTGCCTGCAACACCGTGTGCGAAACCTGCGCGACCGTCTGCCCCAACCGCGCAAACGTTGCCGTGGAGGTTCCCGGGCATGCCATGCGCCAGATCGTGCATGTGGATTACCTCTGCAACGAATGCGGCAACTGCGCCACCTTCTGCCCCTATGACAGCAGGCCATACCGTGACAAGTTCACGCTTTTCCGCAATGAAGCCGATTTCGCAGACAGCGAAAACGACGGATTCCTTGTGCTCTGTGCAAAGTGCCCGCGCGTGCGCGTGCGCCTTGCGGGCGTTGCGGCGGATTATGACCTTTCCGGTCAAAGCGGGCTTGATCCTGAAATCGAAGCGCTCATTCGCGCCATACTGAGTAAATACGCTTACATGCTTTAAAGCAGCCAACCGAATGGAGGTCGTGCCATGGCAACCTTTACCGTGAACGGGAATCGGGTCACCGTTTCCGAAAACCAGAAGCTCCTCTGCTATCTGCGCGATGTGCTGCGCCTCACCTCTGTAAAGGACGGCTGCAGCGAAGGCGCATGCGGCAGCTGCACTGTGCTCATTGACGGAAAGCCCGCGCGCGCCTGCATCCAGCAGACGGACCGGCTCGATGGGAAGTCCGTCCTCACTGTGGAGGGCCTCTCCGCATTTGAAAAAGAGGTTTACGCCTATGCTTTCGGCGAGGCCGGCGCTGTGCAGTGCGGCTTCTGCATCCCGGGCATGGTCCTCTCTGCAAAGGGGCTCCTTGCTGTGAATCCCGATCCTTCCGAATCAGAGATCGCTTACGCGCTGCGCAACAACATCTGCCGCTGCACAGGCTATGTGAAGATCATAAAAGCCGTGCGGCTTGCGGCGCAATGCCTGCGAGAAGGGCGCGTGCCCGCGCCGGAGGGCGTATGGTGCGTCGGCGCGCGCGTGCACCGGCTGGATGTCCGGGAAAAGGTGCTCGGCACCGGCATATACTGCGACGATATCGCCATGGAAGGGATGCTCTATGGCAGCGCCGTGCGCGCAGCGTACCCCCGTGCGCGCGTGCGCGCCATCCATACGGAAGAAGCAAGGGCGCTTCCGGGCGTCGCCTGCGTGCTCACCGCAGCGGATATCCCCGGCAGGAACAAAGTAGGGCATCTGAAAAAGGATTGGGACACGATGATCGCCGTGGGGGATGTGACGCATTACCTCGGCGACGCTGTCGCCCTCGTTGCGGCGGAAACGCCCGCAATTCTCGAAGCCGCAAAGAAGCTTGTCCGCGTGGAATACGAACCGCTCACCCCCGTACGCTCCCCGGAAGAAGCCATGGCGGAAGGCGCTCCGCTCGTACACCGGGACGGCAACCTCCTTGCGCATAAACACGTTTCGCGCGGCAATGCGGAGGCGGCCATCCGGGGCGCCAGGCACGTCCTTTCCGGCCATTTCTCCACGCCGTTTACCGAGCACGCGTTTCTTGAGCCGGAATGCGCCGTTGCCTTCCCGAAGGAAGACGGTGTGATGATTTATTCCACCGACCAGAGCGTTTACGATACGCAGCACGAAACCGCCCCCATGCTGGGCCTTCCCAACGAGAAGGTATGGGTTGAAAACAAGCTTGTGGGCGGCGGCTTCGGCGGCAAGGAGGACGTGACCGTGCAGCACCACGCGGCGCTGCTTGCATATGTAACAAAGCGCCCCGTGAAGGTGAAGCTCACCCGCGCGGAGAGCATCCTCATTCACCCGAAGCGCCACCCGATGGAGATGGATTTCACGCTCGGCGTGGATGAAACCGGCATCATCCAGGGCGTGAAGGCCAAGGTCGTTGCAGATACGGGCGCATATGCTTCCCTCGGCGGTCCCGTGCTCGAACGCGCGTGCACGCACGCCGCAGGACCATATAACTACCAGAACTTTGAAATCGACGGTTACGCATGGTACACCAACAACCCGCCCGCGGGCGCATTTCGCGGCTTCGGGGTTACGCAGACTTGCTTTGCCATTGAGACGCTTTTGAACCGCGCCGCGGATGCGGTTGGCATCAGCCATTGGGAAATTCGCCGCCGCAACGCAATCCGCCCCGGGCAAACGCTGCCCAACGGGCAGATCGTGGACGAATCCACCGGCCTCGTGGAAACGCTCGAAGCCGTGCGTGAACAATATGAGTCCGCCGAATATGCCGGCATTGCCTGTGCGATGAAGAACGCGGGCGTCGGCGTCGGCCTGCCGGATACGGGACGCGTGCGCCTCGCCGTGCGGGATGGAAGGCTGCACATCCATGCGGGCGCCTCCTGCATCGGGCAGGGGCTTGGGACGGTGCTTGTGCAGGTTGTGTGCGAAACCACGGGGCTCCCGCGCGAAAGCGTTGTTTACGCGCCGCCGAACACCGGAAATTCCCCGGATTCCGGCACCACATCCGGTTCCCGGCAAACGCTTATCACAGGCGAAGCGGCGCGCCGTGCCTCTGCGCTATTGAACGAAGCGCTGGCGAAGAAGCCGCTGTCCGCCCTCGAAGGGGAAGAATACTATGCCGAATATTTGGCCAAAACGGATCCGCTTGGCTCCGATAAGCCCAATCCGGTAAGCCATGTAGCCTACGGCTATGCCACCCAGGTGGCAATTTTGGGGGAAGATGGGAAACTGAAGAAAATCATTGCAGCGCATGACGTGGGCCGCGCAGTGAACCCCCTCTCCGTGGAAGGGCAGATCGAGGGCGGCGTTGTAATGAGCATGGGATTTGCGCTCACGGAGCGGTACCCGCTTCAGGAGTGCAGGCCCACCGCGAAATACGGTACGCTCGGCTTGCCCCGCGCAAACACGGTCCCGGAAATCGAGCCCATCATCGTGGAAAAGACCGGGCTTAACGTCGCCTATGGGGCAATCGGCATCGGGGAAATCACCTCCATCCCGACCGCTCCGGCCATTGCGGACGCATATTACCGTTTCGACGGCAAGGAGCGCTCCGTGCTGCCGCTTTCGGACACGCCATATTCAAAATAAATGAACCGCGTTGGAAATTTGCGTTTTATAATCGAATGAAAGAAACCAGAAGGGCGAAACAAACGAAATGGAACTCAACCGGTATATCGACCACACGAACCTGAAGCCTGATGCGACCCGCGCGGACATCCAAACGCTCTGTGAGGAAGCGAAGGCGTATCATTTCGCAAGCGTATGCGTGAACAGCGTGCATATCGCACAGGTTGCCGCTGCGCTCGCGGGGACGGACGTTGCGCCTTGCTGCGTCGTTGGTTTCCCGCTCGGCGCAATGGAACCCGAGGCGAAGGCGTTTGAGGCTGCCCGCGCGTGCGCCCTCGGCGCGAAGGAGATCGACATGGTGATCGACATCGGCGCGGCAAAGGCGGGCGATTTTTCCCGTGTGGAAGCCGACATCGCCGCCGTTACAGCCTCCATCGCCGGGCGTGCGCTGCTCAAGGTCATCCTCGAATGCTGCCTGCTTACGGACGAGCAGAAGCGGGCAGCCTGCCTTGCCGCAAAGCATGCGGGCGCGGACTTTGTGAAAACCAGCACGGGATTCTCCACCGGCGGGGCAACGGAGCACGATGTGGCGCTCATGCGCGCGGCCGTGGGCCCGGAAATGGGCGTAAAAGCCTCCGGTGGCATTCGTACACGCGAGGATGCGCTTAAGATGATCGCAGCCGGAGCGAACCGCATCGGCGCGAGCGCAGGGATTGCAATCGCAGCGGCGGCAGAAGAAGAAAAATAGGGCGGCCTGCGGCCGCCCTCAGGCTGTCGAAAAAGTGGCTGTGAGCCACTTTTTCGACAGCCTGCTATACTCTATGGGGCGCTCTCCCGCGCGCCCCACGCATGCGCGCTGGGAAAATATTCATGAATTATTTAATTGTATATTTGCTATACCCGGTGTAAACTGGAATTATTGGAAGGGGGTGTGTTGCCTGTGGAGCAGGCTCCGCTCATAGAAGTAAGGAATGTAAAAAAAGTTTACCGGGTGGGGAGCGTGGATATCCGTGCGCTGCGCGGTGTGGATCTCATCATCAACCGCGGCGAAATCTGCTGTATCATCGGCCGAAGCGGTTCCGGTAAATCGACGCTGCTCAACGTCCTTGCCGGCCTTGAGCACGTCACAAGCGGCGAGATCGTCATCGCCGGGAAACGATTGGACAAGATGACGCAGAGCGAACTGATCGTATTCCGCCAAAAGCATGTCGGCTTTATTTTTCAGGCCTTCAACTTAATGCCTTATTATACGGCGCTCGAAAACGTGGCGTTCCCGCTTTCGTTCCGCGGCATGCCCGCACGCAAGCGCAATGCGCTTGCCCGCGAGGCGCTCAAGACCATGGGGCTTGAAACGCATTTGAAGCACAAGCCTTCGCAGATGAGCGGCGGCCAGCAGCAGCGCGTTGGCATCGCGCGCGCGCTCGTGACGGATCCGGACATCGTGTTTGCGGACGAACCCACGGGAAATTTGGACTCGAACACTTCCGACGACGTGATGAATTCCATCTGTGACGTCATGCGCGCACGGAACAAAACGCTCGTCATGGTCACGCACGATCCGCATATGGCGGAATTTGCCGACAAGGTCATTCAAATCCTGGACGGCAAGGTCGTGAGCATTGAATATAACGATCATTCCAATTCCAAAACAAAAAAAGCAGAGGTTGAACAGGGGGAAGAAACAGCATGAACCACACTTTAAAACGCACTCTGGCGCTTGCATTGGCGCTGATTTTTACGTTTGCGCTCAGCACGGCCGCGTTTGCCAACCCGAACGGAAGCGGCGAGGGAGAAGGGGGTGGCGCGATCACTCCGACGCCCACGCCCGGTGCACCGGCAAGCGCGGACAGCATCACCATTACGGTCAGCGGCGCAACGATTTCCGCGACGCACATTTATATCCCCGTTACCGTCATGAACGCAAGCGGCGAAGCCGTGACGCTTGAAAGCGTATACAACAAAACCGCCGGCGAAAGCGTTGGTTCCGATGCAAGCAGCCCGCTGCCGATGACGATTCCCGCCAACAGTTCCAGGGAAGTTTTGCTTACGGACACGCATAGCGGCAGCAATTCCGGCACGGTAACGCGCACGCTGGTCTTTTCCTTCAAACCCGATTCCGGCAGCAGCTTCACCAAGTACCAGAACGTATCCGTTGATTTTGGGGTGGATGTAAACGGCGGCGGCAGCAACGAGGGCAATACCACGGAAGCTGTGGACCCGGCGTTCCGCCTTTCTTCCTATGACGAAGCGGGCGAGTTCGTGCCTGCGCCCTCCGGCAACGCGGGCAAGGGCGTTGTGGTCCGCATCCCGCTCCAGTGCCTGCGCAGCAACATTTCAAACGTTACCATTACGCCGGTGCTTTCCACAAGCTTGGATTCTTTCCCGTTTGAAATCTCCGCGCTCGACTACACACAGGGCCTTGCGGGAAGCCTGTACCGCGGCGCGATCGTCGAATTCCGCTACAGCGGCTTCAAGCTCAACAAAATGGTCACCGCGGGCGTTAAAAAGGTGGATTTCACAATTTCCTGGCTGGAGGATTGGGATGCCACCAACACGCGCCAGAGCATGACGATCAGCATTTATGTGAACGTCATTAAGGGCTATGAGGAGGCCACCAATCCTGACGGCACAAAACCCGTCTCCAAGCCGAAGGTGATTCTTGATTCCTACTCCATCAGCACGGATAAGATCTATGCCGGCGAACAGTTCGATGTGAAATTCACCCTGCGCAACACCTCCGATGAGGAAGCTGTGCAGAATATCCAAATCAGCATCAGCGACACGGCGGAGGTTGGCAAGCTAATGCCCGCGAACAACGGCTCCAACACGCTTTATATCGCAAAAATCGGCAAGGGCGAAACGCATACGGAGACAATCTCCATGCAGAGCGCGCCGGATACCGAGGCAAAGGCTTATACGCTCCAGCTCGATTTCTCCTACGAAGGCGCCTCCAATGTCGCCTCTTACACCGCAACGGAGACCATCGCCATCCCCATTCTCCAGCGCATCCGCATCAAAGTGGATGAGCCCACTGTCTACGATGACCCATGGGTTGGCCAGAGCTGTGCGCTTTACTTTGCACTGTACAACATGGGCAAGGCGCCCATTTACAACTGCATGGTGGACGTTGAAGGCGAAGGCCTTGCGATGGAGGAAACTTATTTTGGCGGTACGGTTGCAGCCGGCAGCACCATGCGGGCGGACTTCTCCATCATCCCCTCCGTGGGCGGCGACATTGCAGGCGAAATCGTCATCACCTATGAGGATGTTTACGGGGAGCAAATGGAGGAGCGCCTACCGCTCAACCTGTTTGTGAATGAAGAGATGCCCATGGACGATCCGGGCGCGATGATCGACCCGGAAACCGGCATGCCCATCGGCGGCGATCCCGGCATGGCCGACCCCGGCATTGAAACAATCGGCGGACAAACGGGAGGCTTCCCCTGGGTATGGGTTGGCGTTGGCGCGGCGGTGGTCGCGGCAGCTGTTGTGGCCGTCATCCTGTTGAAGAAGAAGCGTGCGAAGGAGCTGGAGGACGTATGAAATTCGCCGATCTGCTCCGCACGGCGTTCCTGAACCTGTGGCGGCGCAAGCTGCGTGCCTTTCTGACCGTGCTTGGCATGGTGATCGGCACGAGCTCCATCGTGGTGATGGTGTCGCTCGGCATCGGCATGCGCGAAGCCATGATCGAAAGCTATTCCCAGATGGGAAGCATGACGAACATCACCGTGACCCGTTGGAATTATTCCGTTGACGAAAATGGAAATTATTCCTCCAGTGAAAAGGATCTGAACAAAAAAACGCTTGAAACGTTCAAGCAGATCCCCGGCGTAGAAGCGGTAATGCCGCGCATCACAACCTGGGGCTTGGTGAAGAGCGGACGCTATGTGGCGGACATCAGCATCATGGGCATTGACACCTCCGTTGCAGAGCAATTCGGCATCACGCTTGCGGAGGGCAGCATGCCCACCGCACGTACCACGGGCGGCACCTATGACATCGTGTTCGGCTCGGACCTGTTCCAGTATTCCTATTTCTATGATCCGAATACCGGCAGGCAGGCGGTAGACAAAGACGGAAACTCCAAGGTAACGCTCGACTCCCGCTTCCAGCTCACGTTCGATTATAACAATATTTACGGTGGAAACTCCATGGAGGGGTACACGCCGGGCAAGTTTTACCGGCTTAACGCTACGGGCGTTACCGCTGCATCGGGCAACGAGTTTTCCTATTACTGCCTGATGGATATTGAGGCGCTCAAAAAGCTGGCCAAGGAAAACAGCACATTTATGAACCTTGACACCAGCAATTATAACGAGGTTATCCTAAAGTGCGCGGACACCGAAACCGTTGCAAGCGTAAATCAGACCATTAAGGACATGGGGTACGGCACGCAGTGCCTGCAGGAATGGATTGAACAGTCCGAACAGAGCATTAAGCAAACGCAGTATCTCCTCGGAGCAATCGGCGGCGTGTCTCTCCTTGTCGCAGCCATCGGCATCATGAACACGATGATGATGAGCATTTATGAGCGCACGAAGGAAATCGGCATCATCAAGGTGCTTGGGTGCAGGATGTCCAACATCGCGGGCATGTTCCTGACCGAATCGGCTTACATCGGCTTTTTCGGCGGTGCGCTTGGCCTCGGCGTGAGCTACACGCTCTCCATTGTGCTCAACAAGTTCCTGTCCGATTCCGGCATGCACAGCTCCATCCCGCTTTACCTTGCGTTCGGCGCGGTGGCGTTCTCCATCCTCGTGGCGCTGATTTCCGGGCTCTACCCGGCCTTCCGCGCAATGCGGCTTTCCCCGCTCGCGGCAATCCGCAACGAATAGCAAAAACGGCACGAAAAAGCTCCGATACCGGAAAGCCGGTATCGGAGCTTTTGTTTTTTGCAGGCGGCCGGCGCGCCTTCAGCCGGCGAAATATGGGCAATGCGTTTTCAAGCATTGCCTGTTTTGTGGGGAATGCGTGCAGCGGATCGCCGCAGGAAGCTCCATCACAACCCCAAGGTGTTCCTGCGCAAAGCGCACCGCCGCCTTTGCCGCCGTAAACGCGTTCCGCTTGCAGCACCGGGGGCCTCCTATCCTGCCAATGTCCGAAAGCGCTTCCGCGGTCATTTGGTTGGAAAGGCCCCAGGATTCCCCAGAAAGCGGCGTTGTTCCGGTTGCAATGCTCAGGAACATGCCCGCGCTTACAGCCGCGCCGCAACAGCCCCAATAGCCGCAGGATCCGCCCGGATACTTTGCGCCGCGTTCCTTCATTTTTCCAAGCGCCTCTTCCAGTTCGATTTCCCCACCGCTGTTGCGGTATGCGCAGAGAAGCGCCGCACCCACCATGACATGATGCTCCGGGCCATGCATGTGGATATATGGATCCTCCATCATCTCTTGCATCATTGCAACAGGGTCGCGCGAGCTGCTCTGCATGCAGTAAGCGATCACATCTCGAATTCCCTGCTCGCCATGGCAGCGGTCGCAGACGAAGTGCCCCGCTTCACAGCTTGCGCAGGATCTGAATTTGCCGTGGCAGATTGCGCATTCCATTTCCTGCGCCTTTTCAAAATACACCAGCGGCCTGCCGCAAACGAGGCATGCTCCCTCCTCTTTTTTCACCGTATCCTCCCCTTCCGTTTTTGCAGTTTAATTCGCTTCCCCGTTGCGTGGATATGCCTGCTTCGCGTACCGCGCGCACAGCGCATCGCATACGCCGCCCGCACGGATCAGTTCCGCAAACATGTGTCCGCTCTCCTTCACGGTGCGTGCCTGCGTTTCATAGTCAATGTGTATAAGGCCGAAACGCGCGCTCTGCCCTTCCAGCCATTCAAAATTATCGCAGAAACACCAGTGGTAATACCGCTCCACAGGAAGGCCCGATGCGGCAAGCGCCTTCAGGTGCTCGAGAATGTAGCGCGCACGGAACGCATCTGCATTGTCACAGGTACCGTTTTCCGTAATGTAAATCGGGCGCGGGAGCAAATCATAAGCTTTTTTTGCGCACTCCGCGATGCCTTCCGGGTAAATCTCCCAACCAAGGTCGTTCACCGGCGCGCCCTTGCGCACACCGTCTCCGATGCCATGCACCGTAGAACGCGTATAGTAATTCACACCGATGAAATCGCAATATTCCCCCGGGCAGATCGCTTCGCTGCGCAAAACGGGGAAGCGCCGTTCCCCTCGCGTCATCGCGCGCGTCAGACTGCCCTGAAAGAAGGTTTCCGTGAGGCGTGCTGCCAGCCTGTGCCACGGATTTTTGGGGTTCTCGGGCGCAAAGGCACGCAAGTGGTTGGCAAAGCTCACCTTTGTATCCGAAAAGCCCATCTCACGGCGCACACGATGGATCATTTCATACGCGCGGACGTGGCAGGCCGCCATGCGCGTCATCACGGCGCGCGTCGCGGCAAAGGAGCGCCTGCCCGGAGGCCATGCGCCGAAAAAATAGCCGTTCACGGCATAAACATTCGGTTCGTTGATGGTGATGTATTCCGAAACAAGCCCGCCCATCGCCCGGACCACCTTTTCCGCGAAGCGGAGGAAAACCGCCTCGCTCTCCGGGTTTTCAAACGCGCCCATACGCTCGAACCAAAGCGGGTTTGTGAAGTGGTGCAGCGTCAGAAGGGGGCGGATCCCGCGCGAAACGAGGTAAGCCGCTTCCTCCCGGTAATGTGCAAGCGCCGCTTCCTCAAACCTTCCCTGCTCCGGCTCAATGCGGCTCCATTCCACACCGAAGCGGTAGGTCTCGATCCCGAGTTCCGCCATCAGATCCGCATCCTCACGCCAGCGGGCGTAGTGGTCATTCGCCACGGCAGGGCTGCTGCCGTCGTGAATGCGGCCTTTTTCATACCAGTCATACCAACTGTTGTTCCTGTCTCCGCCCTCGATCTGCGTTGCGGCCGACGCCGCGCCGAGGAGCATGCCCTTTGGGAATGAAAAGCCCTGCATGCCGCCGCCCATCCTTTCTGCGTTTTTGTATAATTATAGCATCTGCGCCCCGCATGCGTCACGCACGATTGTGCTTTCTTTCAAAAAGTAGTATGCTATCTACACACCCTTACTTGGAAAGGATAGGATTTATGGAGAAACTTTACGTAAACGGAAGCATCCACACGCTGGATGCGGCATCCCCCCTCGTTTCCGCGCTCGCCGCCGTGGATGGCCGAATCGTTGCCATCGGCACGGAGGCGGAGGTTCGCGCCGCAGTTTCGCCTGCAGCAGAGGTGGTTGACCTTGGCGGACGTACCGTAACCCCCGCGTTTTCCGACACGCATATGCACCTTCTTTCCTATGTCGGCTCCAAGCGGGAGGTTGATCTTTCCGCAGTGCACTCCGTGGAAGAGCTCATTGCAGCCTGCCGCGCAGCGCTTGCCGCCGGGCAGCTTGCAAACGGGTGGCTGATGGGCCGCGCCTGGAACCAGAACGGCTGGAGCGTTCCCCGCATTCCGGACAGGCATGACCTTGACCAAATCTCGCGGGAGGTGCCTATCGCCCTTTCCCGCGCGTGCTACCACGTGATTTGCATCAACACCCGTGCCATTGAGCTGCTTGGGCTCAGTGCCGCATGTGATGGCGTGCTGCGCGAGGACGAATGCAGCTGTCTTTCCGCCATTGAGACCGAACCCACGGCAGACGCATTGGAATCCATGATTCAGGAAG
Source organism: Christensenella sp. UBA1685 (assembly GCA_002320595.1). Taxonomy (GTDB): domain Bacteria; phylum Bacillota; class Clostridia; order Christensenellales; family CAG-138; genus UBA1685. Next base: position 38,904 of record DCKB01000044.1, read on the forward strand.
GCTGCGGCGACCTGTTAAAAAACGGCATCACCTGTGTGCATACGGATGATTTTGGGGATGCCGGCCACTACGAGCCCGTTTACAGCGCTTACCGCAGGTTGGCGGAAACCGGAAAGCTTCCCGTGCGCATCGTGCAGCAATGCCGTTTCGGAGAGCCCGAGAAGCTCAAACAGTTCCTTGCGGACGGCCGTTTTTACGGGGAAACGCACGGCCATTACCGGCTGGGCGAACATAAGCTGCTTTTGGACGGTTCGCTCGGCGCCCGCACTTCCTATATGCGCAAGCCTTATGCAGACGATCCTTCCACACAGGGGATCCCGCTGTTTACGGAAGAAAGCCTGTACGAGCTGACCCGCATTTCCCATGCGGCCGGCTTCCCCATCGCCGCGCATGCGATCGGCGACGGCGCGCTCGAGATGCTGCTCAACACGGTTGCGCGCCTGCAAGCCGAATCGCCCCGCCCGGATCCGCGCCATGGCGTTGTCCACTGCCAGATTACGGACGAAGCACAGCTTAAGCGCATTGCGCAGCTTGGGATGCAGGCCTATGTGCAGCCCATTTTTGTGAGGGCGGATCAGCACATTACCGAGGCGCGCGTTGGAGCGCAGCTTGCCAAAACAAGTTACGCCTGGAAAACGCTGCTCGGCCTCGGCATCAACATCAGCGGCGGTTCGGATTGCCCCGTGGAGCCGTTCGACCTGCTGCCGAACCTCGCCTGCGCCGTCACGCGTACCGATCCGACCATGCCGGGTGCAAAGCCTTGGCATCCTGAACAATGCCTCAGCGTGGAAGAAGCCGTGCGCGTATTTACGCAGGGCGCTGCCTACGCTTCGTTTGAAGAAAACGAGCGTGGTACGCTCAGCGTGGGCAAGGTTGCGGATTTCGCCGTGCTTTCGCGCGACATTTTCACAATCGACCCCAATGAAATTGGCTCCTCCAGGGTGGAAATGACCGTCGTGGACGGCGAGATCGCCTGGGAAAAATAATCCTGCTTCTGAAGAACCAGAGCCCGCGCGCCGCGCGGGCTCTGGTTCCTTTTCAGGCCTCCGGGTTTTCCATCACGCCCAGGAACATCGGCACGCCGGTCGCAAGGTCGATCACCGCGTATGCAAACGGGCGGTCAAAGCGCAATTCAATCTTATCCGGCGGCATTGCGCAGCCTGCCGCCATCTCCACGGATGTTACTGCGGCAGCTTCGGTGCCCTCTTCGTCCACGATGAGCTTCACCTTTTGCAGCACGTTCCCGATATAAAGCGGCGCTTCCCCTGCATGCCCCATGGCGGTGAAATCCGCTTTTTCCGGGTCAAACGCCTGCACAAGCCCCATGGCCTTGAGCGCATCGTTCATTTTGAATTCCGTTTCTGCGGTGAATTTTGGGATCAGAAGATCCATATAGGCGCCGGACTGCGCTGCCGCAAGGTAGGATGCGATCCGCTCCGCATCAAGCGTCGCCGCAAACGTACGCACGTCCGTCCCTTCCCGCGGAAGCAGGGCAAGGAATGCCGTTTTTCCGTCATCATAGGGCAAAACCGTACCGCGCACGCCTTCCGATTCGATATAATCCCGATAGCAGCCCCAATCCTGCATGAATTCCGTCTGCACAGCCGTCCCGCCCGCAACGGTAAACGCCGCCTCGCGCGTGTCTTCCGCCTCAAACGGGCTTTGCCATTTCGCCTTGAAGTACAGCGCGTTGAGCAGCACAAGCATCACATCGTCCTGATAGGGCTCCTCGCGCAGCGAAGGGATGAGGCCGTTGGTGTTCTTTTTTACCCAATCATTGATGGCCGCAACCGCCTCTCGTGTGGAAAGATCGGCTGAGATCGCCTCTGCACCCATCGCAGCCTTAACCGCATTGAGCCAGCTTTCCTCCACAACAAGCGCTTCACAGGCGTCGATCCACGCGGAATTGGCGATGGAAAGCTCCGTGCTGCCCGCATTTTCCATAAGCGCCTGCGCAAGCCCCGCGCAAAGCGCGTCCAGCTCTGCGCCCGAAAGGCCGAGCAGCGCGCCAAATTCTGCAAGCGTATCCCCTGCCGCGCCGTCCGCCGCCATGGCGAGCGCAAAATATGCCGAAAGTGGGGAAATGACGGGGTTTTCCGCATCGAGCTTCATCGCCTCCGCCACGAGAAGCGCTCCAAACTGCGTAACGGCTGCCGCATTTGCGGTTTCCCCCTGCACCGCAGCAGGCTCAAGGTTTGCCGTCAGGTTTGCGGTTATGGGTTTGGAGTTTCCCTGCGATCCGGGGTTCGGTGCGCCCGCAGCGCAGCCAGAAAAAAGCAGCGCGCACACAAGGCAAAACGCCCCGCATGCGCGGTGGGTTCTTTTGATCCGTTTCATGTTGCACTTCCTCCTCCGCATTTCCTGTTTATACTAAAAAACGCAGAAGCAGGCCGCAAGGTTGCAGTTTTTCAGCAATAGGCCGTAAAAAGCCCGGCGCGCAGGTCGCTCCACTCTTCAAGGACAAAATCCCGCACCTTGCGCGCCGCCGGCGGCAGCGCGCCGCTCCTGCGCCAGGCAAGGAACACCGAGCGGTAGGTGCGCCGATCGGAAATCGGGATGGCCGTCACGGGCTGCAGCTGCATCGCGGGTACCTTCGGCATCACCGTGACGCATCCCCCGATGCTCACAAATTGCAGCGCGCTGTTGCACTCCTGCGTTTCATATGCGATGTGCAGCGGCACGCCTTCATCGGAAAACAGCTCCTCCACCGTGGCGCGCAGGCCGCTGCTCTTGTGCAGCAGCACCATCTTTTCGTTTGCAAGCTCGCGCACGGATACGCTTTCGTGTCCTGCGAGCCTGTGCCCGTTCGGCACCACGGCATAAAGCGCCTGCTCGCCGATCTTTGCACATTCCACATCGCTGTCCGCTGTAACGCAAAAGGCAAGGTCGATCCGGCCTGCCTTAAGCTCGGTGAGCAGATCGCTGTTCATGTGCTGTGCAAAATGGAAGGTGGTTCCGGAATCCGGGTATTTTTTTTGGAACCCCTCCACAATCGAAGGGATGAAATCCGAAGAAATGCTGTAAAAATACCCAAGCGTAACCGTCCCGCCCGCAGGGTCAAGCACCATTTGCCGCGTCATGCGCACGCCTTCCTCCAGCGTTGCAAGCACACGGTTCACATAGGTGAGGAAAAACTCGCCGTACGGCGTAAGAAAAACGCGTTTGTTTTTTTTTGAAAACAACGGGATGCCCATGTCTTTTTCCAGCTCTGCAATGGCGTAGCTCAGGCTTGGTTGGGAGATGTGCAGTGCCTCGGCCGTTTTTGTGTAGTTGAGTGCGCCGGCAAGCGCCTGAAAATAGCGAAGCTGCATCAACGTCATAAATGCCACCACCCTTCATATGTCCGGCGAACCCGGTTATTTTTATTATAAAGCCTTGCGGCAGTGTTCGCAAGAAGTCAATAGGATTTCTCTATCATAAAACTTCAAAAGATGTATTGGACGTTGACGCATGTGCGGAAATATAATTAAGCTAACAAACAAGGGGGCCTATGCTCCCCGGAACAGGAAACAAACGAACGCACCGGATAACATACGAAAAGGAGCATCATTACCATGGCAGAAAGAGAAATCACGTTGGAAGAAATCAAAATGCTGGACGATCTGTTCGCCCGTGCGCAAGCCGCCGCGAAGGTCATTGAGACATACGATCAGGAGCGCGTCGATCAGCTGATTCAGGCTGTGGCCTGGTCCGTTGTCAACCTGCAAACCTGGAAGCCGCTTGCCTATCAGGCAGTTGAAGAGACCCGCCTGGGCGATCCTGTCGGCAAAGTCGGCAAGCGCAACAAGGCCAAGGGTATCCTGCGCGATGCACTGCGCGCAAAGAGCGTGGGCATGATCGAAGAAATCCCGGAAAAAGGCATTGCCAAGTATGCAAAGCCCGTGGGCGTCATCGCTTCCCTTGTCCCCACGACGAATCCTGTCGTCACCCCTGTCGGCCAGGCCATTTATGCCATTAAGGCCCGTGACGTTGTAATTTTCTCGCCCCATCCGCGTGCCAAGGGCGTCACGAAGAAAGCCATTGACATCATGCGCGAAACGCTCGTGCGGGAAGGCGCCCCGGCGGACATTCTCCAATGCATCGAAAAGCCCAGCATCCCCGTCACCAAAGAGCTGATGGCGCGTGCGAACCTTGTCATCGCCACAGGCGGCCGGCCGATGGTCAAATCCGCTTACAGCTCCGGCACCCCGGCTTACGGCTCCGGCGCGGGCAACTCCACGATGATTATCGACGAGACCGCGGACGTAAAGGAAGCGGCCATGAACACCCGCATCAGCAAGTATTCCGACTTTGGCTCCGGCTGCTCCTGCGACGGCAACCTGGTGATTCACGCTTCCGTTTACGATGCAATGGTGGAAGCGCTCAAAGCCGAAGGCGGCTACCTTGCAAACAAGCAGGAAGCCGAGGCGCTCAAGAAGGTTATGTGGGATGAAAACGGTCATCGTCTGCCGGACACCGTTGCCATCTCCGCACAAAAGCTGGCCGAGGCCGCAGGCTTCACCATCGGCAGCGAATATAAGTTCATCATGGTTGACGGCGAAAACAAAATCGGCAAGGAGCACTTCTTCTCCTCCGAAAAGCTCACCACGCTGCTTGCACTCTTCAAATATGACGGCGAATTCGAGAATGCGCTCGATATGATGCGCGCAATCTATAATGTGGGCGGCAAGGGCCATTCCTGCGGCATCTATTCCTTCAACGACGAGCACATTCACCGCCTTGCGCTGGCCGCGCCCGTCAGCCGCATCATGGTGCGCCAGCCGCAGAACAAGGCAAACGCCGGTTCTTTCACCAACGGCATGCCGATGACCTCCTCCATGGGCTGCGGTACTTGGGGCGGCAATATCGTTTCCGAAAACATCGCGCTCAAGCATTACATGAACACCACTTGGGTCGCGCGCACCATCCCCGAAGACAAGCCCTCCGACGAGGAGCTCTTCGGCAAGTATTACGATCCCGCGCTGGATCAGGAATAACCAAATGATTTTTCGGGCGGGCCGGCATGCAGAAGCTGTGATGCCGGTTCGCCCATCCCTGCAGTTAAACCGGTAAAAATAATTCCAAGGAGTATACCCCATGATTCAACCCATCCAGATCCGCAACGTAGAAATCGGCAGCGGCGTGCCGAAGGTCATCGTCCCTATCGTTGGCAAAACAGAGGAAGCCATCCTTGCAAAAGCAGGCGAGATTGCCTCTATGCCCATTCATACAGTTGAATGGCGCGTGGATTTCTATGACGATGTATTCGACACGGAAAAGACGCTTGCAACCCTGAAAAAGCTGCGCTGTGCGCTCGGCACGCTCCCGCTGCTGTTCACCTTCCGCACCAAAAAGGAAGGCGGCGAGAAGGAGATCACCATGGAGCAGTACACTGCGCTGAACCTTGCCGTTGCAGCAAGCGGAGATGCGGACTTGATCGACGTTGAAATCTTCTCCGGCGACGGCGTTGTGAAAGCAAATATCGACGGCATCCACAAGGCGGGCGCGCTTGTGGTTGGTTCCAACCACGATTTCTTTGCTACCCCGGAAAAGGACGCTATCGTTTCCCGCCTGCGCAAGATGCAGGAGATGGGCGCGGACATTCCGAAAATCGCCGTAATGCCCAAGAGCACTGCGGACGTGCTCACCCTGCTTGCCGCAACGGCCGAAATGCATGAAACCTATGCCGACAGGCCGATTATCACCATGTCCATGAGTGCGAAGGGCGTAATCAGCCGGCTTTCCTGCGAGGCGTTTGGCTCCGCGATGACCTTCGGCGCCGTTGGGCAGGTTTCCGCTCCCGGCCAGATCCCCGTGGAGCAGCTCAGGCAGGTGCTTGATATCCTGCACGGCGCGCTGTAACTTGAAGCGCCCCCGCCGGCCAACAGCCGGGCGGGCATACCCGGCAAAGGAGGTTCCCCAGAACATGAAGTTTGCTGAAAAGATCACGCTTTGCGAGGTCGGCCTCCGGGACGGCCTGCAAAACGAAAAGGCGCTCCTCTCCGTGGAGGATAAGCTTTCGCTCGCCCGTGCGGCGATCGCTTCGGGCTTCCCGGTGATGGAGCTTGGCTCATTCGTGAGCCCCAAAGCCGTGCCGCAAATGGCGGATACGGATGAATTATACCGCCGGCTGGGCGATGTGCCCGGCGTGGAACTGCGCGCGCTCATCGCCAACAAGCGCGGCGTGGAACGCGCGGCCGCCTGCGGCTGCAGAAAAGTGAAGCTCAACGTTTCCGCAAGCCGCGGACACAACCTTGCCAACCTGAACAAAACGCCGGAAGAAAGCGTCGCGGGCTTTGCGGACTGCGTGAAGGCAGCGAGAGATGCCGGCATCGCGGTTTCCGGCTCCATCTCCATGCCTTTTGGCTCGCCCTGGGAACGCTTCACTCCGGTTGAAGATGTGCGTTCCATTGTGGATGCATATCTTGCCGTCGGCGTGGAGGAAATCTCCCTTTCCGATGCTTCCGGCATGGCGGTTCCCACAAGCGTTTACAGCTTGTTTTCCAACATGGCGCAAGCGTATCCGAACGTGACCTGGTGGTTCCATTCCCACAACACGCGCGGCACAGCCATGGCGAACATCATCGCCGCCATGGAAGCCGGCATCACGCGCATGGACTGTTCCTTTGCGGGGCTCGGCGGCTGCCCGTTCGTGCCCGGCGCGGCGGGGAACATCGCGTCCGAGGACGTTGTTCACATGCTATATGAAATGGGCGTTGAAACCGGCATTGACCTTGACGCCTGCATCGCTACCGCGCGCCTTGCCGCGGAGCTTACCGGCCACGGCGGCGAAAGCTACATCCTGCGCGCAGGAAAATCCAGCGACCTGATTAAGAAATAACCCACAAAATTCCCCTTTTAAGGAGATTCAATCAAGCATGAAAAAACTCGTATCCGACTTAATGGTAGATTACCTGGAGCGCCGCGGCGTAGAATACATCTTCGGCCTTTGCGGACATACCGTCATCGGCTTTTTGGATGCGCTCTCCCGCAGCGAGAAGATCAAGTATATCTCCGTGCGCCATGAGCAGATCGCCGCAACCGCGGCGGACGGCTATGCCCGCGTAAAGCATAAGGCCGCCGTTGTCCTTTCTCACCTTGGCCCCGGCATCACCAACACCGTAACCGGCATTGCCAATGCGGCGTTCGATTCCATCCCGCTCGTGCTCATCGCGGGCGACGTGCCGAGCTATTATTTCGGCAAGCATCCCCATCAGGAAGTGAATATGCATGCGGATGGCTCCCAATATGAAATCCTCCGCCCCATCGTAAAGCGCGCCTGGCGCATTGACGATCCTGAAGCGCTGCCGGAAATCCTCGACAAGGCCTTCCGCCTTGCGGAAAGCGGCCGCCCGGGCCCTGTGCTGATCGACGTGCCGATGGACATGTTCTCCCGCGAGATCGATGCCGACCTGTTTGCGCGCACCTATCGTGACAGCGGCTGCACCATCAAGCCCGCGCTTGCTCCCTCCGCCGCGCGGGAAATCGCAAAGCGCCTTGTGGAAGCGGAACGCCCGGTGATCCACGCGGGCGGCGGCGTGCTGCTTGCGCAGGCCTCCGAAGAGCTTGCCGCGCTTGCCGAATTCTTGGATATCCCGGTTTCCCGCACCCTGATGGGCCAGGGATGCCTTTCCGACCGGCATCCGCTCATGGTCGGGCAAACCGGCTTTTGGGGCCTTGACTTTACGCATGAGCTTACCACCAATGCGGATGTTATCCTCGGCCTCGGCACCCGCTTCGCAGAGGCCGATTGCTCCAGCTGGTATCCGGGCGTAACATTCAATCCGGAAAAGACGACCTTCCTGCAAATTGATATCGACCCCACCGAAATCGGCCGCAACTACCCCGTGGCCGTGGGCGCGGTGGCCGATCTGAAGGAAGCCCTGCCGCAAATCCTTGAGGAAGTGAAAAAACTCTGCCCGAACGGCAAGAGCAACCCTGCGCTGCGACGCCGCATCGCGGAAACGAAGGCGGCATTTAAAGAATCCAACCGCGCCATCGCGGAGGACAGCCGCTTCCCCATGACCCCGCAGCGTATTCTCAAGGATGTGAAGGAAGTCATTCCTGAAGATTCTCTGATCTATACGGATGTGGGCTGGAACAAAAACGGTGTTGCGCAGCAATTTGACATCACCATCCCCGGCTCCATCCACCACAGCTCCGGCCTTGCGACGATGGGCTTCGGCTCCTCTGCCATTCTGGGCGGCAAGCTGGCTGCGCCGGACAAGGTCGTGCTCACGCTTGTGGGCGACGGCGGCTTCGGCACGAACCCGAGCTGCATCGCAACCGCTGTGGAGCAAAACATTCCCGTTATCTGGATTGTGATGAACAACTCCGCATTCGGCACCATTGCCGGCCTTGAATATGCGAATTACAGCACGCGCTTCGGCACCACCTTCCACACGCCGGACGGCGCGTCCTATACCCCCAACTGGGCAGAAATTGCCAAGGGCTATGGCATCAAAGCGGTGCGCATTGAAAGCGCGGACCAGTTTAAGCCCGCGCTTGAGGCGGCAATCGCTTCCGGCGAACCGTACCTGCTGGATGTTCCGATGGAGAACATCGCCGTTCCTACGCCGGGCTGCTGGAACATCAACGACATATACACCCCCAAAGCCAACGTTGTTGAAGGTAAGGTCGTGCGCGGTGCGGATGGTAAGTTTACGCCTCCCACGCACTCCAAGTCCCACAAATAAGCGCAACATGCTCTTTGTTTTCCCCTTTTGTCAAAGCGCCACCCGCGGATTGCTTCCGCGGGTGGCGCTTTGATGGTTTCTGAGCCCATGCGGCACAAAGCAGTTAAACTGTACTCTTCAAATATTCATCGAACAATGCCGTGTTCTTAATGATGTAATTTGCAAAGCTCTCCGCAGCACGGGAAAGATATCTTGATTTGCGCCATGCCAGCACAATGGAACGCGGCGGGATGTCATCTTTGATCCTGAGCACCTTAACCGGGCTCGCATGCTCCCCAAGCGGCTTCGGCATCAGCGCGATCCCGAAGTTGGCCGACACAGAGCTGAGAATTATGTTGTCGTTCGTCGTTTCAAAAATCACCTTGGGTTTGAACCCCGCATCGCGGAACAGCTGATCTATATACCCCCGAATCTGGCATCTGCTTTCATATGTAATGACGTTTTCATTCCTCAGTTGCGAAAGGTGAATCTCCTTATAGCGCGCAAGGGGATGCCTGTTTGAAACGATAATCACCGTTTCATGGTACCCAATGGTGTGGTACTCAAACATGGGGTTGTCTATTTGAGTTGTAAAAGCAAGGTCGCTGGTTCCGTTTGAGATAGCCTCTTCAATTTCGGTTGAAGAGGACGAGAAAAAACGGAAGTGCGGCTGAATTTTCCCCAAATCCTCATAATAACGGGAGATGGCATAGGTGACCAGGTCGTTCAAAGAGCTGAAATAGCTCACCGTAATCATGCCGGACTCCGGGTCGGTCATGTCTTTCAGTTTGGATTGCGCTTCACTTAACAGGGAGAGCGCGGGCTCAACATACTGAAGAAGTATCTCCCCGAAGGGGGTTAGCGTTATATTGCGGCCGCTGCGGATCAAAAGCGGCGCATTCAGCTCCCGCTCAAGCTCATTGATCGAATGGCTCAAGGTGGATTGCGTCACCCGCAGCTGTTCCGAAGCGCGCGTATAACTCTGTTTTTGCACGATTGTGCAAAAATAGTTCAGCTGTTGCAAATTCATGAAATCACCTCATGCTATTCTACCATGTTCTCCCGCATTCAGCAATTATATTTGATATATTCATGATTTAATTTCATGTAATTCTCCAAATACCCTATACCATCTCCAAGGAACAAATGGTATAATTATGACGAAAATATACTATGCTTGAAGGGAATTAGGCAGATTTTGAATTGGAATTCGCCGGATTGTTTTTCGAATGCTCTCTTTGCGTAAAGTTACCTGAAATTTCCATTGCAGCGACCCATGCATGGGAACTTCTCTTTACGCAGCGCAGCACCGGAAGCGCTCACCGATCCCGCCAAAGCCCCCTCTCTCCAACGGCACAGGCCAAAGACCCCATCAATTTCAACTTATGAGGTGAAAGCATGATAACCGTTCATACAAAACTTGTCGCTTTGTTAGGAACCCCCCTGGCACAGTCGTTATCCACGCTTATGCAGAATGCGGCATTCCGTTCCTGCGGCCTAAATTATGAATATTTCCCAGTTGAAACCACCGAGCAATCTCTTGCGCCCATTGTTGCGGGAATCCGGCACATGAATTTCGCGGGATTTGGCGTTACCAAACCCGACAAGGTCGCTGTTATCAAGCATCTGGACGAGCTTGATGAATTTGCCGCAAAAATGGGCGCCGTGAATACGGTTGTAATCGGCGAAGGCGGCAAGCTGAAGGGATACAACACGGACGGCGTCGGCTTCCTGCGCTCTCTTGGCGAACATTATGCAAAGCCGCTTTCCGAAAGCATTTTCGTGTGCCTGGGCGCAGGCGGTGCGGCAAGGGCAATTTGCAGTTCCCTTGCATATCGCGGTGCGGCGAAGATCATCGTGAGCAGCCTGTTTGACTGGGAAAGTGAGCAGTTGGTTCAGGACATCAACGCAAACTTCGCCCCCGTTGCTTCCATGATTCCGTGGGGAGAGCAGCAAGCGTTGCTCCATGCGGCAGAACCCGCGGACATGATCATTAACGCGACTGGCGTTGGCATGGGCGCCCATGTAGGCGAATCCCCTGTAGACAAAGCGATTTTCCGCCCGGGTATGGTCGCCTTTGATGCCGCTTACAACCCGTCCGTCACCAAATTCCTGGCGGATGCCGCAGACTGCGGCTGCACCACGTTTAACGGCCTCGGGATGCTCCTGTATCAGGGGACTGCCCAGTTTGAGTTGTGGACGGGAACGCAGGCGCCTGTTGACCTGATGCGGCAGACCCTGGAAGAAAGCATCGGAAGTAAAGCTTAAAAGGAGGTTCTATATGAACGCAAAAATTTACCCCAGCTCGATTCAAGGAGAAATCAGCGTTCCCAGCTCTAAGAGCCATACGATTCGCGCGCTCATTATCGCAACGCTCGCAGGCGGCCGCTCCTATATTCGCAATCCGCTGCTGAGCGACGATTGCAAGGCCGCCATGCGGATTGCCGGGCAGTTCGGCTCCACCGTAACCGCGGAAGACGGCGTATGGATTGTGGACGGCCCGGTAGACGGCCTCAAAACGCCGGACGACATCGTCAATGTCGACAACTCCGGTACAACGCTGTATTTTATGACGTCGGTTGCAGCATTGCTGCGTGATTACACCGTGTTCACGGGGGATAAGTCGATCCGCAAGCGTCCCGTGCAACCGCTCCTTACTGCCTTAAACCAGCTTGGCGCCCAGTCTTCCACCACCCGTGAAGGAAATGCCTGCGCTCCGTTTTTCATCAAAGGGCCGATCCGTGGCGGCGAAGTGAACGTGCCCTGCACAACATCCCAGTACATTTCCTCGCTCATGATTGCCGCCCCTATGTGCGATGGAAATATCCGCATCACCACCGACCATCCGGCGGAAATTCCGTACCTGGACATGACCATCAAGTGGCTCAAGGAAGCGGGCATTCAGGTGACTTATGATGAAAAGGAGCATAAGTTCTTTGAAATCAAGGGCAACCAGAAATATAAGGCTTTCGATAAGTACATGCCCAGCGATTGGTCCAGCGTGGCCTTCCCGACCGTGGCTGCTTTGACCCCCGGCTCCAACCTCACCATCCGCAACATGGATTTCAAGGACAGCCAAGGGGACGCAGCGGTGATTGATCACCTCATCCGCATGGGAGCGGACATTCAGAAACATGAAGCTTCGGGAGACCTGATCATCCATGGCGGCAAACAGCTGCACGGCATCTCCATGGATTTAAAGAACACGCCCGACGCTCTCCCCATCCTTTGCGTGGCAGGCTGCATGGCGGACGGCACAACGGTGCTGGACAATGTCGCCGGTGCGCGGCTGAAGGAGACCGACCGCGTCTCCGTTATGACGGAAGCGCTCTCCCTCATGGGGGCGGACATTTCCTCAACGGAAAACACCATCACCATTCATGGCGGCAAAAAACTCCGCGGCTGCGTGCAGGATAGCCACGGCGACCATCGCATTGCAATGGCGCTTACCGTAGCTGCCATGAGTGCGGAGGGCTGCACCGAAATTACGGGCGCCGAATGTGCGAGCGTTACCTTCCCCAACTTCTACCCCAAAATGCAGTCCTGCGGCGTAAAGATCGAGCTCGCTTAAACCTTGCGCTTTCCCTCAGCCGGGCAAGCATTTGGGCGAGGGCTGTTTCGCCGCTCTGTTGCTCCTTGAAAATGCCATACTTTGTGGTCTGCTGAGGGAGGCTCACCGCTTTCCTGCCCACTTGTTTCAGCCAATACCACAATGTATTTTTTTCGGAAAATAATCCTCCAGCCTGCTATTGACAGAAAGCCGATGCCGCTCTATAATAGCAAAAAATTGACCGGCGGAGCCGATTATGTTGATCGGGAAGGAGGCATTACGGGATAATGAAGCATTTTTCGGGAAATTTCAAGAACTTTTTTTGCTGCTATTACCGAGTTTTGGATTCCGGATTGCCGGCATGGCGGGGCAGATTTGTATGCCCGGGGCTTTTCAATTGATTGAATAAACGAGCCTTCCTGCATAGCCATTCACAGTCCGGAAACAGCCGTATCTGTTCCGGACTTTTTATGTTCCGCAGTACGGCTTGAGTTGTTCGGTCCTCAACTGTCCCCGCGCAGCACCGGGAAAACAATCGCGCTATCAAACCAATGTATTAAATCCGGTTTCGGATTTTATAAAAAAGATACTAAGGAGGAACCAAATGAAAAAGTTACTTGTTCTTGCTTTGGCTTTCATGATGCTTCTGAGCGTCATCGCCTGCTCGAACCCCACGACTTCGGACCCCACCCCCGACCCCGGCCAAACGAATACCGAGGCGACTCCCGCTCCCACGGATGCTCAGGGTACCGAGGAGACCCCGGCTGCTCCGTCCGCTGTTCGGAAAGAGAACTTGGTGGTTGCGCTTCAGGCAGAACCCCAGACCATCGACCCCTACGCTGCGTCCCATGACACGACCTTCATCAGCTCGGAAGCGATCTTTGAGCCTCTGTTCAAGTATGAAGACGGCGAACTGACCCCTTGGCTTGCCACCGCCTATGAAATGGTTGATGACCTGACGCTCAAGTTGACCCTCCGCGACGATGTACTTTTTCATGATGGCAACAAGATGACCGCGGATGACGTTGTGTTCTCCCTCTGCTATGGCGCAACCAGCAACTTCACGAGCACGCTCTTCGGCGCGATCGACACCGAGAACACTAAGGCGCTTGATGAGCAGACTGTGGAAGTCAAGCTCCTTTACCCCTACGCCCCGCTGCTTGAGGCTATGGCGAGCCACCGCTGCGCGATCGTAAGCAAGGCTGCGTACGAATCCATGGACGCGGATGCGTTCGGCCGCGCGCCGGTCGGCACCGGCCCCATGATGTTCAAGGAGTGGGTCAGCGGCGACAGGATCGAGCTCACCGGCTTTGAACAATACTGGGGTGAGAAGCCCGCGTTTGACAACATGATCATTCGCATCATCCTTGAGGCTTCTTCCCGCACCGTGGAACTGGAAACCGGCGGTGTTGACATCGCGTTCCAGATTTCCCCTGTTGACTGGAGCCGCCTGGAGGAAAACCCGGACACCCAGATGCTCACCGGCAACTCCATGGGCATGACCTACCTCTGCTTCAACAACTCCAACGAACTCTATGGCAACGAACTTGTCCGCAAGGCCATCGCGTATGCCATCAACGTTGAAGCCGTAGCAAAGACCGCCTATCAGGGCCAGGCTGATGCCGCCGATGGCTTTATGGCCAGAAGCATCCCCGGCTATAAGAAAGTCGGTCCTTGGGAATACAACCCCGAAAAAAGCAAGGAACTGCTCAAGCAAGCCGGTTACGAAAACGGCCTTGAAGTGAAATTCGTGACCTTCCAGCAGCAGTATTACAATGCCTGCATCGAAGTGATCCAGAGCATGCTGAAGGAGGTTGGCATCACCTGCAGCATCGAAATGGTTGACCTTGCCACCTTCACTTCCATGAACAACAACGGCGAGCTGCCCATGACCGTTATGGCAAACAGCGCCTCCATCCCGGATCCCGCAAGCGCGCTGATCGCATGGCCGCTGAGCCGCACCATCTCCCTGCGCCACAACGACCAGCACATTCAGGACCTGCTTGATCAGGGCGAGCGCACCTACGCCATGGAGGACCGCGTTAAGATCTATGCCGAGCTGCAGGATTACCTTTGGGAGAAGCTCTACCTCCTCCCGCTGGCATTCCCGATCACCGGTTACGGCGCCCGCTCCAACATCCAGAACTTCGACTTTGTCCCGACCGGCATCCCCGATTTTGCCGCGATCACCTTCGCAGAGTAATAATAAGCTCCGCTTTCTCAACGCATTGGGGCGCCCGGTCTCCTTGGGGGTGCCGGGCGCCCCAATTATGCACTTTCGACCGGATAATCCGGCGTTTTATCCTCTAAAGGAGGCAAGTGATGCTACGCTACATAGCAAAGAGAATTTTTCTAATGATTCCGGTTTTGCTCGGCATTAGTTTCGTTATTTTTTTACTGATGTACTTCACCCCTGGCGATCCGGCCCAAATGATCCTCGGCGATTTGGCCACAAAGGAAGAGGTTGAGGCGCTCCGGGAGGAGATGGGCCTGAACGACAGCTTTTTTGAACGTTATTTCCGGTATATGGGCGACCTGCTCAAGGGCGACCTTGGCACCTCTTACACCACAAAGCTCCCCGTCTGGGATGAAATTTCCGCTCGACTTCCGGTCACAGCGAAAGTAGCTTTCTTTGTCATTGTCTTTGCTGTGCTCATAGGCGTTCCAATCGGAATTCTTTCGGCTGTCCGGCAATACACCATTATCGACAGCATCACCCGCGTTATGGCGCTGCTTGGAATCACCATGCCCAGCTTCTGGTTTGCATTGCTGTTGGTTCTATTGTTCTCCGTAAAGCTTGGCTGGCTTCCCGCTTCCGGCCTGTATGGCCCGGCTTATTACGTGCTTCCCATCATAAGCATCAGCGCAGCTTCCGTAGCAATTATCACGCGTACTGCGCGTTCCAGCATGCTGGAAGTAATCCGGCAGGATTATATCGACACTGCCCGCGCGAAGGGCCAGAAAGAGCGCGTTGTACTTTTTAAGCATGCCCTTTTGAACGCTTTAATTCCGATTCTCACCGTTGTGGGAATCCAGTTCGCCGGCAGCTTAGGCGGCGCAGTTGTAAACGAACAGGTCTTTGCAATCCCCGGCATCGGAAAGCTGATGGTGGATGCCATCAAAGCGAGGAATTATCCTCTCGTTACGGGTTCCGTGCTGGTTCTTTCCCTGCTGCAAAGCTTGGTAAACCTCTTTATTGACCTACTGTACGCCTTTGTTGACCCACGCATTCGCTCCCAGTACAGCAGGAGCAAAAAGAAAACAAAAGCGCTCAACGGCGCGGTTACCGCCGGCGCCGGAACAGCGGCAGGCAAAGGGGAGTAATTCGCTATGAAGAAAAAAGGAACCGAACAGGGTCATATTAAAAAACGCAGCCAATTCCAGGAAACGTGGAAGCGGCTTTCAAAAAACCGGCTTGCAATGGTTGGGCTTGCAATCCTTGCCATATTGGTCATTACAGCGATTTTCGCCGACCTCATTGCCCCTTACCCCTATGACGAACAGGATTATATGGCAACGCTTCAGTCGCCCTCCTGGGAGCACCTGATGGGAACCGATGAGTACGGCCGCGATATCTTCAGCCGCGTAGTCTACGGCAGCCGCACCTCCCTGTATGTTGGCTTCATTTCCCTGATGGGCGGCGCGTTGATCGGATGCATTTTCGGCGCAATCGCAGGCTTTTTCGGCGGAAAAACCGACAATATCATCATGCGCACCTGCGATGTGCTCCACGGCATTCCGCAGATCGTTCTTGCCATCGCCATCGCTTCAACGATTGGCCCGGGCATAACCAGCGCGCTCATTGCCGTTGCGGTCAGTTCCGTGCCGAACTTCGCGCGTGTTGTCCGTGCCGCGACCATGACCGTGCGCGATCAAGAATATGTGGAAGCTTCCCAGTCTTTGGGCGGCAATAACACGCATATTATTGTTCGCCACATTTTCCCCAACATTCTCGCCCCAATCATTGTGCAGGCAACGCTTGGCATTGGTAAATCCATTTTACTCTGCGCGTCTTTGAGCTTCCTTGGCCTGGGCGTTCAGCCGCCTATGCCGGAATGGGGCAGCATGCTTTCAAATGCCAGAACCTTTATGCGTGACTATTCTTACATGGTCATTTCCCCGGGCATTGCCATTATGCTGACTGTTCTTGCGCTGAACCTCTTTGGCGACGGCCTGCGCGACGCATTGGATCCCAAGCTGAAGAAATAAGGGAGAAACACGATGGAAACGAAAAACAAACTCTTAGAAGTCAAAGATTTATCCATCCACTACTTCACGGATGAAGGGGTGGTGCGCGCGGTGAACAACATTGATTTTGAACTTGCGCGCGGTGAAACGATGGGATTGGTCGGTGAAACCGGTGCAGGTAAAACCACCACGGCACGCGGCATCATGGGCCTGGTTCCCAACCCTCCGGGGCGTGTTGTAAGCGGCGAAATCCTGTTTGAGGGTAAGGATCTGCTGAACGCTTCAAAGCTGCAGATGCGTCTGCACCGCGGCAAAGACTTTTCTATGATTTTCCAGGATCCGATGACGTCCTTGAACCCCATTTTAACCGTGGGCGACCAGATCGCAGAAGTGATCCGCCTCCACGAAAAGCTTTCGCACAAAGACGCCAACCGCAAAGCGGCGGAAATCCTCGAAATGGTAGGCATTCCGGCGGAGCGCATGTCAGAATATCCGCACCAGTTTTCCGGCGGCATGAAGCAGCGCGTTGTCATCGCCATTGCGCTTGCATGCAGCCCGAAGCTTATCATCGCGGATGAGCCGACAACCGCGCTGGATGTCACCATCCAGGCGCAGGTGCTGGAGCTTATGCGCGACCTGCAGGAAAAGCTGGGCACCGCAATGCTGCTGATCACGCATGACCTCGGCGTTGTTGCGGACACCTGCAACAAGGTTGCGATTATGTATGCCGGACAGATTGTGGAAATGGGATCCCTGGAAAACGTATACGATAATACAAAGCATCCGTATACAAAGGGCCTGTTTGGATCGCTGCCAAGCCTGTCAATCAAAAGCAAACGCCTTGTTCCCATTGACGGCTTGATGCCCGACCCGGTGGATCTGCCTTCGGGCTGCCCATTCCACCCTCGCTGCCCCGATTGTATGGAAAGCTGTAAATCCCGTATGCCCGTCAAAACAGAAGTTTCGCCGGGACATTATGTACGGTGCCTTCGCTGTGAGTAAAGCGAGTGATGGAGGTCAGGATGTCAAATACATTGATTGAAGTTCAGAATTTAAAAAAGTATTTTAAAACCAACCATGGCATGCTCCACGCGGTTGATGATGTCAGCTTCACCATTGAGCAAGGCCAGACCCTGGGCGTTGTGGGCGAATCCGGATGCGGCAAATCCACATTGGGCCGGGTCATCATCAAGCTTCTTGAGGCAACCGACGGCAAAGTTCTGTTCCATGGCGAGGATATTACGGCGCGCCCAAGCTCGCTTGATGACCGCCGCAGGATGCAGATGATCTTTCAGGACCCGTTTTCTTCCCTGAACCCGCGCATGTCTGTCAGCCAGATCATTGCGGAGCCCCTCCAGATCCACCATGTCTGCAAAAGCAAGGAAGATCTGGATCAGCGCATCCGCAATCTGATGGACACGGTTGGCCTTGCGGAGCGTTTTACCAACGCATATCCGCATGAGCTGGACGGCGGCCGCCGCCAGAGGATCGGCATTGCGCGCGCGCTTGCCTTGGAACCTGAATTTATCGTCTGTGACGAACCGGTTTCCGCCCTGGATGTATCCATTCAGGCTCAAATTTTGAATTTGATGCAGGATTTGCAGGAGGAGCGCAAGTTTACCTATATGTTCATCACGCATGATATGTCCGTTGTGAAGCATATCTCCAACAGCATCATCGTGATGTACCTCGGCAACATGGTTGAAAAGTCCGATGCGGACGAGCTGTTTGAGCACACGCTCCACCCCTATTCCAAGGCGCTGCTTTCCGCAATTCCCGAACCCAACATTCACAAGGAGCGCAGGCGCACCATCCTGAGAGGCGAGATCACCTCCCCGATCGATCCCGAACCCGGCTGCCGCTTTGCTGCGCGCTGCGCTTATGCAACCGAAGAATGCTCGTGCCGGACCCCCGAGCTTGAAGAGGTTCTGCCGAAACATTATGTGGCGTGCCACCACGTTCGCGCAATCAACGGCTTAAAGTAAGGAGAACGAATGGAACAGAGCTATTTTCGTACAATCGCCGAGCATTTTGTCCGTTGTACTGTAACGGATTTTGATCAGGAGACCCTGCATCAGGTCGGCCGTTCTCTTGTGAACTACCTCGGCGGCAGCATTTATACGGCTTCCCATCAGAGCTGCGCAAAATTGCTTGCGTTTATCCGGACAACGGAACCTGCCGGCAGCGGCAAAGCCTCCATATGGGCGGACCCCCAGCCGGCAGCGCCCGCAATCGCCGCGTTTTCCAACGCATGCCGCCTTTCCAGCCTCGAGCTGAATGACGGCACCAAGGCATCCGCGCATCCCGGCATTTACGTCTGGTCCTCCGTGCTCGCAACCTATGAGCAATATGGCGGAAGCGTTGCCGATGTTGTGCGTTCGGTCGTATTCGGATATGATGTCTGCACGCGCATGGCCATGCTGGCCATTGACCGCATCCGGGAGCTCGGCCTGCATAACCCCGGCTTTGTCGGCGGGCTTGGCGCCGTTGCTGCAGCCGGCCTGATGCGCGGCCTGAGCCTTGACCAGCTCTGCAACGCTTTCGGCATTGCGGCGGCGTTGTTGCCGGTATGCCCCTTCGTCAGCTTTGTTGAAGGTGCGGATACCAAGGACTTATACGGCGGTTGGGGCGTCCATCTTGCCATGTTTGCCGTCGATGCGGCACAGCGTGGGCTGACGGGCGCCGAACATGTGCTTGACGGCATCAAGTCCCTCAACACCGTATTTCAGGGTGACGCCGGGAAAGAGATCGCGCTTGGGGCACCCTATCTCATCAATTGGCTTTCCATCAAGCAATATCCGGCGTGCTTTGCGGTTAATCCGGCAGTAAATGCAGCGTTTGCCCTGCAGGAAAAATACAACATTGACACCGCGGAAATTGAGTCGGTGCTCGTGGATTCCTATCCGTATTCCTACGATCTGAACAACGGCGTTGGGCGCGATCCCAATACCACCTCCGGGCGGCTTTCCCTGTATTATACCGTTGCGGTAGCGCTCATCGAGCGTTCGCTTACGCCGGATGCGTTTACTGCCGAAAAGCTGAAAGATCCGAAATATGCGGAACTGCGCGGCAAAATTACTGCGAAACGCCATGACGCCTATGGGGATGGCCCGAAAGGGATCCGCGCCTGCATTCTTGAAGTCCACATGAAGGATGGCCGCGTGTATCAAACGGAATACAACGCCACCGACGTTCATGTGGTATATTCGGACGAAATGCTTTATGAAAAGTATTGCGGCCTCACGGAGGGCGCTTTGGCGCCCGACCAGCAGAGGGACCTGTACGACTATGCCATGGCGCTGGCAAAGCAGGAAAATCTGTCTTATTTGTTGAATATGATGCGTAGGCTTCCTAAAATCCGCTGACGCTTTCATCCACAGGGGGATCAAGATGCAGGTATTCCACGAACAATTAAATACCGCAGTTTTAGGGGAATATGATATTATTGTTGCCGGCGGCGGCGTTGCAGGCGTCTGCGCCGCCGTTGCGGCACGGCGCGCCGGAATCAAGCGGGTACTTTTGCTCGAAAAGGGCATCCTTTTCGGCGGTCTTGCCACACAGGGATTGATTTCCCTTTATGAACCCATCTGCGATGGAAAAGGGCATAAAATCATATACGGAATGGGTGCGGAGCTGATGAAGCTGTGCATGCGTTACGGCCCGGATGTTTTGCCTGAACAGTGGCGCGACGATCCGGATACGGCTTCCCCGGATGGCGGGAAATATAAAACCTTTTTTTCGCCGGCCATGTTCGCTATGGCGTTGGATGAATTTGTGCTGGATGCCGGCGTAGAAATCCTGTTTGATACGCAGGTTGTAGCTCCCGTCATGGAACAGAAGCAATGCGTGGGGCTGCTTGTGGAAAACAAGAGAGGGCGTGGGCTTTACCGCGCTCGCGCAGTCATCGACGCCACGGGGGACGCTGATATTTTCTGCCGTGCCGGCGCGCCGTGCGTAACGGGGCAGAACTACATGACTTACCTTGCCTACCGCGCGGATATGGAATCGGCTGCCTCTGCCCTTTCGGAAAAGAACATCATCCATGCGCGCAAATGGACGCTCCTCGGCTCCGGCCCAAGGGGGAACGGCCATCCGGAAGGCGTACCGCTCATCAGCGGCACCACAGCGGAAGATGTTACTCAATATGTTTTGACAGGCCGGAAAATGATGCTTGATTCCATGCGCAATGAAGACCGCTTTGCGCGCGATCTCAGCATTCTCCCCACCATGGCGCAGTTTCGAACGACCCGCCACATCGTGGGCGCCTATTCCGTGCAGGAGTCCGACCTGTGCCGCAGGCTACCGGATTCCATCGCTGCGGTCGCGGACTTCTTGACTGCCGGAGAATGGTACGAAATCCCGTATCGCGCATTGTACAGCCCGGAATACCCAAACCTTTGGACGGCTGGCCGAACCGTCTCCGCGGACGGTTGGGCCTGGGTGGTCGTCCGTGTCATCCCTGGCTCCGCCTGCTCCGGCCAGGCTGCAGGCTTAGCGGCCGCCCTCTGCCTGAAGCACGGATTCACGGCGGCTACCCTCCCCTACTCCATGCTCTCGGACGCCCTGGTTGCAGAGGGCGGAAGGATGCACGCGGAGTAGCCTTCCTCCGGTTTCGCAGGAAGCCCATGGCAGGCCGTTTATAGCCCTGCTGACCAAGCCGGCACGCGCCGCAGCACGCCGGCCGATTGCTGAAAGGAGCGCACCATGGAACGAAGCAGTGTTTTATACCAGCAATATACGGAGATTCTGCGGGACGAGCTGGTTCCCGCCATGGGATGTACCGAACCCATTTCCATTGCCTACGCCGCTGCGAAATGCCGCGCGCTGCTCGGCTGCGAGCCGGAGCGTTGCGTTTTGGAGGTCAGCAGCAGCATTATCAAAAACGTGAAAAGCGTAATTGTTCCAAATACCGGCGGTCGAAAAGGGATTGAAACCGCTGTTGCCGCCGGCATCGTCGGCGGCGATGAAACCGCGCAGCTGCAGGTGCTTGCCCACATGCAGCCGGCGCAAATCGACCGGATTGAGGATTATCTTAAAGCAACCCCCATTCTCGTGAAGCATGCCCAAAACGGGATCATGTTTTATATTGACATCACGGTTTGGGGCAAAGGCCACACTGCGCGGCTGGCCATCTCCCACCATCACACAAACATCATCCGGATTGAAAAGGATGAATGCGTGCTTTTGGACAAAACGGAGGATGCAAGCGCGCAGAGCGCTTCTGCCGGCAGGAGCGTTTTATCGGTTGAGGGCATTTGGGACTATGTGAATTCCATTGCGCTCGAAGATGTTTCAGATGCGATCTCCCGCCAAATTGAATACAACAGCGCGCTTGCCAAAGAAGGCCTCGCCAACCGTTGGGGGGCACAAATCGGGCGCATTACACAGCAGCAGAGCAACGGCGACGTCCGCATGCTGGCGCGCGCTGCGGCTGCCGCAGGCAGCGATGCGCGCATGAACGGCTGCGAATTGCCGGCCGTCATCCTTTCCGGCAGCGGAAATCAGGGCATAACCGCCACCATGCCGGTGCTCGTCTACGCCGAGCATCTCGGCAGCACCCATGAGCAGCTCTACAGGGCTCTGGTGCTTTCTGATCTTGTCACCATCCATCAAAAAACGGGAATCGGCAGCGTTTCCGCGTTTTGCGGAGCGGTTTGCGCAGGCGTTGGCGCAGGGTGCGGCATTGCCTACCTTCAGGGAGCGGATTACGATGTAATCTGCCATACCATTGTAAATGCCCTTGCAATCCTTTCCGGAATGCTTTGCGATGGAGCGAAATCTTCCTGCGCCGCCAAAATATCGGCAGCGGTGGACGCCGGCATCATGGGATACACCATGTATGCAAGCGGCCAGCAGTTCTATGGCGGAGACGGCATTGTTAAAAAAGGCGTTGAACGCTCCATCAGCAGCGTATGCACCGTCGCAAGGGACGGCATGCGCGAAACAAACGATTTGATCCTTGAGGTCATGCTGCAAAAATGATGAACTACTTTGAAGAAGCGCAGCGCCATGCCGCATGGATTATAGCACAGCGCCACTTTTTTCACCGCCACCCCGAGCTAGGCTTTGAACTCCCAAAAACGCAAGCGCATCTGTGCGAAGCGCTCCGCGAAATCGGCCTTACGCCAAGGCAGCTGAAATGCGGCGGGGTCTTAGCGGAGCTCGGCGGAAGGGAAAAGCCCTGCATCCTGCTCCGCGCAGACATGGATGCGCTGCCGCTCACGGAGTGCAGCGGCGTTCCATTCGCCTCAGAGCATCCGGGTATGATGCATGCCTGCGGCCATGATACGCACATGGCAATGCTGTTGGGCGCTGCGGCGATGCTGAAGCAGCATGAGGCGGAGCTTCAGGGCAAAGTCCTTATATGCTTTCAGCCAGCGGAAGAAATTATGCGCGGAGCGGAAGCGCTTCTTCAAGAGCTGCCCACGGAACCGGACTTTGCTTTTGCGCTGCACATTTTTCCCACGGATACGCACGAGAGCGGAACGTTCGTCTGCCCGGAGGGCGGCTATATGTCCTCAAGCGATGTTTTTGCAGTCACGGTAACCGGCAAATCCGCACATGGTTCAACGCCGAACCAAGGCCGCAACCCGCTCTACCCTGCGATGGAAATCGCGCAGGCCTTCATCGCTATGATGAACAACGAAAAGGATCCCCGAACGGCGGGCGCTTTATCGGTGTGTGCATTTCATTGCGGGGAAACGCACAACATCATTCCCAACAGTTGTTGGTTTAAAGGAACGCTGCGCATGATGGACGAGCAGGAGCGCAGAGAGCTCCACACGCGCATGCGGGAAACCGTTGCCTTCATCGGCAAGGCGCACCGGGTTGATGCGGAGCTGGTTTTTGAAGCGAGCGTCCCCAGCCTGTTTAACGACCCCAAACTTGCCCGAAAAGCACAGGAATATCTTGAAAGGGCCGCGGGGCGGGGCGTCGGGCCATTAGAGGAAAAGCGAAACATGGTCAGCGAGGATTTCGCGCTCTTTGGGCAAAGAATGCCGGCCGTGATGTTTGAGCTGTTAAGCCGTTCCCCCGAGAACGCGCATTACCCCGGGCATAATCCCCGCGTTACGTTTGACGACAGCATCTTGCACCGTGGTGCGGCAGCGTATGCACAGGTTGCGCAAGACTATCTGTCCGAATACTGCCCGGCAGCAAAGGAGAACAAAAGCTATGCATTATGATTTTGATCAGGTAATTTGCAGAAAAAACACCAACTCATCCAAGTGGGACAACGTAAAAGCGCGCGTAGGCAACGCGGATGCAATCCCGATGTGGGTCGCCGATGGCGATTTTGTTGCGCCCGATCCCATCCGCCGCATGCTGGAAGAACGGGTTCGCCACGGAATTTTTGGCTACCCCTACCGAACGGATGCGTTCCGTTCCGCCACCAAAAGGTGGATCCTAAAACAGCACCACGTTGAACTGCAAGAGGAATGGATGGTCTTTACCACCGGCGTCGTTCCAATCATTTACACGATGATTCAGGCGTTCACGGAGCCCGGGGATGAAATCATTATCCAGCAGCCGGTCTACCATCCTTTTATCCATGCGATCAGAGACCATAAGCGAACGCTCTCCAACAATGCGCTGCGCTATGAAAACGGCCGGTATACGATCGATTTTGAAGACCTTGCACAGCGGGCTGCAAGGCCTGAGGCAAAGCTGATGGTTTTCTGCAATCCGCATAATCCCGTCGGGCGCTGTTGGAGCAAGGATGAAGTGGACCGGGTTGCAAGAATCTGCGCCGAGAACAACGTGCTTCTCATCAGCGATGAGATTCATTCCGATCTCATGCTTTTTGGCAACCGGCATACGCCTGCTGCGATTGGCAACAAGGCTCTAGAGGATAACACGGTTCTGTGCTACGCCCCAACAAAAACGTTTAACATCGCGGGGCTCCGCGGTTCGTGCGCGGTTATCCCCAACCCCGCCATCCGTAAGCGCTTTGAATATCAGCTGCTCTGCAACAACAGCGTGCAGGAATGCCTGTTTTCTTTGCCGGCCTATGTTACCGCCTATACGCAGTGTGACGAATATCTGGAACAGCTGCTTCCCTATCTCGAGGGAAATGTAACCTATCTGGATGCGTATCTGCGCGCCCATATGCCCAAAATCCGCTTGGTGCGTCCCGAAGCCACGTTCCTTATGTGGTTGGATTGCACAGCGCTCGGGCTTGATAAGGATGCGCTTTACGATTTCTTCATCAACCGGTGCCTCGTTGGCATCAGCAAAGGGGAAGGCTTTGGGGCCGAAGGAGAACAGTTTGTGCGCATGAATATTGCCTGTCCCCGCGCCACTCTCGAGAAGGCATTGCAGCAGATGCTGCACGTCTACGAGCAGTGCTTCTGATGCTGAACAGATGAGGAGATTCGGATGAAAGGAAACATCCTGCAAGGGAAAGGGCAGGCCTATTTGTTGCTGCTTGCAACTTTCTTCATTTGGGGCAGCATTTATGTGGCAAGCAAGTATGCCATGGAAACAATGCAGCCGGTTACAATCGCGGCGGGGCGGTATATTGTCGCATTTGCGGTAATGGTTCCGCTCAAACGTTCTCACCTTCGCGTGAAGATCGACAGGGCAGACTGGAAGTATCTGTTCATTATCGGCGGCCTCGGTTACTACCTGATGACGGTTGTAAACATTTTCGGCGTGCAGCTTGCCGGTGCGTCAACAGCCGCGCTGATCAACTCCCTTAACCCGGTGAGCATCAGCATCTTCGCTGCAATCTTCCTGCATGAGCGCATCGGCATGAGGAAGATCCTCTGCATTCTTCTTTCTGTTCTCGGCGCGCTTGTCATCAGCAGCGGGGCAAGCGGCAGCGGTGAAATCGCGGGCGTTTTGCTCTCGTTGCTTGCAATCGTTCTGTGGGGGCTTGCTTCCGTAAGCATGCGAAAGCTTACCACAAAATATGGCGCCATGACAGTGACGCTTTATGGCATCATTATAAGCCTGCTGTTCTATATCCCTTCTGCTGTGGCCGATATTGCCTTAAACGGCGGATTTCAATGCAGCTTGGGCTCCGGCCTCGCGGTGTTGTATATGGGCATCTTCGGCACGGGTGTAGCCGGATATTTTTGGACAAAGGCGCTCTCCCTGCTGGAGGCAAGCGTGTGTTCCCTTTTTTATCCCCTTCAAGCCATGTTTTCAGCAATCCTTGGCGCGCTGTT
This sequence comes from Christensenella sp. UBA1685, assembly GCA_002320595.1. Taxonomy (GTDB): domain Bacteria; phylum Bacillota; class Clostridia; order Christensenellales; family CAG-138; genus UBA1685. The sequence goes on from DCKB01000044.1 coordinate 64,466, forward strand.
GCTGAACGAACAGTTCAGGCCTACGTTTTATATCGGCACCGTGATTATCGCTGTGAGCGTAATTATAAACTGTTCAGCGCAATTGAATCTGGGGAAAATTCCCAGACTTCCCGAAGAATAGAGCAATATGCAAAAGCGCGATGGTTCCGTTTGCGTCGGATCACCACGCTGCTGTTTATGCCTCTTTTCATATATTTTATTACAAAGGAGACAACCTATCTATGCGTAAGTTTTCACTTGCATACCTTACTATCCCCGGCACAAATCCAATGGACCAAATCAGGATTGCGAAAGAATGCGGTTATGACTCCGTAAGCCTGCGCACTATTTCCATGCATTTGCCGGGTGAACCGGAATTCCTGCTTGATAAGGATCCCGCGCTTTTTGCCGCAACAAGGGCCGCGCTCAAAGAATATGATATGCCGCTGATGGATATTGAGCTTGCGCGCATCCGCCCGGATCTCGATGTTTCGGAATATGAATCCGCTTTTGAGAAGGCGGCGGAGCTTGGCGCAACGGATGTGCTCGGCAGCATTTGGACACGCGACAGAGCCTGGTACACTGAAACCGCAGCGCGCGTTGCGGATATGGCCAAACAATACGGCCTCCGATACAACATAGAGTTCCTTCCCTGGGCAGGCGTTCGCAACCTGCAGGAAGCCATCACGCTCATTGATGCGCTTGCGCGCGACAATGTATATATTATGGTGGATACGCTGCATGCTGGCCGCGCCGGCGTTACGGCTGAAGAGCTTGCGCGAACCAACCCCAAGTACTTTAACTTTATCCATCTCTGCGATGGCCCGGCAGGCCCTGATGGCGACCCGGTGCTTGACAACATCAAAGACGATCTGATGCTTTTCACCGCGCGCGAATGCCGCCTTTATACGGGTGATGGCGTAATGGACATCGCGGGCATGGTGAAGGCGCTGCCGAATATTCCGCTTTCCATTGAGCTTCCCAACCTTGAAAACATCAGCAAATATGGCGTGGCCGGCCATGCAAGGAATTGCATTGAAAAGGCAAAGGCTTATTTTAAGGCAAACGGCATTGAATAACGTCCTCCTGTTTTGCTTCCCTTTGCATTTTGCACAACACTGATATAGATTTCCCTTTAAGCTTCCCTTTCCGCAAGTGGAAGCTTTTTTGCTGCACCGCTCCCTAAGGCTGCGCATATTGTGTCATATATGCATTGTTGATCCAAGGCCGCATTGCGCCCAACGATGCGTATGCATTCATTTCATTGCGTTGCGGAGGATACGGATATGTTGCCTGAATACATGCTTTCGGACTTGCCTGCCGGCCGCTCTGCGGATGTGGCGCAGATGGATGCGCCCGGCCCCATGGGACGCAGGCTTTTGGACATTGGTTTTACAGAAGGCACGCGCGTGCAATGCCTGTATGCTGCGCCCTCCGGAGAACCGCGCGCATACCTTGTGCGCGGCGCGGTCATTGCCCTCCGGCGTGAGGATGCCGCGCGCGTGCGCCTCCTGGAGGACAGCATATGGGAATGACGGCGGACACAATGGGTACGCGCGCAAACGCGCTGGGTGAAGCGATTGTGAAACGCAGTGAAAGCGATTTTGTTGTTGCGCTTGCAGGAAACCCAAATGTGGGCAAGAGCACCGTTTTCAATGCACTGACCGGCTTGCGCCAACACACCGGAAATTGGCCCGGCAAAACCGTTGGCAGCGCTCAGGGGTATTGTGAGCATGGCGGGCATGGTTTTGTAATCGTGGACCTGCCCGGCACATATTCGTTGTGTGCCCATTCACAGGAGGAGGAAATCACGCGTGACTTTATTCTAAGCGGCGAAGCGGATGTAACTGTCATCGTGTGCGATGCGACTTGTCTCGAACGTAATCTGAACCTTGCATTGCAAACGCGGGCCGTTACAGAACACGCAGTCCTTTGCGTGAACCTGATGGATGAAGCGCAAAAGAAACAAATTCAGATCGATATTGCAGGGCTCTCCAAACATTTGGGCATGCCCGTGGTGGGTGCGAGCGCACGCAGCGGCAGGGGGCTTTCCGAGCTCATGGATGCCGTACAGCGTACCGCGTGCCTGCCTCATGTGCAGGCGGCACAACCGCTTTGCGATGACCCTGTTCAGCGCACGGAAGAAATTTTCCAGGAAGCGGAACGCATTTGCGGCGTCTGTGTAACGCATGGAAACCCAGCAGCCGATGCGCGGCGTTTCCGCGCCGACCGCCTGCTGACCGGCCGGCTGACCGGCATCCCCGTGATGCTGCTTTTGCTCTCACTGGTTTTTTTCATCACGTTGGCGGGAGCCAACTATCCTTCCGCGCTTCTTTCCAAATGGCTGTTTGCCCTGCAGGATCAGCTATCGCTCCTGTTCCAGCGGCTTGGCGCGCCAAGCTGGCTGCACGATGCGCTCGTACTCGGCATGTACCGCGTGCTTGCCTGGGTCGTTTCCGTCATGCTGCCGCCAATGGCCATCTTTTTCCCATTGTTCACCTTGCTGGAAGACTTTGGCTATCTTCCCCGCGTCGCTTTTAACTTGGATCATAGCTTCAAACGCTGCCATGCATGCGGCAAACAGGCACTCACCATGTGGGTGGTTGATAGCGGAATGCGAAACAGAATGAAAAATGCCGCCCAGTGGGCGGAATGAGGTCGAGGAGACCTGTGGAGGTATAAAATAGTACAGTGGAAAAAGGTTATTAATCATCTTTAAAATGGGCAGCCACGTTTTGATTAAAAACATTTAATCGGCGTTTGCTTTCTGATGAAAGGCTTTCTCGTATCTTATTCTTTACATCATCTGTGCAATAATATAACAGTACAAACGCGTATCTTAACAACACACTAGCATAGATATATGTTGAGCTGCTCTATAACCGATGCAGCGACAAGTGCAACCATCGCCCCGGCATCCCCATCCCGATAATAGCTGTCAAACGCCTCATAATATCTTTTTCTATCCGCAAACTTCACGTTGATGGGCGGGTAACCATGCTGCATCAGGGTGAAATTTAATATCAGCCGTCCGGTGCGTCCGTTGCCGTCGATGAATGGATGGATGCCCTCGAACTTGAGGTGGAACAATGCCGCTGCTTCGATGGGGTGCAGCTTTGTGTTTGCAAATTCTGCCACAAGCTGCTCCATCTGCGGTGCGACAAGATACGGTTGCGGCGGTTCGTGGTACGCGCCCATGATGCGCACGGGAATGCGTCGGTATACGCCCTTGTCTTCCGGCCTGTCCATCAGCACAAGGGAATGGATCTCCTTGATGATCCGCTCGGAAAAGGGAACCTTATCCCGAATGAGCTGCTCAATATAGCAGAACGCATCCCTGTGTCCCACGGCTTCCAGATGATCTTTCAGCGGTTTTTGGTCGATGGTGATGCCCTCCAGCACCATCGCTGTCTCTTTGAGCGTCAGAGTATTTCCTTCTATCGCGTTGGAGTTGTAGGTATACTCCACAAGAAATTCATCGCGCAAACGCTGCAATTCTCCCTGCGTCAGCGGACGGCGCTTGTCTAGCTCCACTTTCAGAGCGTCGATGCGGGAAAACAAATCTCCATATTCAGACTCGATGTTCATGCCGCGCAGAGTGCGTCCATCCACCGGCTTGACCGCACCCGCGGGAATCAGATAGGCGCGTCCCTGCCGTATGACGCCCTCGATTTTCCCTTGTTCACAGAGTACGCGGACGCGGCGGTCGGAGATGCCCCATTGTTCCGCAACTTGTTTTACCTTCAAATAGTCCAAAAGCACCATATCCTCTCTTTCTGCTCAAGTTCACCATATCATATTATCGGAATAATAGCAAGGGATAATACGTTTATCGGAATAAAAAGATACCGTCCATTATGATGTTCGTATGCCGCTGCATATCTTTCGCGGCAAATATAAACTGAGGAGCGAAATATGGCGTCGATTTGCAAACGAAACAGCAGCTACGTCGTCATCTACTATCGTACTGATGACAACGGCGTGCGCAAGCAAAAGTGGGAATCCTACAAAACAGAAGAACAGGCGCGCAGAAGAAAACATGAAGTTGAAAAACCGTTCCTATTGCCGGAGCTGCCCATGTCCATCATCACGGTTAATGTTGATGGAGCAGTTTATCACGCTTTACGGAACGGTGCACTGGACATACAGCACGGCGGATAACTACGCGTCGCTCAAGCGGCGGTTCATCTGCCCGTTGCTCGGAACGATGCATATAAGGGAACTGACGGGGCTGCACATCGCGGCATTGTACCAAAGATTGGCGAAGGGCAGAAAATCGTATCCGCCAGTCTGCAAAAGCACTTTGCGGGATCTACATAAGCTGCTCAAATGAGCGTTTAGTCAAGCGGTAGTGTGGGGCGTTCTGGAACACAGTCCGCTTGACAATATCGCCATACCAAAGGAACAACGAAAGCGAATGTCGGTATGGAATGCATCACAAGTAAGGAAAGCTGTGTTTGCCTGCGGGGATGACGTCATGCTTTCGCTTGCAATTCAGTTTGCGTTCGCATGTTCGCTGCACATGGGCGAGCTGCTTGCGTTGAAATGGTCGGACGTCGATTTCGAGAAGAATACGGTGCATATCAGCAAAGCAATGCATCGCATCAGTCGAAACGCGCTGACGTTTATCGGAACAAAAGGCATCGTTGAGATGCTGTCATGCGGTTGTGACGACAGCCCGACGGTGCTTGTGAGCAAAGCGCCGAAAACGGAATCAAGCATTCGCACGGTATTTCTGCCGGATCAGTTCGCAGCACAATTACTGGATTACAAAAGCTAAATTAAGTGCGAACCCGATGCCCCGGTCTTTCATTTGCAAAACGGGAAACCGCTTCAGCCGGAGTGCCTGCGGAAGCGATTTCGCATTTTGATAGACAAAGCAGAGCTTCAAAAAGTCACTTTTCACAGCCTTCGCCATTCCAGCGTGACATATAAGCTCAAGCTGACTAACGGCAACATCAAGGCGGTGCAGGGCGACACCGGACATACGCAAGCAAATATGGTTTTGGAGGTCTGCGCCGAAATGCTCGATGACGAACGCAGAAAGACAGCCATGCTGATGAACGAGGATTGGTACAGCGAGGATCGCTAATACTGCGTGCAGATTTGTTTGCAGAGAGAAAGGACAAATGCGGCACCTTTGGACAAAAACGGCGGATAGTCCTACCGCTTAGGAGCTGTGGTGCGCCTGTTTTGCGGCGTTATGCATAATATTACGAAGTCCGAAAAATCCCTATATTACGGCGTTTTTTAAGGAAACACTTTTCGCACAGTATCACGCAATATTGCTGATTTCGGGTGGTTTTGAAAACTCAAATTAGCAAGCCATTAGCAAAATACGCCTTATACAGTCTGCGTTAGAGGACCATCGTTCGTATTGAAATTAGCAAAATCAGCGAGTATCTGCTATGCGGATGCTCGTTTTGTATATATACAGGTTTTTGACTTATCTGATTAAGTTGCGCTCATGATTCGGAATAATCGTTGTTTACATTATTCCGAATTCTGCTATACTGTACTTATAAAACTGAAGGTGAGAATCGACATGGAATATATGACGGCACAGGAGGCGGCAAAGCTTTGGGGCATATCCGATAGGAGAGTGCGGATTCTCTGCCCGGAAGGAAAGGTAGAGGGAGCCGAAAAGATAGGCAAATCCTACCGTATTCCCGCAGACGCAAAAAAGCCCACTGATGGTCGCGCCGCAAAAGAGAATTACGAACTTCGATACCTCAAATGGGATGATACCGTGATTGGAACAATCAATCCGTCAAATGAGGTCAACTTTACTGCACCTAATTTTAACAATGTCGTATCGCTTTATACGCACGGTACGACCTACTGGTCTGCGGAGCAGTTTACGGAGTTCCTTTCAGAGCGTGTTGTCAGCCGTGACCGCAGGGATATTGAAAGAATCCTGTTCCGTTGTGGACTTTCCCATTATGACGTTCAACAAATTGCGGAAATCACGCATGGCATTCACCCCAAAGACCTGCTATGGATCGCAAATAAAAAGAGCGACACGCTCTCATCGACAATGACCGCTGTGTTCGCTTCCGTCTTTCATCAAAAGATCGACTTGCAGGGCGACAGCCTAGATACGCCGGAGGGCTATAACATCAAACGCTACGGCGTTATGGATGGCAGATACGGTATCTATAAGCAGCGCATCAACCCGCTTGTCACAGATGTGGAATCGGAGATTGCCGTTTATCTTCTCGCAAAACGCTTAGGCGTTCCTTGCTGTCCCGCTGTTCGTGCAGATAAAAATACCGTGTTTTCGGTTTTCCTCTACGACTTCTCAAAGGAGTACGTCGTTCATTTCCGTCGCTTCTTTAACGGTAGGCGCGGAGATAACGAGTATCAGAATTTGATAAATGTACGCCCACAGTATAGGGACGATATCGCCCAAATGATATTCCTTGACTTCATCACGCGGCAGGACGACCGCCATTTATCCAACATTGCAGTTAAGATCAGCGGAAAAGAGGAAAGCTTTTATCCACTGTACGATAATGGGCGGAGCTTGTTCTATGAGGATACTGAGGATATGGTGCAAAATGCGGTGAGCGACGTTGCCGGATATGCCACGACCTTTGGATATTCCGGGACATATTGGGATTATGTACAGGAGATAACGAGGTACAACGGCAATTTCAAGGACTTGATCGACCTTTCGGTTACAAAGGATGAAGTGGCTGCTATTTTAAATGAAGCGGGCTTCAAGGGGTATCGCTTTGACGGTGCGTTAGAGTGGATATGGAAGACGATTAGTATGATTAAGCGCCTGTGACTACAAACACAGCGAGTTCTCCTCTTGTATAGATGCAGACAATATAATCTATTAGCCAGCACTAGCACAGCATTGGCAAACGTTATTGAAAGCGGAATGAAATGCAGTCAAAAGCGACAATTAAAAGAAAAACACGACGCATAATATAACCATTATGGAAAAATATTGATTAGCACTTGACGTTTTACAAAAAAAGTCCTAATATGTAAATGGATATACGGTCTCCGTATATACTAAAATAGCTAGGAGCTAGCATGGGACAATATTTACCTGAAATTTCTTCTGTTATAGCACAAGCATTTGCTAACAGCATATCAAATGCCGTTGGAGATGGAATTAATGAAGATGTCTTGAGCAAAGGTTTAATAACTCAAAACGGTAATCCAGGTCGCATTTGGGATATTTTGCATACCGACCTCGCGAATTCATTGGATCCCGCTTGTGTCGTAGCTAAACCATCAAGACGTGGCGCGTGGAAAATACTTCCGGTGTTTGATAAACAAACGAGCATCTTGTTCTGCTGTATGCGTGAAAAGAACTTCTCATTGCTGTGCCATCGCAATTTGGCTAAACAGAAGAGACATTACTTATTTGCTTTGTCCAAGGCATTCAATAATGACCTGCCAAGTTTACAAGTGCGCCTTGATGTATTTCAAGATAATAATAATGATGATTCAGATTTGGTTAAAGTGGCTATTGCTAGAATTACAGACGATCTTGGAATACCTGCAAACATTATCGAACGCCATGCATTAATACTTTTTCATGCTGTCGACAATCAATTGCTAACTTTACGTTGTTGTGCGATTAATGGTATGTTTGAAATTGTGGATAGCATTAATTGGGATGAGTTTATACCTGACATCTCTAGTGCAATTGTAGACACTGTTGAAGATGACATGGAAAAATCTCAGGCTTACAAGCCAAAACTTAAGCTTAAGGAGAAGGCTAAGAGTAGGATTGACCGGAAATCATCGATTGCTATCCATCAAGAAGAAGAGGAAAATAAAAATCTCGATTGAATAGTCGGGAAGGAAATCATAAAAAATGGAAAACAAAAAATTCAATGGTGATAGATTAAAGGCTGCCAGAATTTATAGGGGATATACTGTTGCGGAACTGGCAGAGAAACTTAGCTTGCAGCGTCAGACCGTATCTATGTATGAGAATAATAAGATTAGCACTCCAGAATACTCCGTTATTCAAAATATGGGAAAAGAACTTGGTTTTCCGATTGAGTTTTTCTTGCAACCAAATTGTGTGTCTGTAAAAATGGGGTCGACATATTTCAGATCCCTACTAACGACGAGCAAAAAATACAGAAGTGAGCAAATTGAGCGAATTAATCTTATTGCTCAAGTATTCTCGTTTATCTCAGAGTATATTGATTTTCCTGGGACAAAGCTGCCCAGATATACAGGAAATGATCCCGAAGAAGCAGCAATGCTTCTCCGTTCAGAATGGGAAATTGGAGAAAAACCAATAGAGAACATAATATATTTGGTTGAGGAAAACGGGATATTTGTTTCAAGCTTTAAAGCAGAATCAAATTGCGTTGATGCGTTTAGTCAACTCATTGATATTGATGGGGATAGTAAGTATATAATTGGCTACTCTGACAATAAAACAACTGCAGCAAGAATCCATTTTGATATTGCACACGAATTAGGACACATACTGCTACACGAGTGGAGCGAAGATGTTGATGCATTGAGCAAAGAAGAGTTTAAAGATATTGAACATCAGGCCCATGCGTTTGCAGGCGCATTCTTATTACCTAGAGATGCGTTTTTAAAAGATTTGGGAATTTATGGGAATAACATCGATTACTACTGTGAACTTAAGAAAAAGTGGAGAGTATCTATATCCGCAATGATTCGACGTGCATATAATTTAGGTGCAATTTCACAATTTTCATACCAACAAATGATGCGTCTAATGCAGAAGCGTGGTATTAAGAAATTTGAACCCTTAGATGATATTCTAACTACTGCAGAACCGACGCTTTTTTATACAGCTGTAAATATACTCTTAGATCAAGGTGTTTTTACTGCAAAAGAGTTTGTCCAAGGCTTATCAATTGATTGCTCGCTGAGTCTAACCAGTTGCGAGATAGAAAGTTTGCTTGGATTGCCTAAAGGAATGCTTTTCTATGAAGATAAGGTGCCTGAACATAGGCTTAATCTTCGCTTATTAAAATGATTGAAAGGAGAAGAAAATGAAGCTCAAAAGGGCGAAAGAAACTGATACCGGTTTGAATGTGGAATTTGTCAACACTGAAACGAATCGGCATATTGACTTAGATCATGTGATTACTCAAATCAACAAGGGAAATCCCAACTATGCCGGTTACATCACAGTAACAAACCCAAATGGCACAACATACGTTAGATCGAAACCTGATGGTAGTCATAAAAACAACATAGAATAAAGGGTGCTATCAAACTTGCCGCCTGTTATGTACTAGCAGGCGGATTTTGTTTTACATGGAATCAAAAAAGGAGGACAACCACATGACCAAAGTAATCGCCCTCGCCAACCAGAAGGGTGGTGTGGGCAAAACGACTACGGCCGTTAATCTCGGTATCGGGCTTGCACGGCAGGGAAAGAAGGTGCTGCTCATAGACGCAGACGCACAGGGCAACCTGACGGATTCCCTCGGCTGGAACGAGCCGGATAAGCTTCCTGTTTCCCTTGCTACCATTATGAGCAAGGTTATCATGGAGGAGCCTATCGTGCCGGATGAAGGGATCTTGCACCATGCGGAGGGCGTTGACCTCATGCCCGCAAATATCGAACTCTCCGCTATGGAGGTATCGCTTGTAAATATAATGAGCCGAGAAATCGTATTGCGGAACTATCTGAATGAGGTCAAGGACAAGTACGATTATGTTCTCATTGACTGTATGCCAAGCTTGGGTATGGTTACGGTCAATGCGCTTGCGGCAGCTGACAGTGTAATCATTCCTGTGCAAAGCCACTATCTCCCCGCAAAGGGAATGAGCCAGCTTTTACAGACCATCAACCGCGTCAAAAAGAACATCAATCCCAACCTCAAAATCGAGGGCGCTTTGCTCACAATGGTGGATAACCGCACGAACTTTGCAAAGGAGATTTCGTCTTTGCTTCGTGATAGTTACGGAGATAAGCTTCGCATATTCAAGACGGAGATACCCCTTGCCATCAAAGCAGCGGAAACCAGCGCCGAGGGCAAGAGCATCTATACCCACGACGCCCACGGCAAAGCGGCGGCGGCATACGAGGCTTTGACAAAGGAGGTGATGAGCGGTGGCAAGCAACGTGAGAAGCATGAAGCTGACCTCGCTCGATGATCTGTTCTCCACGGAGGAAAGCCGCG
>DCKB01000070.1 GCA_002320595.1 Christensenella sp. UBA1685
ACAATGGCAAAGTAGAGCGCAGCCACCGTGAGGATCAGCGTCGCTTCTACGACTCCCATCGTTTCTACTCGCTTGCCGACTTCGATGCTCAGCTCGCTGTGCATCGAAGAGCCTCCAATAACCGTCCTATGCGCCCTTTACAGTATTGCTCTCCCAACCTTTTCCTTCGTTGCTATACCGTCCAACATGTTTGACAAACCTACAAGGATACGGGAGGCTGTATCCTTGACATGCTTAAGATATTTTTTACGCTGTTTTCAGCGGTCACGGGAGGGGGGCTATTTTTCCGCTTCCGGATGCGCCTCCGGCTTTGCAGCGGCTGCAGCAAGTTCTGCACGGAGCTTATGCTCAATTTCGTTGCACAGCTCCTGATTGTCCTTCAAAAACAGGCGTGCATTGTCGCGCCCCTGCGCCATGCGCATGTCCCCATAGGAATACCAAGCCCCAGTCTTGTTGATGATTTTGTGGTTTACGGCCATATCCAGCACAGATCCCTCATGCGAGATGCCTTCGCCGTAAATAATGTCAAATTCAGCGGTTTTAAACGGCGGAGCAACTTTATTTTTTACAACCTTAATCCGCGTCCTGTTGCCGACTACATCGTTGCCGTTTTTGATGGAATCAATCCGCCGCACGTCAAGCCGAATGGAAGCATAAAACTTAAGCGCTTTACCGCCTGTGGTGGTTTCCGGATTACCGAACATTAGGCCAACTTTTTCGCGGAGTTGGTTGATAAAAATGACGATCGTGTTGGATTTGCTGATGACACCCGCAAGCTTGCGCAGCGCCTGGGACATAAGACGCGCCTGCAAGCCGACATGCGAATCCCCCATATCGCCCTCAATTTCCGCCTTTGGCACCAATGCTGCCACAGAGTCGATGACAACAACATCCATCGCCCCGCTGCGCACCAACGCCTCGCAGATTTCAAGCGCCTGTTCTCCAGTATCCGGTTGGGATACATAAAGCTCATCCACATCTACGCCCAGATTCTCTGCGTATACGGGGTCAAGCGCATGTTCCGCATCAATGAACGCAGCCGTTCCGCCAAGCTTCTGGGATTCGGCGATTACATGCAGCGCAATTGTCGTTTTACCGGAAGATTCCGGGCCATAGATCTCAATAATCCTACCGCGCGGGATGCCGCCCACGCCAAGGGCAAAATCCAGCTCCAGGCAACCGGAAGGGATCGTGGAAACGCTGATCTTTGCAGCTGCATCGCCCAGCTTCATCACCGCGCCCTTACCAAATTGTTTTTCGATTTGGCTTAATGCCATCTCCAATGCTTTTTCTTTTTCCATTGCCATAGCGGACGGTACCATCCTTTTTTAATAATCAGAGTTTTTAATAATCAGAGTGCTGGAATAATTCTAACATATGTTCGCTTTTTTTGCATCAGCAATTTGTTAAGCTTCCGCATAAATAACGCCGGAGCAGGTCGAGTGCATTAAGACTCGCCGCGTTGCGGATCCGTTCCCGGTTTCCGCTCAAATGCAGTTCCCGCACAGCTGTCCCCTTTGCGCCGGCAAGCGCGACATACACAAGACCGACAGGGCGCTCCGCCGTCCCGCCGTCCGGTCCTGCGATTCCGGTCGTCGCAAGGCCCAGTGAAGCTCCGGAGGTTGCGCGAATCCCCTCTGCCATTTCGCGGGCAACCGCTTCGCTTACGGCAGTATGCGCTTCAAGCGTTTCCCGTTTTACGCCGAGACGGCGCATCTTTGCCTCATTTGAATAGGTAACCGCTCCCTCCAAAAAATACTCCGATATCCCCGGAACGGAAATGAGTTTTGAAGCGATCATACCGCCTGTGCAGCTTTCCGCTGCGGCAAGCGTCATTCCATGCTCTCGGAGCAGCGCGGCACAGACCTCGTGGAGTTCCTGATCGTTTGTTGAATAGACTACACTGCCAAGCGTTTCCTTGATTTCTGCAAGCAAAGGGGTCACCATCAGTTCGCCTTCGGCTGCATCTTTGCAGCGTGCCGTGACGCGCAGCTTCATTTCTCCGGCAAGCGCATAGGGCGCAACCGTTGGGTTTGTTTGCCGTTCCATCAATGGTAAGAGGCGGTATTCCGCTTCGGATTCTCCCATGCCGAAGACACGCACAACGTGGGACAGAAGCATATACCCGCTGCGCTTCTCAAGATATGGCATTACGGAAGCGTCAAACATCGGCGCCATTTCTTTGGGCGGTCCGGGAAGCAAAATTGCAGCCTTCTCCCCTGCCTCTACGATGCAGCCGGGCGCCGTGCCGTTTGGGTTCGGCAGGATGATACAGCCGCGCGGGAACATAGCCTGCTTCATGTTATTCGGCGTCATCTCGCGTCCCATGCGGGCAAAGCGTGCGCGGATATGCGCCTCAGAAGCCGGATCAAGTACAAGGTCCCGACCAAATGCATCTGCAATCGTTTCTTTGGTAAGGTCGTCTGCGGTGGGCCCGAGTCCCCCTGTCAGGATCAGCAGATCCGCCCGGGAAAGCGCAAGGCCTACCGCAGCGACAAGGCGATCGTGATTATCCCCGACCGTAGTTTGAAAGTAGCAGTTAATTCCAAGGTCACACAACTTTTGGGAAATATATTGCGCGTTTGTATTCAAAATATTGCCCATCAGCAGCTCTGTGCCGACGGAAAGGATCTCAGCCGTCATGATTTCGCCTTTCTGAGTTAATCAAATTTCAGAGCCTTGAGGTTTTTTACGATATAGTCTGTGCAGGACCACATTGCCAATACCACGGAAATCCAAATTACAATCTGATCAAACGGCACACCAATTCTATTGAACAGCGGATTGCCCAAAAGGATGAGCACAATGCCGATAAATTGTGTTAAAGTCTTAAGTTTTCCGATCTTCCCCGCTGCAATCACAACGCCCTGCGTAGCAGAAACGAGGCGAAATGCACTGATGACAAGCTCGCGGCCAATGGTCAGGAATGTGGCAATTGGAGAGCAGAGGCCATATGCCGTCAGCATAATCATCGCCGCTGCAGTCAAAAGCTTGTCCGCCATGGGGTCCATCAGTTTGCCAAAATCGGTGATGAGATTATACTTGCGTGCGATGTACCCATCGAGCATGTCCGTGAAATATGCTACAACAAACACGGCGGCGGCAATATACATCGCTCCTTCCACAGGTAAGTAAAAACACGCCACGAATACAGGGACCAGAATAATGCGCAGGATCGTGAGTTTATTCGGGATGTTCATTGCAGGAGTTCTCCTTTCAGATCATATGCATCCGCATGTGTCAATTTAGCCTTTACAAACTTTCCGGGTATGAGGCCGGCATTCTTTGTGCCGGAAACGGCAATCATGCCATCCACGTCAGGCGCTTCCGCATAGCTTCTGCCATATGCCATATCCCCTGAAACACGTTCCACCAGAACGTTTTCCGTTTTGCCCACACGTTTTCTGTTCAATTCAAGAGAAATATGCCGCTGTGCACGCATGATTGCATCAAGGCGCTCCTGCTTCACATGCTCCTCAACTTGCCCGTCCATCAGCGCCGCAGATGTTCCATCCTCCGGAGAGAATGCAAATGCGCCGACGCGGTCGAAAGGATGGCTTTTCAAGAATTCAGCCAATTGCCCGAATTCAACTTCCCCCTCGCCCGGAAAGCCCAACATGACCGTTGTACGCAGAATAAATGCATCCGAAGCCCTGCGGATGTATTCAACCATGTGCTCGATGTGTTCGCGCGTACCGTGACGGTTCATGCGCGTAAGCAATGCAGGCGCAATATGCTGAATGGGCATGTCGATATACTTTACAATTTTATCGTTGGAAAGCATGATGTCAATCAGTTCTTCCGTTACCGTATTCGGATATGCATAGAGGACGCGAATCCATTGGAAACCATCGACTCCACACAGTGCCCGCAAAAGCTCGGCAAGCATAGGCTTGCCGTAAAGCTCGCTTCCATACGCAGAAGTGTCCTGTGCGATCAATGTAAGTTCTTTTACGCCGCTTTCCGCCAAAGAATGCGCTTCTCTCAGCAGCACATCCATAGGCACGCTCTTTCTTCCGCCGCGGATCAACGGGATTGCGCAATAAGTGCACCGGTTGTCGCATCCATCCGCGATGCGCAGGTAGGCACTGTAAGCAGGCGTAGTAAGAATCCGGCCTCCATGCATCGCGCAGTTCGATGGAAGCCCCAGCATCGTACACACACGCCGTACCAACAGTTCCGGCTCGCGCACACCCCAAAAGAGATCCACCTCTGGCATTTCTGCTTCAAGCTCACCGGGGTAACGCTGGCTCAGGCAGCCAGCCATCACGAGCAGCTTACAGCGTCCGGTTTGCTTATATTGCGCCATCTCAAGCGTGGTATTGATAGATTCTTCCTTTGCAGGAGTTATAAAGCCACAAGTGTTCACAAGAAGCACCTCCGCCTCTTCCGGATTCGGCGTAATCGTAAACCCCGCATCCGCAAAGCAGCCGAGGATGCGCTCGGAATCCACGCGGTTTTTTGAACACCCAAGCGAAATAACACCGACTGTACTCATTCTTCGTGCCCCTCCGTCTCATTTCCCGTTCCAAACATGCGGCTATATTCCGCGTGGTCAATCAAAAGCTTACGCGGTTTGCTGCCATCAAAACCGCTTACGATTTTCATCTGCTCCATGATGTCAATCAAGCGCGCGGCCCGTGCATACCCTACGCGCAAACGGCGCTGAATCATTGAAATGGATGCTTGCCCGCTGTCAAGTACGATCTTGACAGCCTCTGGCAAAAGCTCGTCCTCCTGCTTTCCATTGCCCTGCGCGCCGGTGGCAGCGCCGGTGGTCAATTCCTCAAACGCGCTTTCCTGCACAGGCGGTACAGACTGGGTTTCGCTAAAGAAATCCATTACACGTTCCACCTCTTCATCCGAAACAAACGCCGCCTGTGCGCGCACGGGTTTGTTTGCGCCGTTTGCATGGAACAGCATGTCGCCTTTGCCGAGCAGCTTTTCCGCACCGCTTTCATCCATGATGACGCGCGAATCCACGGCGGAAGATACCATGAACGCGATCCGGGAAGGAATGTTCGCTTTTATCAGGCCCGTAATGATATCTGTGGAAGGGCGCTGGGTGGCAACAATCAAATGGATGCCGGAAGCGCGGCCAAGCTGCGCTATGCGGCAGATAGACTCCTCCACCTCCTTCGCGGCAACCATCATCAGGTCTGCAAGTTCGTCAATCACGATCACGATGCGCGGAAGCTTTTCCTCCTCCGGTACAAGGCTGTTATAGCGATCCAGTCCGCGCGCGTTCTTTTGCGCCATCTTCTGGTAGCGCTGCTCCATCTCAAGCACAGCCCACTTCAGCGCGCCCGCTGCCTTCTTGGGATCCGTGACAACGGGCAGGAGCAGATGCGGAAGGGTTGAAAACACCTTCATTTCGACCACTTTGGGGTCGATCAGGATCATCCGCACGTCATTCGGCGCAGATTTGTACACCATGCTGATGATGATGTCGTTAATGCAGACGCTTTTTCCGGAGCCCGTGGAGCCCGCAATCAACAGATGCGGCATGCGGTCGAGATCTGCGAACATCACCTTGCCCGCAATGTCCTTTCCGAGAGCGAATGCGATGGGGGATTTCGCGGCCATATACTCTTTGGATTCCACGATTTCACGAAGCAGCACCGGCGCCGTATTCTTATTTGGGATTTCGATGCCGATTGCGGCCTTCCCCGGGATGGGCGCCTCAATGCGCACGCGCGGGGCAGCAAGTGCGAGCGCAATATCCTGCGAAAGGGTTGTGATGCGATTTACGCGCACTCCTTGTGCCGGCTGCAGTTCAAAGCGGGTGATGACAGGGCCAACGCTGATATTGATGATGCGTGCGCTGATGTTGAAGCTTGCAAGTGTTTCCACAAGGAGCTTCCCCTTTTCCTGCGGGGATTCCGTCCCAGCCGCATAGTGCGGGTTCGGGCTGTTCAGCAGCGTGAACGGCGGGCGTTGATATTCAATTACAGGCGCCGCGGACTCAATGCTCTCTACCTCGGCAGGTTGTGCTATGCTTTCCTGCGGTTTTGCGGGCTTTTCCGCCGTTGGCAAAATGGTTTCAGTTTCAGGAACCGCAGGGGCACGATCCGAAATGCGGGAAACGCGCTCTTGCTCCGGAATCGGCGGAATGTATTCTGGCGCAAAGTAACTTCCATCTTCCAGTGGCTCGTCCAACCCCTGGAATGAAAAATCCCCCTGCTCATCCAGTGGCGGTGAAGCGGGCTTCTTCTTTTTTCGCTCAATCGCACCGCTCGTGGGCATAAATGCAAGCTCGCCTTCAGCGTTGCGCACAGCATTGGGATTTCCTGCAGGCTCCATTTCACGCTCAATTGTAAGCGCTTCAGCTTCCCGGACAGCTTTGTTCCGCCGTTTCACAGGCCGCTCATCAGGCACAGCATCGGCAGCCTTCGTGCGTTTAGCCGCAGGCTTTTGCGCAAGAGCTTCAGTATAAAGCTCGGCCTTACGCTGTTCGCGTTGTGCTGCCATGTGATCCACACCGGTCTTGATTGTAGCGCCGAGCTTTTCCCCCGCATGCTTGATGGATAGTTTTGTCAGCACCAGGAATGTAACAAGAATGCATGCGATAAACAGGATATAAGCGCCAACTTTACCGATTAACAACAACGAAGGATATGCCAGCAAAGCACCAAGCATGCCGCCGCCCTGGCGATAAAGCGTCCCGAACTCATAGGCATCTTTATAGTATTCAAGGAAACGCACGCCTTCAATTGCAGACCGTGCATGAATGTGCAGCAAGGTTAATATTGAAAGCGTGCCCAAAACAACGAGAAAGACTGCAGCAGGCCGCATTGCGTTTTCAGAAAAAATAATTAAAAGCACTCCAAAAGCCACTACTGCTGCCGGAACAGCATATCCGCCAAGGCCAAAAATTCCAAAGAAAAAGGCGCTAATCGCTTTCCCGACCAATCCCACCGCATCAGAATACAGGCTCGCCCCTAAAAAGAGGCCAAGTGCAATCAGGCAGATCCCTGACACTTCCCTCCGGTTCTGTTCTTCAATCTGCTTATTTCGTTTTGTGGCTTTCTTTTTAGTTGCCATAGGTTCACCTCACAACGCCATACGAATTATATTATACTATAATTCCGGTTTTGTTAAAAGCACAAAAACACCCTTCCAAAGCGTTGCCGCACGGAAGGTGTGTTTTAGAAAGATTCACTTTAGAGGGCGAAATGATCCGATATCATTGCAGCCGCGGCTTCCGGCGCAAGCGTCGTATTATCGATACGGAGATAATTCGGGTAAGGGACCTCACCATCCATAGAGTTAAGCCGATATTTCTTTTCCACCGCGCAAAAGATTGCCTCTGAACGCACCAAGTCGCGTTTTGTCGGCTTGTTGGCAAGCCGGTTCGGTGTTTTATTGCGCTCAAAGCGCACAGCATACTCTGCCGAAAGCTCAACGAAGTATACTTCTGCTCCATGTGTGCGAAACAGCTGATACAGACTTTCGATATATGCCCAATCCTCCCGCATATCAAATGCCCATACATAGGTAAAGATCAGACCGGGTAAATCGCTTTCTGCCACAGCCTCAAAAATCTCCTGCCGGAACAGCGAAACAAGGCGCTTTCCTTCCACGGTGCCGTAATCAAAAAAATTTGACACCAGGTCAATTGTCATATGGTTGTGAAACAATTTAAAGCCTGTTTGTTTTGCAAGCTCCTGCCCCACTGTCATTTTTCCCACTGCCTGTGGCCCAAATAAAATTACAAGCTTCAAAATTTTGCCTCCTGACGGGAAGGATAAAAATTGGGCTGTTCCAAAGAACAGCCCAATCCCATTAAAAAGCGTGATTATTTCTCTTCGTCATCGCTTGCGTTGAAACCTGCAAAGAGGTCTGCCAAAGAAGTCGTCGCAGACTGCACCGGCGGCAGATCATAGTCGGCATCTTCACGACGCGGGCGTTCACGACGCTCACTGCGCTCCGGACGCTCACTGCGTTCCGGGCGTTCGCTGCGGCGCTCGGAACGGTTCTGCTGAGGCTGACGCGCGGACTCGGCCGCCGCAGCACGCTGTTCTGCGCGCTCAGCGGCAATGCGCTCACGCTCTGCCTTTTCCTTGGCAAGTTCTTCCGCAATCTCAGGGTTCTCCTCGAGAATAACCTCACGGCGGCTCAGGCTAATGCGCTTCGCTTCGGGGTTCACATCAAGAACCTTGCAGCGCACGATATCGCCAACATTGATTTCATCCTCAACCTTGACAATCCGCTTTACGCCGACCTGAGAAATGTGGATCAGGCCGTCGATCGTCGGTTCAAGCGCCACAAATGCGCCGAACGGTACAATGCGCACAACCTTGCCTTCTACGATCGAACCAACAGGATACTTCTTGTCAGCCATCGTCCAAGGCTTGGGCTGAAGCTGCTTATAGCCAAGCGATACACGCTGCTTTTCAACATCAACATCCCGAATCAAAACTTCGATTTCCTGGCCAATAGAAAGCACATCCGAAGGATGCTTCACGCGACCCCACGCAACGTCGGTCACATGAACAAGACCGTCGATTCCGCCGATATCGACAAATGCACCGAAATCGGTAATTCTCCGTACAACGCCCTTAACCTTTGCGCCGACTTCAAGCTGCGCCCACTTCTGCTTGCGCGCTTCTTCCGCCTCCGCGAGCATGACAGCCTTGTGGGAAGCGACAATACGTTTGCGCGCCTTATCAACCTCAATGACCTTCAGCTTGATGGGCTGACCGACGAACTCGTCGATCTTCTCAATGTACTTGGTAGAAAGCTGAGATGCAGGAATGAATGCACGAACTCCGTCGATTGTAGCAATCAAGCCGCCCTTAACAACTTCTTTTCCGATGCCTTCAAATACCTTATCCTGAATGTTTTCATCCTGAACAAGGTTGTCCCACATCTTCTTGCTTTCAACGTTTTTGCGGGAAAGCAAAACATTTCCTTCGCCATCATTGACCTTAAGGACTTCAACCTCAATCTGGTCGCCGATATTTACTACGTCTGCGGGGTTTACATCCGCATCGGCCGAAAATTCGCTGCGAGGAATGAACCCGTCAGACTTATAACCGATGTTCACGCACACTTCGCCATCAACGATCTGCACAACAGATCCGGTAAGGATCTGACCGTTCCTGATCCTGACAAGGGTCTTCTCGAACTCTTCGGCAAAGTTGGGGTCCGTGTTCTCGCCCTGCTCGGTCGTCTCCGCAGCAATCTCCTCAGTGGGGGCCGCTACGGCGGGTTCTTCGACGGTAGCTGTTGCTTCCGTTTCGACCTCACTGTTTTCTACGGGATTTTCAGCCATCGTCTTTTCCAGTTCGCTCATCCTAGTTATAACCTCCCTAATTATCCAATCCGGCGCGGATGCGCCTGAAACAATACCTATTATATCATCCGCATGGATTTTTTCAAGTGAAAGTTCGCTATGTTTTGCTAATGATTGTATATGTTTACAATGTTTTTTGCAAACGGAAAGCAATTTCTGCGTGTTGGAGCTATTTTCATCTCCTATCACCACCATTCGGGTGCAGGATCTGCTCAATTGTTCAGCCTCTTTTTGGCGCGCTTCCGTGGTGCTGCATATGGTACGGAATACGTGCAAATCTGAAAAGTGCAGGCGTGCCTGCGCCGCAGCGGCTTCAAACAGTGCCACAGACGTCGTCGTTTGTGCAATCAGGGATACGGCTTCTGTCTGAGGCACCAAAAGAACATCCTCCAGTGAGCGGACAAAAAATGCTTTTCCACCGCAGCATCCGTTAATTCCAATGCACTCAGGGTGGGATGGATCTCCAACGATCATTACGTGTCGCCCTTTTCGGACTTCCTCAAGGGCGATTTCATGTATGCGGCGCACAAACGGACAGGTTGCGTCAATTATGATGAGTTTATGTGCCTCGCATGCCGCATAGGTTTCCGGCGGAACGCCATGTGAGCGGATCACAACGTGGGCTCCCTCCGGGATTTCAGCAAGCGTTTCAGCGGTAATCACACCATTTCCGGCAAGCCGCTCCACAACTGCTGCATTGTGAATCAACGATCCTAACGTGTAAACCTTTCCGTGAATGGCCGCAGCTTTTTCCGCTAACTCAATCGCCCGGCGCACGCCAAAGCAAAAACCAATATGTTTTGCAACCCTTATCCGCAATAGAGTTCCTCCAGTTCTATCCGCAGCGCATCAATCGAATCGGCAAGCTCGTCAGTTACGACCTCAATCAGGGAAGATTTGTTTGCAGTGGCGACAATCGAGCTGACGTCAATCGGCTTTCCCACGAGCATTACAGGCCGGACTTGGCGCGACGTATCCGGATGTATATAAATTGGTATAACCGGCGCCCCGGAACGGATCGCAAGAAATGCCGCGCCCTTTTCAAATTCATCCAGCGAATCCGTCACGGCTCGCTTTCCTTCCGGAAAAATGCCAAACACATCCCCTTTATCCAGCACTTTAAGCGCATTTTTAAGCGATTGTAAATCCACATTCCTCCGGTTTACCGGGAACGCATAAAGCGAACGGAAAAAGAAATTCCCAAGTTTGGATTCAAAGAGCTCCTTCTTCGCCATAAAGTGAATGTTGCGCGGAGAAACGAGCGCAAGAATCAGAGGATCCCACATGGACCTATGGTTTGCGATAAAGATCGCTTTCCCCTTTACGCGCAGATTTTGTCTGCCATAAACGATCGGTCGCGTTACAAGGAGGATGATTGGCCCAATCAACCATTTAATAAGAAGATACAGCATTCCTTTATTCTCCGGCAATTATGCAGCGCAACACTTCGTTTACGGCATCGTCTATGCTCATATCGGTTGTGTCGATCATCACAGCCTCCGGCACCCGAACCAACGGAGCAAACGCACGCGTGCTGTCCGTATAGTCGCGTGCAAGGATCTCCTCTTGCAGCGATTGCAGTGTTTTGTCCATCCCGAGCCCCTTTTCCCGCAATTCTGCAAGCCGCCTGCGCGCACGCTCTTCCGCCGAGGCAGTCACATAAAACTTATATGGCGCATCCGGCAACACAAATGAGCCGATTTCCCGTCCATCCATAATGACGTCATGTTCTTGCGCAAACTGCCGCTGGCTTTCCGCCAGCTTAATGCGCACCTCGGGAATTACGCCGATGTCGGACGCGCCTTTTGCCACCTCCGGCGTGCGGATCAGCACGGAAACATCCTCTCCGTCTAAATAAGTATGCTGGATACCATTTTTGTTTTCCACTGTAATCTCTGTTTGGGGGAGGAGCGGGAGCACATGCTCTGCATCGCCCGGCTCAATTCCCAAGCGCAGTGCCTTGAGGGCCATGGCGCGATACATAGCCCCCGTGTCAAGGTGCAGGATGGAAAGCCTCTCTGCAATATGTTTTGCGACTGTGCTTTTTCCCGCTCCGGCTGGACCGTCAATCGCAATATGAATCCTTTGCTTCCGTTTCATCTTCAGTTTACCGACCTTCCTGCCAATACTCCGGTAGAGCATGCAATTTGTAAGTTATAGCCGCCCGTGCAGGCATCAACATCGATCACCTCGCCCGCAAAATACAGGTTTTGCACAAGCTTTGATTCCATCGTGGATGGGTTGATCTCCTTCACCGCAATGCCGCCGCGCGTGATAATCGCCTGCTCCACCGGCAAAGCGCGTTTTACCGTAAGCGGGATTGCCTTGAGCAAGGCTGCAAAGCTCTGCCGCTGCTCCCGCGTAATTTGATGCACAGAAGTTTCCGCAGGAATCCCGCTTGCCGCAACCATCACAGGGATCAGTCTTTGCGGCAGGAGCGCATCCAACGAATTTGCAAAGATGCGGCGAATGTTTGCCTCGAAATCCCGTAGCAGCCGCCGGTCAAGTTCTTCCTGCGTAAGCCCGGGCTTCAGATCAATGCTGAGCTTTGCGCCCTCCGGTGCATCCGCAAGGAAGCTGCTCGCACTGAGCACAAGCGGACCGGAAACTCCGAAGTGTGTGAATAGCATTTCGCCAAGTTCCTCGTAAACAAGCCGTCCTCTTGCATTGCAGGCGCGCAATGTCACATTGCGCAGTGAAAGTCCGGAAAGCGCTTTGGGCCAGTCTTCCTCTGTCTCCAGAGGAATCAGTGCCGGAAGGATCTTCGTAATGGTGTGCCCGAAAGCACGGGCAAAGCGGTAACCATCCCCAGTGGAGCCAGTGGAAGGGTAGCTTGCGCCGCCCGTTGAAAGGATCAACGCATCAAAAGCCCGCTCTCTGCCACCTGCCATAACCACAAAACCGCCATCTTCTGCACGCGCAATGGAATCCACGGTCGTGTTGAGCAGAACCTCAACTCCCGCCCGGTTTACATGAGCCGCAAAAGCACGTATAATGTCGCTGGATTTGTCGGAAGCCGGAAACACGCGTCCGCCGCGTTCTGTCTTGGTGGGCACGCCCATCTTCTGCAGCAGCGCGATCATATCCTCGTTCGTATATCCGTAGAGCGCGCTGTAAAGAAATTTTGGATTTCGGGGAATGCTCTTAAAAAACTCCTCCGTGTCAGCCGCATTGGTAATATTGCAGCGGCCTTTCCCCGTAATAAAGAGTTTCTTTCCTAGTTTCTCATTTTTTTCGATCAAGGTCACCGTATGCCCTCGCTCCGCAGCCGCTGCGGCCGCCAGCATACCTGCAGGCCCCCCGCCGATCACCGCCACTTTTTTCACAGCGCTTCTCCTTTTTGCAAACACGCTCCATGCAGGTGCGAAGTATCGTTCCATACCCAAAGCTGGGCATGATCCGCATCCGTCACATCAAGTTCCGTATAACTGCAATTTGCAAGCTTTAGCGCCTGGATTTTTGCAGTTGGAAGCCCAATCATATGCGCCGTAAGCAGCTTAATCGGCATCGTGTGGCTGACCAGCGCAACGGTTGCTTCTGCTGGGTGCGACGAAAGGATTTCCTGCACAGAGCAAAGCGTGCGCAATAAAATATCATCTGCGGATTCCGCTCCCATCTCCCGGCATGTTTCCGGATGAAGGATCCAGTTCCAATCCCGCCACAACGCGGCATATTGCGCCTCCAGTTCACTTCCCGTCTTCCCTTCCCATGCGCCGAAGTTGATTTCGGTAAGCTTTTCGGAAACGTAAATATCACAGTCGTGAAATGCAGCGACCGCCTTTGCCGTGTCATGCGCACGCCTAAGCGGGCTTGTATAGATTGCATTCAAATGGATGCCGGACAGCCGCCGGGCAACAGCGGCAGCCTGCCTCAGGCCGGTCTCATCCAACGGGATGTCCGTCCTGCCCTGCACTCTGCCCTGCACGTTCCAATCCGTCCTGCCGTGCCGTATCAAAATCAGCTTCATTGCATCAGTTCCCAGCTTCCTTTGTTACGTATACGTTCTGCCTGCCCCAAATGCCTTCCAGCTGACTGAAGCGTTCATATACCTCATCCTTCCGCTGCAGGCTTGTAGCCACAATGATTGCGTTGATAAGGCTTAACGGCGCTGCAAGCGAGTCCGCGAAGGACGCCATATCGCTGCGCGCAATCAGGGCATGATCCGCGAGTTCCGCAAGTGGCGAAAATGCGCTGTCCGTAATTGCAATCAATTTCGCGCCGCGGCTTTTTGCAAAGGTCAGCGCCTCAATGGTGCGGCGCGAATAACGCGGAAAGCTGATGCCGATGCAAACATCGTTTGCGCTGATGCGCACCATGCTTTCATACGCATCGCTTACGATCATATTAACCGTAATCACATTGTCCAAAACAAAATTCAAATAATAAGAAAGGAACTGCGCCAACGGGGCTGCACTGCGTACCCCGACGATGTATACCTTCTCCGCATTGAGCAGTGCGTCAATGGAAGAATTAAACGCAGCATTGTCGATTGAATCAATCGTAGCGCGGATATTAGCCATATCTGCCTTCAAGACGGATTTGAGCACATCGTCCTGCTTCAGGTCGGATGTAAGCTGAATGCGCTGCACGCTGGTAAGTTTGTTGCGGATCAGCTCCTGCAACGATTTTTGCAGCTCCGGGTAACCGTCATATCCCAAGGCATACGCAAAACGCACGACTGTGGATTCGCTTACGCCGACAATGCGCCCCATTTTGGAAGCCGTAATAAATGCCGCGCGATCATAGTTTTCCATGATGTAGTTTGCAAGCTGTTTTTGTCCTTTGCTGAGGGACTTATACGCTTGGTTCAGCTTCAGCAGAAGATCGTTTTCTTCTATGTTCGGCATAGTGCGTTTACCTCACGAATCTAGCGTTATTTCATCCTGCATCGCGCGAAGCCGCTCGAGAGAAGGATGATCCGTCATGTTTGTAACAAGCGGAGTAATCGCGATGTAGCCGTCATTCGTCCACCGTTCATCGCAATCGGATTCCGGCCCACATGGATTCATGCGCCCTGTTGGGATCCAATAGTATTTTTGGCCGTAAGGATCAATGCGTTCTTCATAGCGTGCCTCATATTCCTGCACCCCTGCAGGCGTAATGCGCACACCGCGCACCTGCGCAAGCGCAAGATCAGGCGCATTAACGTTCAACAGGCGGATTGACGGCTCGCGTCTGAGTATCTCTGCCGCAAACTTTGCCCCTGCAGTTGCCGCTTCAAAGCTCCCTGGCTTCCACGCAATATTGGATACCGCAATCGAAGGAATACCAAGCAACGCGCCCTCCATCGCTGCGGAAACCGTACCTGAGTAAAATATGTCCGTACCGCGGTTTGCACCAAGGTTGATCCCTGAAATCAGCAGGTCGGGTTTTTCAAAAAGATTTCCGTATGCAAGCTTAACGCAGTCCACCGGTGTGCCGGAAACGGCATAAGCTGCAACTCGCTCGGCGCCGGGAATCATAACAGGCTTCGCGCGCAGCGGGGAAAGCATTGTAAAGGAGTGGGATGCACCGCTTCGCTCCGCATCAGGGGCGGCAACAAGCAGCTCGTTTCCATCCCCTTGAAACGCTGAAAGCAATGCAAGCAACCCCGGCGAAAAAACTCCATCGTCATTGGTAAAAAGGATACGCATGAATCAACCGCTCCATATTCAAATTCGTTTTATATTTTATCAGATTGCAGCACACATTTCAATATCCCTTCTAAAATGATGCAAGTGCTGCATGCTGAAATTGCAAAAGAGGCTGCCCGAACAGTCTTCCGGGCAGCCTCTTCTCAATATGTGTGTTAAATGGTCAAGTCTTCGACATAAAGCACCGTTACCGTGTCTGTTTCAGACTTTACGGTTTCCTCAGCCTGAGACGCTGTTTCTGAAGCCTCAGGAGCATTGGGCAGAGCGGGTTCATCCGCCTTGTTGCGCGCTTCAAAAAACTTGAGTGCAACCTGGGGGAAAAGCGCGTAGCTCAGCACATCTTCCTCCTGCCGAATCACACCCTTGATTTCATCTCGGTATTTATCAAGCTCCGGAGCAAGCAAATCAGCCGGCCGGCAGGTGATGACAGGTTCCTCTCCAATGGCCATTTTGCGCACCTCCTCGTTCACTTTGCCGGGAAGCGCCCCATATTCCCCGTGCAGAACCGCTTTTGATTCCTTGGTAAACATCTTATATCGTTCGCCTGAGAGAACGTTAAGCACAGCCTGCGAACCCACAATCTGGCTTGTGGGCGTTACGAGCGGCGGATATCCAAAATCCTCGCGCACACGCGGAATTTCAGCCAGAACATCGTAGTATTTGTCCTCTGCGTTTGCCTGCTTCAGCTGGGAGATCAGGTTTGAAAGCATGCCGCCCGGCACCTGATAGATCAGCGTGTTCGTATCGACGCTTAGCACTTTGGGATCAAGGAACCCTTCCGTTTTCAGTTTGCCCGCAACGCCACGGAAATGCTTGGCTGCCTCCGCCATCTTTTCAAGGCTCAGGCCGGTATCATGCTCCGTGCCCTTAAGCGTTGCCACAAGCGATTCTGTTGCGGGTTGGGACGTGCCGTTCGCCAACGGGGAAAGCGCACAGTCCACGATATCTACGCCAGCTTGCACGGCCATGAGGTAAGTCATGTCTCCTGTGCCCGTCGTATTGTGCGTATGCAAATGGATGGGCACATCAACCTCTGCCTTAAGGCGCTTCACCAAAGAATACGCTTCATAGGGCAAAAGCAGGTTTGCCATATCCTTAATACAAATCACGTCTGCCCCCATTTGCACAAGCTCTTTTGCCACTTTTACAAAGTAATCCTCGTTGTGCACGGGACTGATGGTGTAGCTGATTGCAGGTTCGCAGATGCCGCCGTATTTTTTCGTATACCGAATGGCCGCCTCTAAATTGCGCACATCGTTGAGCGCATCGAAGATGCGGATTACATCGATGCCGTTCTCAATTGCTTTGCGGCAGAATTGTTCCACAACATCGTCCGCATAATGCTTATAGCCTAAAATGTTTTGGCCACGGAACAGCATTTGCAGCTTTGTGTTCGGAAGGGCTTTACGCAGCTTGCGCAAACGCCCCCAGGGGTCTTCATTTAAAAAGCGCAGGCAGCTGTCGAATGTAGCGCCGCCCCAGCATTCGAGCGACCAATAGCCGATGCTGTCCAGTATTTCACACGCGGGCAGCAT
Source organism: Christensenella sp. UBA1685 (assembly GCA_002320595.1). Classification (GTDB taxonomy): domain Bacteria; phylum Bacillota; class Clostridia; order Christensenellales; family CAG-138; genus UBA1685. The sequence continues at coordinate 16,467 of DCKB01000070.1, forward strand.
ATCTTCCACGCGCATGCGCGTCGCTGCCTGCGACTGATGCGCATCGCGCAAAATCGTATCGGTGATGAAGAGCTTTTTGCCCATAATTGTATCTCCTTTTTGCAAATTAACCGCCAAACAGGGACAGGAATACGCCAGCCGCGATCGCACTGCCGATTACACCTGCAACGTTCGGCCCCATGGCATGCATCAGCAGGAAGTTGCCCGGGTTTTCTTTTTGGCCCACCACCTGAGAAACGCGCGCAGCCATCGGCACGGCAGATACGCCTGCAGAACCGATCAACGGGTTCACCTTTCCACCCGTGATAACATACATCAGTTTCCCAAGCAGCACGCCGCCCGCAGTGCTGAATGCAAACGCGCACACGCCCATAAGCAGGATGCCGACCGTCTGCCAGTTGAAAAACGCATCCACCGTAGCGGTAGCGCCAACAGACAGGCCAAGGAAGATTGTTACGATGTTGCAAAGCTCGTTCTGCGCGGTTTTAGAGAGGCGTTCCGCCACACCGCACTCGCGAAGCAGGTTGCCCAACATCAAAAGGCCAACGAGCGGAGCGGCAGAGGGCAACAGCAATGAAACGAAGATCGTAACCATAATCGGAAATACGATCTTTTCCGCCTTGGAAACCGGGCGAAGCTGCTCCATCACAACGCTGCGCTCCTTCTTCGTGGTCAAGAGCTTCATAATCGGCGGTTGAATGACCGGGACGAGCGCCATGTAGGAATATGCGGAAACCGCAATCGGGCCAAGCAGATGCGGTGCAAGCATCGCAGTTACAAGGATGGCTGTCGGTCCATCCGCGCCGCCGATGATGCCGATGGAGGCTGCCTCACGCATGCCAAAATCGATTGCAGGGAAGACTGCGGAAAGTGCAAGTGCCCCCAGAAATGCAATGAATATGCCAAGCTGCGCTGCTGCGCCAAGGATCAGGCTTCTCGGGTTCGCAATTAAAGGGCCGAAATCGGTCATGGCGCCAACGCCAAGGAAAATCAGCGATGGATAGATGCCAAGCTTTACGCCGAGATAAAGGTAATCGATCAACCCTGCTGTTTCACTGAACTCAGCCCAGTGAACATGGCCGCCCTCAAACAATGAGGCATGGTACATCTCCGTCCCCGGTAAATTGGAGAGCAACATACCAAATGCAATCGGAATCAGCAAAAGCGGTTCAAAGCCTTTTCGAATCGCAAGATAGAGCAATATGCATGAAATCAGGATCATCACAAGGGGTCTGGGATCCTCAATCAGCATGGAAAATCCGGTTGTAGACAAAAATTTCTGGATTACATCCATACATCCTCCTTCTGGTAGCAAAGGTCAGAGGAGCTTTTTTATCAGCGTTCAGCCGATCACGCAAAGCACATCACCCGAGTTGACGCTGGCACCCTTTGTAACATTTACAGCGGAAACCGTTCCGGCCACAGGCGCCATAATCTCGTTTTCCATCTTCATTGCTTCGAGAATCAGCAGAACGTCACCCGCTTTCACCACATCGCCCGCCTTTACCCGTACGTCCAGAATATTGCCCGGCATCGGCGCGTCTACGGATGTTTGCTTGCCGCCGGAAGCCGCACTTGGAGCCGGAGCTGCCGGAGCTGCGGCAGGAGCAGGCTGGACCGCCGATGCCCGCACAGGCGCAGGTGCAGAGGCTGCGCCTGTTATTTCTTCCACCTCAACCTCATAAGAAGCGCCGTTGACATTCACGATGAACTTACGCATAATGATTTCCTCCTAAAACATAAATGTATTTATGGCTTTTGTTAAATCTTACGAATGCTGTGGATTCTGAAACCGGACGCATCGGTGCCCGTTGCAGTGGCAAGCGCGGCTGCAATGGCCGCCACGAACTGCCCATGTGAAAGGGCTGTTTCAGGTTCAGCCGAAAGCTGCCTTATGCTGTGGATGCGTAGGCCGCGTGCTTCCGTTCCCATGTATGTGGCAAGTGCCGCCGCAACAACCGCATCAAAACAAGCGCGGTCGCCAATAGGAAACCCAGTTTGTTTGGAAACGGCAGGCGCCGGGGCTTTTGCGGCCTGTTGCTTTAAAGCGGGTTCACTAGCGGTGGCCTTTATGCCCATAAATGTGCTCATGAGCTTTGTAAGCAAAATAATTGCAAACAACCCTACAAACACAGTACCCATGCCCAAGAGCAATACAAACCACGGGCTCATTTCCATATCCAAGCCTCCATTCTAAGGATGATTTATAGTTTTTCCGCAAATCTAACTGTTTTTTATAAGCGCTCGTTTGAATCATTATATCGTTCAATCCACCGCCTATTTTCTTATATTCTGCGCATATCCTGTTTTTCCTGCTAATCGTTAATAAAAAAATAAGCAATATCCCAAAAATTTGGAATATTGCCCCGGATTCCGCTTCAATTTAGCCATAACTTTATCATCGCAACAGCGCATCAAGCCCTTCCGCTTCTTTTGCTGTAAGGCTGCGCCATTTGCCCTGCCCCAGAGCGCCCAATTTGATCGGTCCGATGGCTACCCTCCTCAGCAGCAATGTGTTGTGTTCAACAGTTGCCAACATCCTGCGCACCTGTCGGTTTCGCCCCTCGTGAATCGTAATTTCAAAGGCCATGTTTCCATGTTTGAGCTTTCTAACATTCTGAATGCGGGCAGGTGCAGTCATGCCGTCCGCAAGCGGTATGCCGCGCTCAAGTGCAGTGCGTTGTTCGTCCGTCAATATTCCATCGCAGTGGACAAGATAGGTTTTTTCAACCGTGAACTTGGGATGAGTCATCCGATAAGCAAGCGCGCCGTCATTCGTCATGATGATCAGCCCCTCAGAATCATAATCAAGCCGCCCCACCGGATAAAGCCTCTGCGGGAAATCCTTGAAATAATCGGCGACGGTCGTGCGGCCCTGCGGGTCATGCATTGTGCTTACAACGCATTGAGGTTTATTCAGTGCAAGGACAACGCGTTCTTGGGCAAGTGTGACAGGCTTCCCCTGGTAGGTTACCGCGTCCCGCTCCGGATCCACCACACACCCGATTTCCGCAGGAAGCCCATTCACAAGCACCAACCCTTTCGCAATCAGTTCTTCACATTTTCTGCGGGAATCAATCCCCGCTTCTGCCAAAAACTTCTGCAACCGCATGCGCGCACCGCATTGTTCATACGCTCCAACGTCTGAACAGCCTTTCAAGATAATCCGGGAAGGCCGTGGGTTCCACCGGTTCCGATGCAAAAAGCTCCGTCTGCGCAAGCAGGCGGCCGTCTTCCCAAACTTCTAACAATCCGACGATCTCACCTTTTGCAACCGGAGCATGAATCCGCTCGGCAACTTTTACAACCGTTCGTACCGTTGTTGCGCCGCCATCCTTCACCAAAATAATTATATCCTGTTTTGCCGCAAGCGCCAAGGCGTTTTTTTTGCCGCCGCTCACCCGTGCGCGCGCAATGATATCGCCTGCTGCAACAAGTGTTTCAGGCTGGTAGGCGGTAAACCCGTAATCCAGAATACGCTTTGCGGTTGGGAACATGTCCGGGCAATTCAGCAGCACACCCACAAGCTGCATTCCTTCACGCTCTGCCGCAAAAACAAGGCATTTTCCAGCGGCCATCGTATAGCCCGTTTTAACTCCGTTGCCCCCCTCATACTCCCAAAGGAGCTTATTCTTATTCTTTATCGTTCGCGTAATCTCGCCGGTTTCCGTTCGATAATATGTCGTTCCGACGATTTCTCGAAACGTTCCGTTCTGCATGGCATAGGAAGCGATAAGCGCAAGGTCATATGCTGTCGTATAATGATCCGGGTCATGCAAGCCGTTCGGGCTCACGAAATGCGTGTTCAACGCGCCGAGCGCCTGTGCTTTTTCATTCATGAGCGCGGCAAATCCCGCAACACTGCCCCCCACATGTACCGCGATTGCAACCGCCGCGTCGTTGCCTGATATAAGCATAAGCCCATAGACCAGATCACGCAGGCTGATTTTTTCCCCAAGGCGTAGGTACATGCTGGAGCCTTCGACGCCATATGCTTCTTTGGGAATTGTTACAAGCGTATCCAGTTTTCCCGTTTCAATCGCAAGGATCGCCGTCATAACTTTCGTTGTGCTTGCCATTGGCAGTTTTTCATGCGCAGTTTTCGCGTAAAGCACTTTGTGTGTGCGCGCGTCCATGAGCACCGCGCCGCCCGCAGACACTTCCACCGTATCGCGCTCCGGCTCCGCAAGCGCGCCGTTGCTCACTGCAAACGCCGCAAGCACAGCCATCAGAACGGCCGTCATCCTTTGCGTCCACTGTTTCATCTTCCTGTGCTCCTGTTTCGTCCGTTTGCCAGCATCACTGCTGTTGTGCTTTCTCCGATTGCGCCTGCTGTGTGCAAGCCGCCGGAGCAGCATCGCAAACCATGCGCTCCACGGCGCAGACTGCTTCGGGCAATAGATCAATGACACGATCCCAGCTATTCTTATACTGTGCCGGCAAAACCTTTACACAGCCGGCATTCACCGAAAGGAACGCCATAGGCGTAAGGCTCATGCCTGCAACCGCTGTACCCGCAAACGGATACCTTTGCCCGTTCTCTTCTCCGCCTGTTTCTCCGTCAAGCGCCGTTCCCGACTTGCGCACGGGTTTGTTTCCCATTCCGTATTCGCCGCCGCCGGACAGGAAGCCAAGGCTCACTTTTGATACGGGCAAAATCATCGTCTCATTCCCTGTCAGGATTGGATCTCCAATGATGGTATTCACATCCACCATCTCTTTGATCTCTTCCATAGCGCTTTTCATAATGTTTTCAATTGGATGCATCATACTATGTCCCTCCTTGTTTTCTCACTCTAATGAGAACACCTATAATCTGCGTTGGAAGGATTTCCAATATGCCTTCCATATAAATCCATATTGCGTGCCGGTCAAAAACCGGAGCAATAGCAATACGCCCCTGGTGCGATGGGAAGCAGACGCGCAGAAGAAGTTCAAGTGCAGTCTGCACCGCGCCAGCGGCCATTACACTGCAAAACGCATCGCCTGCATCTCCGATTATCCCTTTGCAATTGAGCTCAGCAAGGCGCAAAGTTCCCGTCTTTCGCGAATTCCATAGCGACTTATGAAGAAGCTGCTTTCGCTTTGGCTTTTCTTTTTCAGTTTTTTTCTGCTTTTTACGCAGCAGTGCAATTATATTGGTATCAATATCCATCGGAATTTTCACGAGCCCAAACAACAGGCATAGCTTCGCCCGCGCATAGAGATGGGTATCATTCAGCTCTGCGCAAAAGCGTATCTTTACGCGCCACAACAGGCAGACAATCAACGCCAGCACTCCAGAAAAAATGCATAAAAAAAGAACCATATCTTTCCTCCAGACGGAGCATATGGTTTCTATTGTTTGCGTTTCACGGAAAAATATGACGCAGCAGGAGCTTACCCCCTGTAATCTGCACGGATAAACGGTTCACAAATCCGTTTTTCAACCAGCATATGATATTTTTCCGGCCGGCGATATGCATTTCCGTGGACTTCCGCTTTGCGATATTCCCGCAGCATGTCCAGATCGAATTCCGCTAAATAAACGCCCTCGCTTCCGCCGGCTTCCAAAATGCAGGTGTCCCTTGATCCCGGCATCTCCGGCAGATAAGCAACGCCGTCAAAGGCAGAGGAATGGCCATTGCAATCCGGCTGGCCACATGGATAGTTGCAGGTGGCAATTCCCATCATGTTCTCATATGCTCTGCCCCGCAGTTGGGAAAGGCGATTGATCTCCATCGGGCAAGCATTTGGGACGAGGACGACCTCGGCCCCTTTGAGCATCAGTACTCTGGCGCTTTCCGGGAATTCCCTGTCATAGCAGATCATTGCGCCAACCTTGACCGGCCCGGATGCCGTATCCAAATCCGTCACATAAAAGTCATCGCCCGGGGTCAATCTGCATTCCTCTCCGAAGTCACAGGTGTGCACCTTGGCATAGGTCATCACCTGCTTGCCGTGCCGGTCGAACAGAATTGCGGTATTTCGTGGAAGCGATTCAGAGCATTCCAGAAACGTGATCATAATTGCCATATTCAGCTCCGCGGCAAGCGCCCCGAACGCCGACACAAATTCGCCGTCTCCCGGGATCGCCTGCCCCTTCAGGCGGTTTGCATCCGCAGGAATACGGTAGCCGCAATTCCACATTTCCGGAAACAGTGCAACATCCGCGCCGCCCTCCTTTGCTTTCCGGCAGGCCGCAAGCCCAATTTGAAGGTTTTCCGTCTGCGTCCTTCCCGGCAGCAGTTGTAAAAGCGCAACGCAAAACACCTTCATAATCCCCTTCCCCTCTTTCTGATTGCCATCCCCTTTATGCCTGTTCAACAGTCTCCGTGTTCTCCGCGCCTGACCCGGCTTCAGCATAAGCCTCATAGCGAGGCAGTTCGCTGATTGAACGCAGTCCAAAGTGTCGAAGGAAAGCATCCGTTGTTCCAAACAGCATTGGCCGCCCAACAACATCCTTCCTGCCAAGCTCGCGGATCATTCCAAGCTTCAAAAGTTGGCTTACCGCATATTCACACCGCACGCCGCGCACCGCCTCAATATCAGCACGCGTTACAGGCTGCCTGTAAGCAATAATGGAGAGCGTCTCCAACATGGATTGCGAAAAGGTGCGTGACTGAACAGGCTGCAGCAGTGTGAGTACAAGATCGGTATATTTCCGGTTGGAAACAAGCTGAACCGTCTCCTCCGTCAAGTAAAGCTGTATGCCGCGTTCTTCCCGGCGGTACAGCTCGTCCATTGACTGCAGGGTGGACTGCATTTCGATATCCGTCAATCCAAGCGCACGCTGGAGCTGAATAACCGGCACAGGATCTCCCGATACAAAAAGGATGCATTCGATTGCGCCGAAGCGCTCGTCATATTGCAAAGCAACTCCCTCCTTCCTATGCAGCTTGCGCGTCATTGCTCCTGCTCATCCATATATTCCACATCGTCATCATCGCTCAGAAGACTGGCCGCAATGATCGTAATCGTTCCATACGGCATGGATTGTCTGAGCGTAATCTCATTTCGCATAATCATATCAAGCAACGCCATAAACGTTACGATTTTTTCAAGTTTTTCACTTGCTTCGTCAAAAAGAGCCTCAAAGGTCACACGTCCCTGCTCGGAAAGCACAGAACGAATCTTTTTCAGCTGCCTTCGGATCGTAAATATGTCCCCCTTGACCTGATGCAGCGGAGAAGGGACGGCCGGCTCTGGAGTTTCACGGTTAAGCACTGCAAAAAAGGCTTCGTACAGCTCCGCGCTTGTTGCCTCTTCAAGGCTGTATTCCTGTGGCGGCAAAACGAATTCTTCCGGCAGGCGGGTATAAGCACGCGCCATTTCGCTCTGCAACGCTTCCAGCTTTGCGCCTGCCTCCTTAAACGCCTTGTATTCCCGCAGCTGTCTGACGAGAATCGCCTCAGGATCCTCTTCTCCCTCTGGATCTTCCCGCGGCGGGCGGGGCAAAAGCGAACGAGACTTTATGTATACAAGCGTTGCAGCCATGATGAGAAACTCGCTTGCAGTATCCATATCCAGCTCGTCCACCTCGCCCATCAGCACGAGATACTGCGCAGTGATTTCCGAAATAAAAATATCCTTTATATCGACTTTTGCCTGCTCGATCAGGTGCAGCAATAAATCTAACGGACCTTCAAACTGGCTGAGATGGACTTCATATGCCATGGTTCAACGCTCACAGGAACAGGTTGAAAATGGCTGAATAGATTGCGTCCATGCCAGCCCAAAGCTTCATCACGATTGCGCTCATAAAGCCGGTATTTGCATTGATGAACAAAACTGCAATCAAAACAGCAAAGCCATAACGCTCAAAATAATAGAAAAACTTGAAACCGGCGGCGCTGCGCGTAAAGCGGCCCAAAATGCATTGGAGCACATGGTATCCATCCAGCGGGGGGACAGGCAACAGGTTAAACACAAAAAACGCCAAGTTCAGGAAGAACATGGAACTCAGAATGTTATCGAGGATCACGTTGTCTACAGTTGTAAAAACCTGCAATATGTACATTGCACCCAAAGTTAAAAATGCAATAATCAGGTTTGTCGCTACGCCCGCAAGGGATACAATCAGCTCATCCTTTCGGGGGTTTTTAAAGTTACGCGTATTGATCGGCACTGGCTTGGCCCATCCAAAACGCACCAACAGCATCATAACAAGGCCAATCGGGTCAAAATGTGCAAGTGGGTTCAAAGTCATCCTGCCAAGGTTACGCGCGGTCGGATCACCGCATTTATAGGCTGCATACGCATGCGCACATTCATGAAACGAGATCGCAACAATAATCCCAGGAACGCGGTAGAGCATCTCCAGGAGAATGGTTGACAAATTAGTACTGCCAAAATCAAACAACAAAGGCGCGCTCTCCTCAAATGATATTTCCCCCGCACAGACGGCGAGTTATTTTTTATTATACGGCAAAGCGGCCAATGATGCAAGACGCGGTCTTCAGGAGGAGTGTCCAATCGCGCAGTTA
>DCKB01000015.1 GCA_002320595.1 Christensenella sp. UBA1685
TTCAGGGCGTAGCACATTAGGGATTGCCTGTACTTCATGTCCTGTGTTACAGTTGTCATGAGGGATTTGCACTTCCTTTCGGTCCTTGTTGTTTTTCCTAAACTCACAATAACCGATTTGTGCGAATCCTTCATCCTTTTTCTTCTCGCTGTCCAAGATGTATTGTAATCCTATACCATCAGATGGTCGATTTCGTTAAAAATCTGGATTGAAGAACGCGCTTGTGGTAGAATAAAGCCATGGAGCAGAATGCAAACAAAATTTATGATGTTGCGGTCATTGGCGGCGGCTCTGCGGGGCTTGCAGCGGGCTTATACGCTGCGCGTGCAGGGCGAAGCACGCTTTTGATTGAGGAAATGACGGTGGGTGGCCAGATCACCAAAACACACAATGTGGAAAACTATCCCGGCTTTGACGAAGGCATCGACGGATTTTCCCTTGCGGCAAAGATGGAGCAGCAGGCAACGCGTTTTGGGCTTGTTACAAAGTTTGCCACCGTTCAGGAACTTGCACTTTCGGGTGATGTAAAACGCATTGAATGCGGCAAAAAGGTGTTTTTTGCGCGTACGGTAATTCTAGCTATGGGGGCACAGCCGCGTCTGCTCGGCATCCCGGGAGAGGTAGAGCAGATGGGAACGGGCGTTTCTTACTGCGCAACATGCGACGGTGCATTTTTCCGCGGCATGCCGGTTGCGGTTGTCGGCGGCGGGGATACCGCAATTTCGGATGCGCTTTATCTTGCGCGTTTTGCGCAGCATGTGTACGTTGTGCACCGGCGGGATACGCTGCGTGCAACGCAGGTCTTGCAGGATGCGGCAAGGCAGGAGCCTTCGATCGAATTCGTGTTTGATACTATGCCGGAGGAAGTCGTAGGCGGTGATGCTGTGGAAGGTCTTCGCGTGAAAAACAAAAGAAACGGGGAAGAACGCACGCTTGCGGTGAAAGGAATATTCGTGGCCGTAGGCACAACGCCACGCTCCGCGCTCGTTCAGAATCTGCTCGACTGCGATGCGGGCGGCTATATTAAAACCGATGCGCACATGCGCACTTCTATCCCGGGCGTATACGCTGCGGGCGATGTGCGCGTAACGCCGTTGCGTCAGGTGGTAACGGCTGCGGCCGACGGTGCTGTGGCGGCAACGATGGCGGTTGAATATCTTATCCAACAGGGTGGAAGCCCCCAATAACGGCCTTTCGGAGGACTATATGGCGAGACTTTTCGGAACGGACGGCGTGCGTGGGATCGCGAACGCCGATCTTTCATGCGAACTTGCGCTGCAAATCGGTGCAGCGGGCGCATATGTGCTTACAAGTGCGGTGCACAATCCACGCATCCTCGTCGGAATGGACACGCGCCGCAGCGGGGACATGCTTGCGGCAGCGCTTACGGCGGGCATCTGCTCCGTTGGCGGGGATGTGCTGAATGTCGGCGTGATCCCTACACCGGCGATGGCTTACCTTGCGCGGCTTTACGAGGCGGATGCCGCCGTGATGATCAGCGCTTCACACAATACGATGGAATATAACGGCATCAAGTGGTTTGATGGAGACGGCTTTAAACTTTCAGACGCTTTGGAGGATGAGATTGAACGCCTGATTCGCGAACGCACGGAATTGCCGCACCCTACGGGCGTGGGCGTGGGCCATGCCATCGAGGCGCGCCGCGCGGTAGATGAATACAAGGCGTTTCTCTGCGGTACGGCACAAACGCGCTTCGATGGCCTGCGTATAGCGCTTGACTGCGCAAACGGGGCATCTGCGGGCATCGCAGCGGATGTGTTCCGCGCGCTCGGCGCGGAGGTGATTGCCCGTAGCGACGAGCCGGATGGGTATAATATCAATGCGCGGTGCGGCTCCACGCATCCGGAGGCATTGCAGGAACTCGTCGTTGAATGCGCTGCGGATGCGGGCTTTGCCTTTGATGGCGATGCTGACCGCGTAATCGCATGCGACGAGCTTGGCAACCTTGTGGATGGAGACCGCATCCTCGGCATTTGCGGCCGGGCGATGCAGGAGGCCGGAACACTCCGCAACAATGCAATTGTTGTTACAGTGATGTCCAACCTGGGCTTGAAAAAGCGCATGCGTGAGCTGGGCATCCGGGTGGAAGAAACCGCTGTGGGCGATCGTTACGTGATGGAGCGCATGCGGGAAGGCGGGTTTGTGCTCGGCGGCGAGCAGTCCGGACATGTGATTTTCCTTGACCGCAATACCACGGGAGACGGCATTCTGAGCGCAATTCAGGTTTTGAATGTGCTCCTTGCAAGCGGAAAGCGGATGTCCCACCTTGCGGCGGAGGTGCCGATTTTCCCGCAGGTGCTTGTGAACGTTGTTGTAGAAAACGGCAGCAAACAAGCTGCGATGCAGGACGAGGAGATGTGGCGGCGCATCCGCGAAATTGAAGCAGAGCTTGGCGAAGCGGGGCGCGTGCTCGTGCGTGCATCCGGCACAGAACCGCTCATCCGCATCATGTTGGAGGGGCAGGATGCGGATGCAATCGGCGTACTTGCGGTTTCCATCGCAAAAATCCTTGAGAAAAATCATGGTGGGAGGATTCGCCAGTGAACGGATTCCCGGCGGAATATATCCTCAAACGCAGCAAACGCAAAACGCTTGCTGTGGAGGTGACGCGCGCGGGCGAGGTGATCGTCCGCGCACCTTTACGCATGCCGGAGCGCGAAATCCTGCGCTTTCTGCGGGAGCAGCGGCAATGGGTTGAGGCGCACATCACATTACAAAAGCAGCGTGAAGCCGCGCATCCCACACCGAATGCGGAGGAGGAAGCGCGCCTGAAAGCACTTGCCAAAGAGACGATCCCGCCGCGCGTAGCGCATTATGGGAATATCATGGGCCTTATCCCCACATCGGTTAAAATCACCTCTGCAAAAACGCGCTTCGGGAGCTGCAGCGTGAAAAACGGGCTTTGTTTTTCCTGGCGGCTGATGCAATATCCGCCTGAAGCGGTGGACTATGTTGTTGTGCATGAGCTTGCTCACATTGTTCATAAAAACCATGGAAATGCATTTTACGCGCTGATCCGAAGCGTTTTGCCGGATTATCCGGCGCGGCGCGCGCTGCTCAGAAAATAGAAGGGGAAATTCCTTTGCAATGAGCGAGGATAGTAATATATAGTATATTTCTAAAAAAAATTGTATTTCTTGCGATTCAATGCTAAACTAATACAAATATTTCATCGTTAAAAAAAGACAGGAGGATAAGTAAATGAAACGTATCATTAAACGATTGACTGCTATGGCCATGATGATTTTACTGTTGTTACAATGCATACCTATTAATACTTATGCTCAAGCTCAAACTGTGGGTGAGATGAGTAATGATGAAGAAGCGAATACTACAATTGGTCAAAAATGTGATAGTTATACTATTGAATTTGCAAGTTTGAAAGATCTACAGGCTATACTGGACATCTCAGAATCAAAAAGCTCTAATGATGATAATGCTGAGAATATAGACAAAATAATTAAGGAAAAGTCAGAGGAAAATATTAATAAGGCTAAAGAATATGTTGTTTCGCTAGAACTTAAAGAAAAAGGATTCTCTTATATCGAAGATGCTTGCTTAAAACAGCTTGATGAAATGAAAAACGATGAGAAGGATGGGTATTTGAAGTCCTATACAGTATATGTACCAAAGGAGACTAGTGCCAGTGTAAGCTATTTTGGTACATATAGCGGAAGAGATTTTTACTATAATTTCTATTCATCATATACAAAAGAACTTAGAAAGACATCAAATCGCAGTAATGCTCAAAGCAATTGGAACAATTGGATACAAGGCTTAGTTAGCTTAATCATGTGTTTTGCAGATTGGTCCGCAGCAGTTCCATTTACAATGATACTAACAGCTATGAATGCACCTTCTTCATATGAAGTTGCTACTGGCGCATACGTAGAAAATGTAGTTACTTATTCTGCGAACTGTCGAGGCATATACACTTATGATACGCTTAAGAGATTTGGGACAGATAGCAATGCATTGATTATGCTATACACGAATGAAAAAGGAATAGCAAGACCACAATCATATTATCATCCCGTTAATCCTCTTTACGAAAATATATACTCAATAACCCCAAACGCTGCTACGCAAACAATTAAAACGTCTGAGTACGATTCGACAAATATGATTCTCAGCACATGCTATACGTTATATAGCCAAGGAAGACCCGACGCGATTCCGAGAACGTGTACACTGCAATCAAGTGCGCTTAGCCTGATATGGGAATAAGAAGGATATATTATGAACGCTGAAATGGAAATGGAGAACAATAAAAGGAAAAAATTGATTAAAAAAAGGACGATTATTGGAATCGGCATTGCCATATGCCTCGCGCTGTCCCTTGCGCTGTATTATCTGCCTCAGCCGCTCACGGAGCTGACCGGAATTGATGATGCGGGGCAGGTGACAAAGCTCTTTCTCGAGAAAGGCGGTGCGGATGGAACTGTGAAAGCGCTCAGTGGCAAGCAATGCTCTGAAGCAGTCGCATTGCTGAAAACGCTGCACGTGCAAAGGACAGGAAAGACGGATACGGTTACATCAGGCCGGGAATACTTCTATTCCATTCAGGTTGGACAGGCGGAAGCAGATGAAGCCGAGCGGTTTTCCGTTACGTCAGATGGGCGCGTGTTCTTTCGCGGCAGGGTTTACTTGATTCAGGAGGATGGAAAAGAGGCCATTCGGGCGCTTGACGCTTGGTACGAAGGCGCGCCGGACGCATAATGAAAATATAAACTCCAAAACAAAGGACGCCGCGCGAGGGAATGCGCGGCGTTCTTTGCTGATGCGGCGGCAGAGGCCGCCGTGGATTTATTTGGCGTGTTTCCCGACAAGATATGTCAAGAGAAACTTAAAAATCAATGACTTTGTCAATGTATTCTACAAGGCCGCTGATGGGTACGCGCACCTGCTGCATGGTATCGCGGTCACGCACGGTAACGGTTTCATCTTCGAGCGTGTCAAAATCGATGGTGATGCAAAGCGGCGTTCCGATCTCGTCCTCACGGCGATACCGTTTGCCGATGGCGCCGGCTTCGTCATAATCCACCATGAACCGCTTCGCAAGCATAGTATACACCTCCTTGGCCTTGCCGCCAAGCTTATTTTTTTGCAGCGGCAAAACGGCAGCCTTAAACGGCGCAAGCGCAGGGTGAAGGTGCAGCACATTGCGTACATCGCCGCCCTCAAGGGTTTCCTCATCGTAAGCGTCGCACAGGAAAGCGAGCACCATCCGGCCTACGCCGAGGGAAGGCTCGATCACATAAGGAATATACCGGGTGTTATCCTCCTGATCAAAATAGGTCTGATCCTTGCCGGAGGTGGTCTGGTGCGCCGTCAGGTCAAAGTCTGTGCGGGAGGCAACGCCCCAAAGCTCGCCCCACTCGGTAAAGGGGAAGGCGTATTCAAAATCGGTCGTGGCATTGGAATAGTGGCTCAGTTCTTCCTTCTCATGATCCCGGAGCCGCAGGTTTTCCTCATGAATGCCCAGGTCGAGCAGCCATTGATGGCAGAAGTTCTTCCAATACGTGAACCATTCAAGCTCGGTACCCGGTTTGCAGAAGAATTCCAACTCCATCTGCTCAAATTCGCGCGTGCGGAAAATGAAGTTGCCAGGCGTGATCTCATTGCGGAAGGATTTGCCGATCTGCGCGATGCCGAACGGCAGCTTCTTGCGTGCAGTACGCTGAATATTCTGGAAGTTGACAAAAATGCCCTGCGCCGTCTCAGGACGGAGGTAAACCGTGTTTTTTGCATCCTCTGTCACGCCCTGGAAGGTCTTGAACATCAGGTTGAATTTTCGGATGTCGGTAAAGTTGTGCTTGCCACAGGAAGGGCAGGGGATCGCATTTTCGTCGATATAAGCCTTCATTTCCTCCGGGGAGAAAGCGTCCACGGGCTTGGGCAGGGTAACGTGTTTTTCCTCCGCCCACCCTTCAATGATTTTGTCAGCACGGAAGCGTTCTTTGCATTCCTTGCAGTCCATAAGCGGATCGGAAAACCCGCCAACGTGGCCGGAAGCAACCCATACCTGAGGGTTCATCAGAATAGCAGAATCAAGGCCGACATTATAGGGGCTTTCCTGAACAAACTTTTTCCACCAGGCCTTTTTTACGTTGTTTTCCAACTCTACGCCCAGCGGGCCGTAGTCCCATGTGTTGGCGAGGCCGCCGTAAATTTCGGAGCCCGCGAAAATGAAGCCGCGATTTTTGCAGAGCGCGACGATTTTATCCATCCCAAAGCGTGCCATATGTGAATTCCTCCAAAAATTAGTTTGCACTTTTATTGTAAAACAAAACCATCGGTTGGCAAGGGCACATACGGCTTTGAAGGGCGGGCATTGTCCGCAGTATTGTTGCAGCCGCTTGCCGCAGCGCCACTACGCCAGCGCAGCTGCGCCGCACTGCAATCATCGCACGCCGCCTCAAAACTCAAAGAACACAAGCCTGCCGGATTGGCGCGTTTCGCGATCGAGGAGGGCGGAATAGTGGGACTATTTCAACCGACGAGAACAATGAAACAGGCCAATCCAGAGGATTGCGTCGTGTGTTCCCTTGTCAACCGATGGTACGAATATCATAACATAGGAAGCCCTTTTGTCAAGAGAAAACGCTTGCATTCCACTTCTTTGTCGTGTGCCCCCGCAAGCACACATCTATGGCAGAATGCGTACTATATCGTAGCAAGAGCCGAAAGGCCAGCAACAAAATTAAGGAGGAGACACAAAATGTGTAATTTGGGTATGTGCGGCAATAACTGGTGGTGGATCATCATCCTGATCCTGCTTGCCGGCGGGTTTAGCAACAACGGCTGCGGCTGCGATAACGATTGTGGTTGCAATAACTGGTGGTGGATCATCATCCTGATTCTGCTTGCCGGTGGGTTTAGCAACAATGGCTGCGGCTGCGACAACGATTGCGGCTGCGGCAACAACAATAACAACTGTGGCTGCGGCTGCGGCTGCTAATTGATGGCGCTGCGGGCATGGACCAAGCCCGCCAAATGCGGCACGGCAATTTTTGCCGTGCCGCATTCTGTTGGCGCTTTAGCGGCAATAAACCACCAGCTATGCTGGTGAGAATAGAAAGTTTCAAGCAGTAGACCTCCGATGTTAGAATGATGAAGGTTCGCCAACCGCATCAAGAAACAAAGGAGGTCTAAGTCATGCAAGATGACATAAAAGGCTTATCGTACAGCAAATGGAGATGCCAATACCATATTGTGTTTGCACCA
>DCKB01000052.1 GCA_002320595.1 Christensenella sp. UBA1685
CGATTCGTGCGAATCCTTCATCCTTTTTCTTCTCGCTGTCCAAGATGTATAGTAGTCCTACACTTTTGCCCGGAAAGATGCGGGCCTTACGCTTGCAGGAAAAACGCATGCTGTGATATAGTATCATGCGAATACAGTTTTCAAGAGGTGACTTTTATGCAACGTTTGACCTGCCGGATGGAGGACGGAAGCTATGCCCTTTGCGGAAATGCGCAAGCGGCAGCCGACCGCCTCGGCGCGTTTGAAACGCTGTATGAAACGCTGGTGGCAGAGCAGGAAACCATGGGCGAAGAACTCTCTGCACTGCGCCTTGCGGGGAAGGAAAAAACATACAAGGCGCGCGAGCTGATGGGAAAACGCCTTGTGAACGGGAACCTCCTTGCATTGTTCCGGCTGCATGGCATCTCTTGACACCACGAACCAAACAGCATTGGAAATTGACGCTATGGAGAAACAGATTCGGATTTTATTTGTCTGTCACGGCAATATCTGCCGTTCGCCGATGGCGGAATATATTTTGCGCAGCAGCGCGGCCGGGCTGGGGCTTGGAGAATCAGTTCTGGTTGATTCCGCAGCAACGAGCGCGGAAGAAACAGGAAACCCCGTGCACCCACGCACGGCGGCGATTCTTGATACGCTGGGGATAGATTGTTCCGCAAAGCGCGCACGGCAAATGCAGCGGAGCGATTACGAAGCGTATGATTACCTCATCGGCATGGACCGGATGAACGTTGCGGACATGCGCCGGATTGCGGGCGGTGATCCGGACGGAAAGATCTGCCGCTTGTTGGATTTCGCAGCGAATCCGCGCGATATTGCAGATCCATGGTATACGGGCGGTTTTGACGCAGCCTATATGGACGTTTGTGCAGGGTGCGACGCGCTGCTCAAACGCCTGAAGGAGCGGCGCCTTGTAATTCCGGCAGCTGTACGCGTGTGCCACGTGCAAATGCGCTGATATGCGCCCTGCGCGGGCGGTAAGGCGCCCCGAAGCGCACGGCGAATCGGAAACGCGCCTGTAACGCACATTAAAAAGGGCGGGAATCTCCGCCCTTCATGCTGTCAAAAAAACCGGGATTGTAAAGGGCCGCAGCCCTTGACGTTCAATCCGGCTTCGGCGGCAGGTACGCCGAAACGGATGAAAGCCCTCAGGCTTTCGTACCTTGCGGCTTTTGCTGCCCGGGAGCGGAGCGAGAAGCAAAAAGCCGCGAAATACTCGAAAAAGTGGTCTTTCGCCACTTTTTCGACATGCTAAAGGGCGGGAATCCCCGCCCTTTTCGGCTCATAAACGCTTCGTATAGCTTTTCACTGCATCACACAGAAACTGCGCACAGCCCGGCAAGTCCCTGTCATAGTAGGCGGTGAAGCGTGCGTCTGCCGCATACAGCGCCGCAATGCCCGCATGCTGCCCGGGATCATAACGGGGAATGGTATAGCTGAGCCATTCCCGGTGTATTTGAGCAATCTTCTGCCCTTGCGGGCCATCCGGCGCGCATTGGGCACGCACAGCTTCTGCAAGCGCCGCATGGATCGCTTCATCCAGTGCCGTCCAGGCGGCATGTTGGTCCTCACGCATGCCGAGCACAGCGGAGTTGGCCGCATCCACCGCGCCATCGCCGTAGGCTGCGCGGCTTTCCGCACCATACCTTTCCTCATTCTCGCGCACTAAGCCGCGCTTGAAGGCTTCAAATTTTTCCGAATCGTTCATTTTGTTTTCCCCTTTCCGGTCATCCAATGTTTTTTGTACCGTCAGGATCAGCGCGTCGATGCGCTCCCGCTGCCGTGTCAGTGCAAGAAGGTGGCTCTGCAGCGCCGCCGTTTCGCTGAAGTCCGGGCTGTCGAGGATGCGCTTGATCTCAGCGAGTGAAAAGCCCAACTCGCGAAAAAAGAGAATCTGTTGGAGCCGGTCCACTGCCGCTGCCCCGTAAAACCGATACCCGGATTCGCTTACACGCGTAGGCTTCAGGAGCCCGGTCTTATCATACCAACGCAGCGTGCGCGGGCTTACGCCCGCAAGTTCCGCAATCCCTTTTACCGTGTATTCCATGACATTCACCTCCTGACAAAACCGAGTATAAGGGTTGACGTTACGGCAAGGTCAACGCTTTTTTAAAATTGCCCCGTGTTTTTGCAGGGAAAAAGGCTTATGAATAAAAGCTTCTTAAAAAGGGAAAAGAGGCTGGCCGGCAATGCCGGCACAGCCTCAGTATAGCACAGAAGGGGTGGTTTTTACACCTTTACGCTCTGCATTTCTGCGGTTTCGCCTGCAAGCAGCGGTGCGCATCCGGCGAGGAACGCAGTCACCTGCTGCGGGCAACGGCCGATGAATGCAGCGGGGTCAAGCGCTTGGCGGATCTCTGCTTCACCCAACGGGAAGGCAGGGTCTTCCGCGAGGCGATCAAGCAGGTCGCAGCGCTCGCCCTCCTTGATGCGGCGTGTTGCGGCCATGGAATGCGTGCGGATGACCTCATGCAGAGTCTGGCGGTCGCCGCCCCGCTTGACGCCTTCCATCAACAGGTTTTCCGTCGCAAGGAAGGGCAGGAAGTTCTCCATTGCTTTTTCGATCACCTTTTCGTTCACATGCAGGCCGGAAGCAACATTGTGGTAAAGCCGGAGCGCCGCGTCCACAGCGAGGAACGCTTCCGGCAGCGCGATGCGCCGGTTGGCGGAATCGTCCAGCGTGCGCTCGAACCACTGGGTAGAAGCTGTCATGGGCGCGTTTTGCACGTTTGCCATCACATAGCGCGAAAGGGAACAGATGCGTTCGCTCCGCATGGGGTTGCGCTTGTAGGCCATGGCGGAGGAGCCGATCTGATCCTTTTCAAACGGTTCCTCGACCTGTTGGTCATGCTGCAAAAGGCGCAGGTCGTTGCCGAACTTGTAAGCGCTCTGCGCGACGGAGGAAAGCGCGGAAAGAATCCGGCTGTCGAGCTTGCGCGGGTAGGTCTGTCCGGAAACGGCATAGCAGCGTTCAAAGCCGAATGCATTGGCGATCATGCGGTTCATCTCATCGATTTTTGCCGTGTCGCCGTCAAACAGCTCCATGAAGCTCGCTTCCGTGCCGGTAGTGCCGCGGCACCCGAGAAAACGCATCGCGCCAAGTACTGCGTCGAGCTCCTCCAGATCCAGCACGAGATCCTGCATCCAAAGGCAGGCGCGCTTGCCCACGGTCACCGGCTGCGCGTTTTGGTAATGCGTATACCCCGGGGTGGGCAGCGCCTTGTAACGATCCGCAAAAGCGGCCAGGTCTTTGAGCACGGTCACGATTTCTGCCCGAATGAGCCGGAGCGCATCCCGGTAAATCACGAGATCCGCGTTGTCGGTCACATAGCAGCTTGTAGCGCCGAGGTGGATAATGCCTTTTGCATTCGGGCAGCGGAGGCCGTAGGCGTAAATGTGAGCCATCACATCATGCCGCACGGCGGCTTCCCGCTCAGCGACCGCCTCGTAATCGATGTCGGTCAAATGCGCGCGCAGCTCTTCCACCTGCGCTTCCGTAATGGGGAGGCCAAGTTTGCGCTGTGCATCCGCAAGCTCCACCCAAAGCCTGCGCCAGGTGGAAAACCGCGTATCTGCGGAGAACAGGCGCTGCATGCGCTCGGAGGAGTAACGGGAACACAGAGGGCTTTCGTAACGGTCCTTCATGACAGCCTCCCTTTAGCGAAGGATGATCGCATCGCGGTCCGCGCCTACAGAAACATAGGTGATGGGGGTTCCGATGGCGTTTTCCACAAAACGGACGTATTCCTGCGCGGCGGCAGGCAGGTCGCCGAAGCAGCGCACCTTGCTGACATCGCAGCCCCAGCCGGGCAGGTACTCGATCACGGGCTTCGCCTCCGCAAGGGCGGCAGGGAAGGGGAATTCATCCACGCGGCGGCCGCCGAGCTCATATTGCGTGCAAACGGGAATTTCGTTCATGTAAGAGAGCACATCGAGTTTGGTGAGGGCGATTTCCGTTGCGCCCTGCACGCGCGCGCCATACCGGGTGGCGACAACATCGAACGGGCCCACGCGCCGCGGGCGGCCGGTTGCAGCGCCGTATTCCCCGCCGGCTTCACGCAGGCGTTCCGCCTCTTCGCCAAACCATTCTGCCGTGAACGGGCCTTCGCCCACGCAGGTGGAATACGCTTTCACGATGCCGAGCACGGTATCCACTTTGAGGCTCGGCAGGCCGCAGCCGATGGGGGCATAGGCTGCAAGCGGCGTGGAGGAGGAAGTGTAGGGATAAATGCCGTAATCGATATCGCGCAGCGCGCCGAGCTGCGCTTCAAAGAGGACGCTCTTGCCCGCGCCCTGTGCCTCATGCAGGAACGTGCCCACATCGCATACATAAGGCTTGAGCTTGCTCCCAAATTCCTCTACCCAGGCAAGCAGATCGGGAAGCGCAAAGGGTTTTGCCCCATATACGTTTTCAATGGTCAGGTTTTTCCAGGCGAGCACGCCCGCAAGGTGGGTCTTAAGGTATTCCGGATAAAGCAGCTCGCCCATCATCAGGCTCTTTTTCTGGTATTTATCGCTGTAAACAGGCGCGATGCCGCGCTTTGTGGAGCCGTATTTTGCGTCCTTCAGGCGCGCTTCCTCCAGCTCGTCCAGCATCCTGTGGTAAGGGAAAACGATGGTTGCCCGGTCGCTGATTTTAAAGTTTTCAGGCGTGACGGGAACGCCTGCCCGGCGCAGCGTTTCCATTTCGCCCCAGAGCGCCTCAAGGTCGATCACGGTGCCGTTGCCAAGCACGTTTACGACGCCCGGGCGGAAGATGCCCGAGGGAATGAGATGCAGGGCAAATTTGCCATATTCGTTGATCACGGTGTGGCCCGCATTGTTTCCGCCCTGATAGCGGATGACAACATCATATTCCTCTGCGATCAGGTCGACCATGCGGCCCTTGCCCTCATCGCCCCAGTTCACGCCTACGATCGCGCAGTTTGCCATTGCTGTTTCCTCCATTTTATCAATCATGAGCGATGCGGTATTCCGCACCGCTCCATGGCTATCATACCACGGTTTGCCTATAAGCGTACATATTAGGTGCTTATGAACCCATTAATTTTGACAATAGAAAAAGCGGCCCAGTGCAGGCCGCTTGAAAAACGAACGGTTATTCGTTGCTGATGGACATATTCGCGCCGATGGGAAGCGTGAGGTAGGTGGTCATATACCAGCGGTTGCCCACCATCACGAGAATCATTTCGTTGGTGTAAACGCTCTCCAGCCCTTTTTGGGAGATGAAGACGATTTCATAACGCGCAAGCACTGCCTTTTCAGCGTTGGGGAAGGTTTTTTGGAGCGTTGCAACATCTGCCGTTCCATATTCGGAAAGCTCCTTCAGGCGCACATCAATGGTGAAATCCTGCCCGATTTCCGCAATTGCGTCCCGTGCATAATTTCGGTAAAAGCCCGGCGTAATGCCTGCCATGGACATCACAGCTTCAAAACCGCTGCGCGATTCTTCCGCGAGGCATTGCGTCATCGCATCGAAATCGCTTTCGATATATAGCGCCTGATAGAACGTGCTGAGCGTATTTTTGACGATGGACTTACGCTCGGCAGAGGAGGCAAATACGAGCGCTGCGATGAGCGCAACCGCAGCGAGGATACAAACGGGAATAAGCCAGACGTTCTTTTTGCTTTTGCTTTGTTCTTTCGGCATGGCAAAGTTTCCTTTCGTACTTTCAACAACAGTGGTTCTTCCAACTAAAAATGATACATGCCATCGCGCTTTTTTGCAAGAGAAAACACCGGAGGCGCGCGGGTTATGCTCCGGGATATACCTCGCATGCGCGGCGGACGGATTCCATTGCATCGCGCACATAGAAATCCGCGCCGATGTCGTGTGCGTATTCCTCCGTGAGCACCGCGCCGCCGCACATCACAAGGCAGCCGGGGGCGGATTCGCGCAGCGCTGCGATGGTGCGCCGCATGCTGGGCACGGTTGTGGTCATGAGCGCGGAAAGGCCGACGAGGCGCGCCCCGTGCGCAACGGCCGCGTCCACAACCGTCTCCGGAGGCACATCCTTTCCAAGGTCGATCACGCGGAACTGGTAGTTTTCCAAAAGCGCTTTCACGATGTTTTTGCCGATGTCATGCACATCCCCCTGCACGGTGGCGACAACGACCGTCCCGCGCCCCACGCCCGCAGCATCGCCCATGTGCGCGCGGATGACCGAGAACGCTGCCTTTGCGGCTTCCGCACACATCAAAAGCTGCGGCAGAAAGAGCGTGCCGGCTTCAAAGCGTTCCCCCGCGGCGTTGAGCGCGGGCACCATGGATTCCTCAATCACCGCAAGCGGTTCTTTTTGCTGCAAGGCGCGTTCGGCCGCTTCCTGTGCCGGCTGGCGGAGCCCCTTGAGCACCGCGTCATACAGGCTCATCTGCTGCTGGGCGGGAGCAGGGCTCGGCGCGGCGGCCGTACCTCCGTAAGCTTCAATGTATGCAGCGCAGGTTTTGTCTGCGCCGAGCAGCGCGGTGCAGGCCCGCGCTGCCTCCATCATGCCGGGGGCATGCGGATTGAGGATGGCGGCGGAAAGCCCTGCGCCCAACGCAAGCGCGAAAAAGTTTGCATTCAGGTATCCGCGCGCAGGCAGGCCGAAGGA
This sequence comes from Christensenella sp. UBA1685, assembly GCA_002320595.1. Taxonomy (GTDB): domain Bacteria; phylum Bacillota; class Clostridia; order Christensenellales; family CAG-138; genus UBA1685. Next base: position 6,594 of record DCKB01000052.1, read on the forward strand.
AACGTTGGAAACGCCGAGCGAAGTGCAGACGCCAAGCTCATCGTGCAGGCGGCGCACGCATTCAAGCGTAACGCGCGCATTTTCACTGCCGGAACTGATCGTAAGAGTCAATGGATCGAACAGGAAATCATGCGGCTTGAAGCCGTATTCTGCGCCGCGCGCAAGGATGCGCCGCGCGATGGCAATGCGGCCTTCCGCATCCTCAGGAATGCCGCGTTCGTCCAGCGTAAGGGCGACGATCACGCCTCCATAGCGCGCTGCAAGCGGAAATACGGCGGACATGCTGCTTTCCTTGCCGCTAACCGAGTTGATGATCGCTTTGCCGTTGTATACGCGCAGCGCACGGGCAAGCGCATCGGGATCCGCCGAATCGAGCTGAAGCGGAAGATCGGTTACGGCTTGGAGCTGCTCCGTGAGGGCGGTGAGCACGGCAGGTTCATTCAATTCCGGAAGGCCGGCGTTTACATCCAACGCGTCCACGCCCTGCTCCTGCTGCAGAATGCCTTCCCGGAGGATCGAATCGTAATCCCCATCCCGGAGCGCCTGCTTCATGCGGGGCTTGCCGGTGGGATTGATGCGCTCGCCGATGAGCACGGGCTTGCCTTCCCCAAAGCGAACGGCGCGTGCGTAGGAGGAGGCCACGGTCGAACGCTTTTGCGTTATGGGGAGAGGAGCAATGCCCGCACAGCGCTTGGTGAGCGCACGGATGTGTGCCGGAGTTGTGCCGCAGCAGCCGCCGAGAAGGCTTGCACCGCGGCGGGCGCAGTCCTCCATCAATGCGGCAAACTCGTCGGGATTCACATCGAACACCGTCTCACCGCCGACCTCCCGCGGAAGCCCTGCGTTTGGCTGAAGCAGGATGGGGAGGCTGGATAACGCGCGCAACTCTTCAAGAAACGGCAGCATTTCGCGCGGGCCCAAACCGCAGTTGAAACCGAGCGCATCCACGCGCAGCCCTTCAAGCAGTGCGGTTATGGACGCAATATCGCCGCCGGTCAGCAATTTCCCGCGCCGGTCGAGCGTTACCGTGGCGCAGACGGGGAGCGTGCAGCATTCCTTTGCAGCGAGCACCGCAGCTTTAAGCTCATAAGCATCGGACATGGTTTCGATCAGAACGAGGTCAGCGCCCGCAGCCGCACCCGCTTCGATGGTTTCGCGGAACATGCAAAAAGCGTCTTCAAAGCCGAGATCGCCCAAGGGTTTCAGCAGCTTTCCCGTCGGCCCGATGTCGAGCGCAACGAAGCGGGCGCGGCCACCGGCCTGCGCGATTGCCGCCCTCGCATTGCGCACGGCAGCCGTTGCGATGCGAGGGGCAGAATGGCCGGTGCGCGCGAGTTTGTGCGCCGTGCAGCCGAAGGTGTTGGTGGTGACGACATCGCATCCGGCTTCCAGGTAGGCCGCATGCACGGAAGTCACTTTATCCGGATGGGTAAGGTTCCAAACATCCGGCGCTTCACCCGCCGGGAGGCCTGCGCTTTGCAGCATGGTGCCCATCGCGCCGTCAAAAAAAAGCAATTGCCGTTCAAGCAGGTTCTCAAACTTCATTTTTGCGGTTCCTTTCGGTAGTTGCAGGTAAGATGATCGCACAAAGCGCACTTGTGCTCCGGGCAGGGCTGTTTTTCCGGGCAGAGGCCGATTACGGCCGTGACGGACTTGAGCGGTGTGAGCATGTGCGAGTCCGTTTCAGCGAGGCCGAGCCGTTTATCCGCTTGGAGCGCCCGGAGCAGGTCTGTTTGGTGTACAACGGAAAAACCGCTGTAACCGGGCGAAAAACGCGGGCGCAAATAAAGCCCCTCCGCTGCGCACTCCTGTGCAAGGGCGGCGCAGGTATCGTCACAAAAGCATTCGAGCGCGCTTGCCGCGCAGGCCTGCAGCGCAAAGGCGCGCGCAACGTCCAGCTTGGCAAGCCGCGCCATGGCGCGATCCACTTCGGCGCCAAGCGTTGCCGCAAACAGATATGCCGCACCGCAGCCTGCAAGATGTGCGGCGAGCGCCGCGCAATCAGCCTGAAACGCACCGAGCGTTACCCTTGTACCGGAAAGCTCCGCCCGCACCCGCAGCACGGCATGGCGCGGCGCCGCAATTGCATCGAGCTGTGCTGCCGCATCCCGCAGCAGTGCGGATGTTTGTTCGTCCGGAGCGCCCTTTGCGCCGAGATAGCGCAGCGTTTCCTCTTCGCGGAACTTCATTCGGTTTTACCCAAAATGTGGGAAAGGTTCGCCATAATACGTCCGGCGATATCCGGCCGGTTCATGGTATAAAGGTGCACGCCGCGCACGCCGTTTGCAACAAGGTCGATGATCTGCTCCGTTGCATATGCGATGCCGGCTTCCTCCATGGAGGCGCTGTCGCCGCCAAACCGGTCAAGGATATTCTGGAAACGCGGCGGCAGGGAAGTGCCGCTTAAACGGACGATGCGGGCGATTTGCTTTTTGTTGGTCACGGGCATGATCCCTGCAAGCACCGGGATGGCGATCCCCTTTGCATAAAGCTTATAAAGGAAACGGTAAAGCACGTTGTTGTCAAAAAACATCTGCGTGGTCAGAAAATCACATCCTGCTTCCACCTTTTGCTTCAGGTATGCGATGTCCTCCTCCTGAGAAGCGCTTTCCACATGCCCTTCCGGGTAGCATGCGCCGCCCACGCAGAAACCGCCGTGCGCGCGGATTTCGCGCACGAGGGCATCCGCGTGCTGGAAGCAGGCATCCCGCGGCCTGGTTTCCCCTTCGGGAAGGTCGCCGCGCAAAGCGAGCACGTTTTGAACGCTGGCGTCAAGCCGCACGCCGATGTCTGCACGCGTGGCCGAAACGCAGGTCAGATGCGCAAGGGCAGTGCAGTTCTGTTCCTCAATATGGCGCGCCATGCGCAAGGTGTTGTGGGAAGTGTTGCCGCTTGCGCCATAAGTGACGCTGATGAAATCCGGCGCGAGGCGGGCAGTTTGCTCCACAACCTCGTCCGCGCGGGCAAGATCGGCTCCGGCTTTTGGCGGGAACAGTTCACAGGAAAACGTTAAGGGTTTTGATTGCAGCAGCTCCCGAATGAGCATAACAGAGATTCCTTTCTAAATGCGGAAATAACATGCGCCGCTTTTATGCACGTGCAGCAAGCATATCAGAAAACCTGCCCCGCATGTGGCAAGACAGGCACAAATATATAATATATGCTACTGCACGGTGCATTGGCATGTCAAGAGCTTTGCGCCGGTTTGACCATTGGACGCTGTAGGATTACAATACATCTTGGACAGCGAGAAGAAAAAGGATGAAGGATTCGCACAAATCGGTTATTGTGAGTTTAGGAAAAACAACAAGGACCGAAAGGAAGTGCAAATCCCTC
>DCKB01000054.1 GCA_002320595.1 Christensenella sp. UBA1685
TAGAAAAAGAGCAGGCGCGGCTGGAATCGATTGAAGGAAAGATTGATAAGAAGAAGCAGGTGCTTGAAAAATACAATGAGAAAATCAAGGAGCAAAAGGGCGCGGTAGCTTCCTTCTACGAGATCGACAGCATCGGGAAAAAGTCCATTTCCGGCAACATTTCTATGACACCGAAGGATGCGCAGTTTCTCAAGGATCTTGCCAAGGAGAGCCTTGCCTCTCGCGGGCAGATCGGAGACTTGAAGAATAAAGTAGAAACGCTCAAGCGCGATGTCAGCGTATGGAAACGTAAATATGAAAAGCTGCAAGAGCAGACAAAGGATTTTGTGGCGGCACTCAAACGAGCGCCACGCAAGGTCAAGGAGTTCATACAATTCATGCTTCATGCCGAGCCGGAGACGCCAGAGCAGTCCAGAAGCCGTGATATGCCGCGCCGCAGGAGCCGCGATATGGAGCTGTGAGCAGCTGCGGTGTAGAGCCGTAAAAATACGAAAATAGCCGATGGGAGCGCGTTGGACGGGCTGGGTATCGTCCGGCGCGTTCCTGTCTGAAAATCTCCGTTTTTCCCAAGTCAAGAGCCGGAGAAAACACACGAAAAAATACCCCTATTGCGTAACAGAGGGCAGAAAGGAGCTTGCATGAGAACTGGGCTGACAAAGAGCCAGAAAATCACAGAAATCTGGTTTGACGAGAAAGAAACGCTGATCCATATCCGCACCCACAACACCGATCTCAAGAACAGGTTGACCGTCTACGCCGTGCAGCACCCCAGCGAGTGCCGCCAGACCGATGCAGACCCGGACACGGGCTGTATGGAGTTTGAAATCCGCAAGGGACGGTTCTCTTTCCGGCTGACCGTGCCGTATTCCGATGAACGCCGCAGGGCGGCAAGCGAAGCGGCGAAGAAGAACGGTGTGAATAGAATGTAACTTTTCCGCGCCTTTACCGCAGCATATTGACATTCTGCTCCTGAATCCTTATAATTAGAGCAATCGATATAGAACGATAGCTCTAAAACAAAAGGAGATTGATGCCATGCCGCCGAAAGCAAAGTTTACAAAGCAGCAAATCGTGGATGCTGCGTTACAGATTTTCCGAGACGAGGGTATCGAGAAACTGACATCCAGAAATCTTGGAAAAAAGCTCGGCAGCTCTGCCTGTCCGATATTCACCGTTTTCTCAAGTATGGAGGACGTAGAGGCTGCTATGCTGGAAACGGCAAAAGCCATTTATAAAGGCTATGTTGAGAAAGGACTTGCGCAGAAACCGCCGTTCCGTGGCGTAGGTGAACAGTATATTCGCTTTGCCTCCGATGAGCCAAGACTGTTTCAACTGTTGTTTATGAGTGAAACAAAGAAAGCCACACCTCTGAATTGCATTTTGCCGATGCTGGATGAAAGCTATCACAAAATTCTGCATTCCATCATGGCTTCAGCTTCGATTGACCAGCAAACGGCAGAGAAATTGTATCGTCACCTATGGGTTTATACCCATGGCATTGCCTGTCTTTGTGCGACGAAAACCTGTCAATTTTCGGAGCAGGAAACACAACGTATGCTGACGGAAGTATTCCAGAGCTTGCTCAAGAATATGGGGACAAGCCATGAATAAAGAATGGTCAGACCTGAATAAATCCTTTCAGGTACAGATAAGGAAAGCATCAACCTTTCCAGATGGAATCAAGACTCTTATGACCTTGCGGCAGATTCTCATGGACGAGTTATTTCATATGAAGCAGGAGCTGCGCCGCGAGGATTTTAACGCCATGCCCTTTCCGAACGCAAACGGCTATCACAGCAAGACCATTGCCTATTCTATCTGGCACATTTTCAGAATTGAGGACATTGTTGCACACAGCCTGATTCAGAATGACGATGAGATATTCAAAACATATCAGGACAAAATCGGCGCATCCATTATCACCACAGGGAACGAGCTGGCAGGGCGACAAATTGAGGAGTTTTCCAGAGAAATTGATTTGGATGCCCTGTACGCCTATGCCGCTGCCGTCAAAAGCAGCACAGGTGAATTGCTAAAACAGCTTTCCTACCGGGATTTGAGCAGAAAGTTTAATGAAGCGGACAAAGCGAGATTGCGGGAGTTGCAGGTGGTAAGCACGGACGAAAATGCCTGCTGGCTGATTGACTATTGGTGCGGGAAAGACATCGGAGGTCTGCTTCGGATGCCGTTTTCCCGGCACTGGATTATGCACATCGAAGCAAGCCTGAGAATCAAGAACAAAATCTATCCGAGATAGGAGAAAACAACCATGTATGAAAGAATGCTGAATAAAAGCGAAGTACCGACCGTTGAGAACATGACCGCATATTGCGGAGGGACAGCAGCACTGTTCACGGAACTGAACGAGTGGCTTTCCGCCGAATATGGCACCGCGCAGACGATTGTTTTCCCATACGGCAACAGCTATGGCTGGGGCATTTCTCACAAAAGAAAAAGGAAGCTTGTCTGCAATGTATTTCCGGAAAACGGTGCATTTGCCGTAATGCTGAGGATGTCCGACACGCAATTTGCATCGGTATATGGCCAGCTTGGAGATTATGCAAAAAACTATATCGACAACAAATATCCCTGCAATGACGGCGGCTGGATCCATTATCGCGTGACAGACAAAGAGCAGCTTGCGGATGCACAGACCATGCTTGCCGTCAAATGCGGCAGCGCGAAGGAGAAGCAATAACATGGAAAAGACAGCGCACGAGATTCAGAAAGAACGGATCGCAGAGATTGAAGCCAAGGCAGCAAAGCTTTTGGACAGCGTCAGCGTAGCCACATTGACCTCTATCAGTGAAAACGGTTATCCCTGCACCTGTCTGCTGACAAAACATCGAAACGATGGCTTCTCCGACATTTATTTTGTTACATCAAAACGCTCAAAGCTGAATGGCAAAGCAACGCATTTTGAACATAATCCCAGAGCGAGTGTTTGCTATTTCTCCGGCGGGGACAGCGTGACGCTGATTGGGAACGTAGCGTTCGTAGAGGATCGTGCGACACAGGAAAGTATCTGGAGTAATACCGACCGGCGCTTTTTCAGTAAGGGGATCGATGACCCAAAGTTCCGTCTGCTGAAATTTCATACCATCGAAGCAACCTTTTGGATTGAGGGGAAATTCAGAACGTGCAAATATAGAGAATACTGTCCGGGGAGAACAAGCTATGGGGAAACTGTTTGAAGCCTTTCCGTTGCTGGAAAGCAGGATGCTCGTCATCCGAAAAATGACCGAGGATGATGTTGACGCATTGAGCGAGATCACGAACAACAACCTTGTGTACAGATATATCCCGCCGTTCTTGTATAAAAAGAGCCGCGGCAACCTCTTGGCAGCCATCCGAAATCTTGGCGGGAGGGATTTTGACAAAAAGAAAACAATCATTTCCGGTATTTACCTTCGGTCAGAACCGAACAGGCTGATCGGGCTTGCTGAGATATTCGACTATAAAAAGCGGATCAGTCAAGTGACGATCGGGTATCGCATCAATGAGGATTACTGGCACAGGGGTATTGCGACAGAGACAGTCCGCCTCCTGATTGAATACCTTTGCGGAAGTATAGGTATTCAGACATTGAAAGCGTTTGTCATGCCGGAGAACATGTATTCGGAAAAAGCTCTCCTGAAAAACGGCTTTGTGAGAGAATCAGATACAATTCAAGGGCAAAACTGGGGCGGGCAAGAAAGCGTTGCGTTGAATGTATTTACCTATAACAAAGCAGATGATGATTCGTAATGTTGCGGCGGGCAGGCACAGATTGTGCTTGCTCGCCTTGTCTGCCTCAAATCGCACCGGACAGCGGCCGTCAATGGCGCGAAGCGTTCATCTTGACCATTGACGGCTGCTGCCCACTGCGCTATATTTGCTCCGTCAGCTATCAAGAGACTTGTATTCCGTTACAGCTTTCAAGTAGGCTTCTAGATCACCGTTCAGAACCAGATCGGCATAAGCAAGCGGGTCATTGTAGATCAGATAGTCCAGCTCCGACCGCTGGAAGCGGTTGTCGGCAACTTCGTTCTCAACGGCGGTGCAGTCAATGGAAATCCGGCTCCCATCGTCGAAAAGCAGTTCTACGCAGGCTGTGTCAATGTTGAATTGGCAGGATATAGGTTTTCTCATGGTCATACCTCCAAGATGAATTTTGAGGTGAATCAGGCGGTCAATTCCGGGTGATTGTTGGCGGGAATCATACCGAAACCTGCCGCTAATCATTCAAAACAAGTCGTTGCGAACGGTTAGTACGTATAAAACGGCTGGCTACAAAACGGCTACAAAATTCGTGAAGAACCTGTGTACAGCCCGAAATGCGTGGATTATTTGGACAAAAAGCGTATTGAGAGTGCATTTTATAACCCTAAATCAAAGCCCCAGACTTGAGTGGGAATGATTTCAGATGCCTAAAAAGTCAGAAATTACTGGGTTTTCTAAGGTTTGATGCCCTCGTGGCAACAATTTGGCACCAAAATTTCATTATTCAAAGATAAAGAGCTAACTGCTTTTGATTAAGTCAGTTAGCTCTTTTTTGTTTTGAATTTATAGATATATCAGATGCTACTGTGTTCTGTTGCCCTTTTCCAAGATTCGATGAAATGTTTCTTTATGAACTTTCTATGTGCATCATCATTTTTGTAGAAGTTTTCTCTAACGATTGCATTGGAAATTAGCTCAATCAATTCAGATTTTCTCTCGTCTGATTGCTCGTTATACCGAAACACTTTGAACTGCCCCACGGCTTCGTACTTTAGAAACTCCGTATAAACGTCACAAATGTACTCTGTGTCTGCAACAGAAATATCACTCACAGAGTAGAACATCCCCTCCCGGTTATGAACAACTTGCATATCTGCGGATTTATTTAGACGGTAAAGGTAGCCGGAAGCACCGCTGTAGAACACTTTAAGCTGGTCTGGAAATTGTTCTTCATAATATGTTATCCCGTTTTTTATCCAACCAGTAACATGTTTTCCACTATATCCGGTAATAGCTTCATCCCAGATGAACAGCAAGGCATAGGGAATATTATCAGTCGCATACGCAACAATTTCCCCCGTACCATGTAGCTTTGAATTAGCTTTCAACTCTGTGATGCCTGGGAAATTAGAACCATGATAAAGAAAGTCCATACAATAACCCTTTCTCTTTAAGTGCATCCACCAACATATCGCTGAGAGCCTGTGAGGGTGTAATCTTATGCCACTGACCGGAGGTGTCAAATCCGGGATAGCGGTAACGCCAGCGGTCATATTCCTCTTTGCTAATCTCGCCTGTCTCCAGTTTGGCAGCCCGTTCCCGTTACGCAACAAGCATCCGGTGAAGTTGATCAGCGTCGCGGCCCTTGCGGAAGTTGACGCGCAGATGAACTTCGTCCAACATTTGCAAACTTCCAGGCCGTATCTGTCCTCCAGCGTGAACAGCGTGTGTATCAACCCTACGCAGGAATCAATATCCGGCACAGATAGCGCACATCAATGGCGTTTGCCAGAGATGCAGTCAGTCGCCTTCTGCATCCTTCGCAAATCCAGGTTCATTTTTCTTTTTGATAAACCAGATAATTAGCGCCTTATTAGGATACCCTTCATGTATTTTGATTCATTATGAAACTGATAAATTTTTTCTTTCTCATCCTCAGTACATCCGATCAATATTTTGATTTCCGAATCCTTTTTCATTAAATCAACCGTACACACAATAGCATCAATTTTTTTGTGGTTTGTTGTGCCTACCCAAACATCAATGCCGGCGCCGTCCATAGAGGATGTGTTTTCCAAATAGCCATAATCGACCTGATAAATAATGTCAGGAAATCTGGGGTGAGCGCTTCCTTTGGGGCGGTCTATTACAATTTTCGATTTCCCCACCAATTCGTCTAAGGCTATCCAAAAACTATTATTATTTGTATCCATTCTTTTCTCCGTAAATACTTATTCTTGATTGGCGGTCTCAGCTTTGGGTGTTCTCGCCCCGGTTTGGTACTAAGCAAGCTGATAACATAATCTAATATAGCAGATTTATTCCGGGCAATCAAGATGATAAAAGTAAAACCGTTTAGGCCCCGCTTCCACTGAAAGCCACTGAAAAAGGCCCTGCTGACCATCAAAATCAGCAAGGCCTTTTTGTTTGTTAATCTATACCCGGCACGGTATGGTGGATGTATACATCACGGTAGGTATAGCCGTTTTCCCAATATCGAAATCCGCGGGGAGGCCGCCTGTGCAGCTCCACGCTGCCCGCAACAATCAGCCGCGGTTGTCCGTCGCTCATTCGGTGCAGCAGCAACCTTTTGCCATAGCGCGCAACGGCCGCGGCAAGCCGCCCGCCGTCGGGGTCAAGCCCTTCCCGGCAATACGCAGCGTAAATGCCGGCAAAGTCCGGGGTGCGCAGCGCATCCAGCGTAATTTCATGAACGGAGAGAATCGTAAGCCCCCTGTGCTTTGCATGGAGCCCGCTGAAAAATGCCTCTTTGCAAGTCACGGTAGGATAGAAGCCCGCCTTGCCCTTCAAGCGCATGCAGACGATGTCCTCTACCCCAGATCTTCGACCAGCGCCTAAATCCTTCCGCTGTAAAGCGATTTCGCATTTTGTTTTTTTCTACCGCAGCAGCACGCACGCGCCTTCCAAGCCCCGTTCCTGCATCAGTGGCGGCAGGCGCCGCTCTTCACCTCGTCATACAATGTCTGGAACTGCGCGGGATCGTCATAATCAGCCAATATCGTCTTCGCGATGACGCGCGAATCCCCATTATCGTAGGTGGACGTAAAGACGAGCGTCTGCACCTGAATATCATGATTCGTGCTGAACAGGTTGATCTTCGCCGTGGCGATGCGGTTGCTCACGTTGCTGTTCACAAGCTCGAAGCTGGTGTAATCCAGGCCGTCGCTTTCATACAAAACCGCGTAGTCGCCCAGCACATAGTCATTGATATACTGCGTAACATATTCGTCGTTGGAGCCGCTGTAAGCCCAGTATTCGTCGGTCACATCCCGCAGCACAACGTAGCCGCTCATCCCGTCGGTTACCGCAACCGCCCCGGGAATATAATCCTCCAAAGCGCTCATCCATTCCGGGTAGCTGGCAAACAGGCCCAGCTCATAATCCCGGAAGCGTACCCGGTTGCCCTCCTCGCTGGAATAGGTGCGGTCCGCCACAACGGTGGGGCCGGATACCTGAACGGTCGCATTGGGTTGCGCCTGAGCATATGCCGCAAGCACGGCTTCCAGCTCGTCAGCGCCGCCCTGCCGGAACATTAGGATGGATTCGGAATCGTATGTAACCGTAAGCATACCGTCGCCGGAGAGCTGCATTTCCATGTCCACGGGCGTACTCCCTTCGGCCGCCGTCAGCACGCCCGTGTCGCCTGCAAAGGTGTATGTGCCTGTTGCAACTACGGACGCATTGTCGCTCATGTCAAGGCCGCGGAAGGAGCCATCTTCCTCGAATACATAGAGAACGGAATGATCCTCCATCGCAGTCCAAAGCCCGGTAAAGTTATTTTCGGCAGGGTCGCCGGTGATCGTCAGTTCGCCCACAGCAAGGCGCGTTTCCCCGCTTTGCGCCGTGAGCTGCGCAACGGGAACATAGTTGTCATTGAAAGTCAGGGTAAGCGCATCGCCGTCCGCAATCTGCACGTTGTTGAACGAGTAAGTGTCCCCATCGCTGTCGATCAGCTGGAGATTGAACGTACCCTCCCTGTTTCCGCCCGTAAGCGCGCTCAGGTACGTCAGAACAGCGCCGCTCTGCTCCATGGGCGTTGTGAGCAGATTGTTGCCCCAATCCACCGTATTGTTGGGATAAATATACAGTTCGTTCACCGCATAGCTCAACGCATTCTCAACCGTTACGCCAGCCTCCTCAGCCGCGATTACGCCTTTGCAGGCGCACAGCAGCAGCGCGCTCAATGCCAAAATGCCGCCAAGGATTGCTGCAGATATTTTCTTTTTGATGTTTTGCATGTTGTTTCCCTCCTGAAAGCTACCTTTCTCGCTTGGTTCCTTATGGCGCAGCCCCTTCCTCCGGGATGCGGCGCTGCGGCGGCGGGATGATTGCAAGCTCCATTGCCTCCCGTGCCGTGCGAAACGCACAGAAAGCGCATTACAGCGTAATTGTAATGCGCAATCAAACGGTTGTATGTAGACCGAAGTCACGATTCAGGCATTTTTATCAGAGATCGAGCAGCAGGAGCTGCGCTTTGCTGGATACGCCGGCTTTTTCGTAAATCCTTGAAAACTGGTTTTTAACCGTGGAAATCTGCACGCCGAGCCGGGCGGCAATCTCTTTATTGTCCACGCCCTGTTTGGCCAAATCGTAAATCTCCCGCTCGCGCGGCGAAAGCTTCGGCTTTTCCGCGTGAAGCGCTGCAAGCGATTTTGAGAGCCTGTCCGAGAGCGCTTCAATTTTTCCAAGGCCTTCGGAGGCCGCGGCCCCCATTACGCTTGGGAGCAGGGGGCGGATTCCTTCGTAGTTTTCCGCAAACGGCATATAGACGCCATCCGGCAGCGCCAGGTTGAGCGCCTCCGTAAGCGCGGCAATCGCTTCCCCCGTCCTGCCGGAGGCATGGAGCGCCCGCGCTTTGTAGATGTTGCAGTATACCTGCGGCAGCAGGTTGGGGAAAATTGCGGAGAGCGCCGCCATGTGCTCGCACATGCCGAGCAGCTTCCGGTATTCCCTGCCGTCCGCAAGGCAGCGGCCATGTATGATGTAGGCAAAGGGCTGCGTCATCACGACAAGGCGCCGCTCCGTGATCTCTCCCTCGCTGAGCCAGGGCGCAACAACGGCGTGGTTGCCGGTGAGCGCCGAGAGGAACCCCATGCACAGGTCCTGCGTGCAGCGGCAAAGGTCCTCGGTGTTTTGCCGGGCCCGCTCTGCGATGCCCTGCGTTGCGTTTTGCAGCAGGCCTTCATCCCCCCGCAGGATTGCGATGCGGGCGAGCAGGAACAGGCCGCAAAGGTAAATGCTGTTCTGCCGCCTTGTGTCCGCGGCGAACAATGCCCGGTGGCAGAGCGTTTCCGCGCCGGCATCGTCGCCCCGGAGGAAGCAGGCCTCGGCCCGCATGATGTGCTCCGCGCCCGCGCCATGTCCCTGCGTCAGGCGATAATACACGGGCATGCATGCGTCCATCTGTGCCAGCTCCTCCACAAGCTTTCCGCTTTCCCGCCAAAATAGATACAGCACGGAAGGAGAGCCGAACGTCCATGTGCTTTTAATGTTGATCAAGGTTGCCGGGCCCTGCAGGCGTTCAAGCGCCCGCCGGTGCTTTTCGCTCATCGCATCAATGCGGTTATAATCAAGAAAGGAAAGGAGCAGGTCCATCTCGCCCAGAAGCTCGTTTTTCCGGCGCTCGGGCAGGCTGCTCTCCCGGATGATCCGTTCGATCTCCGCCTGTGCGGAAAGAAGCCGCCCGGTTTCATGCAGAAAAAACAGCGTAAAGGCAAACGGCACCATCGCCGCCGGATATTTTGCCTTGAGCGCATAGGGCGCATGGTCCATCACGTCAAGAATCATCGGCTTTGTGTCCTCGTCAACCACATCCGCAAGCTCGTAACTCGTCAGCGGAGCCGAAAATATGCGTTCCCATTCCCCGGAATCATAATAAAAGCGGAATGCGTTCTTTCTGTCCCCCGCCCTGCGCGCCGCTTCGCCGCCCCTGAAATAGATTTCTTTTTTCCGCGCTTCCGGAAGGGCCTGAAAGCGTTCCTTCAGAAAGGCAGCAAACACGGTGTGCAGGTAAAACGCATATGTCTCATGATCGAAATGAACGAAGGCCGGCTGGGAGCGCAGCAGCTTCTCCGCGCGCAGCGCATCCATTTGCGAAAGCTCACACGCCTGTGTCAGCGTAAAACGCGGAAAGATGGAAACGGAAAGGAAAAAGCCGCGCTCCGCTTCGGAAAGGCTGTCCCAAAGCACCTGCTGCATGAGCTCGTCCATGCCCGCGCCGGAAAAATCGCCGTATTTGATGTATGCCATAATCTGCATATGCAGCGCAATCACCCATCCGTCCGTCGCCTGATGCACGGCAAGCACCCTGCTTCTTGAAACAGAAAGGCCGGCTTTTTTGAAATATGCTTCCGTATCCTCAGCGCGGAAGGCAAACGTGTCCGCCTCCAGCAGATAAATACGGTGGTTTGCAAGCAGCGCACCCGCTGCGAGCCGGCGCGTGAGCGCCACCACATGCAGGCATTCCCCGCCATGGCGGGAAAGCGCCTCAAGCAGCCGTTCCGGCTGCGGCAAGCCGGACGCTTCAAAGCGATCCAGCACGATATACGCTTCCTCTGCGCATTCAAGGTTTTCAAGCGTCTCCGCAACGGCGGGAATCGAATCCTGATCCGGGACGCCGATGGCGAGAAGCTCCTCCGCACAGCGCGCATCCACCTGCGCAATCAGCTTACAGACCGCATTCCATGAAACCTGCGCCTGCCCGGTCAGAAACGTGTGCACATACACGGGCGTAGATTTCGGCACGGCATGCGCGAAAAAACGGCTGAGGGCAGTGGTCTTTCCGAACCCGCCCGGCGCATGCGCCACCGTCAAGGGGAAGTCCTTCAAATAACCAAGCGCCGTCTGAATCCGTTCGGGGAAATAAAGGACCGCAGGGTTGATCTTTTTCTGTCTCGGCATGCGTTGCTCCCGTTCATTTTTAGATGAGGCTGTCGATCAAGTGGCAGCGCCACTTGATCGAGGATTTCACGGCGCGCTTGCGCCGGTGGCGCGGCCAGCGCTCCGTGCAAAGAAAGCCTTGCGCGGCAAGGCTTTTCGCTCGCGCCGCACCTGTCGCCGCGCGCGATTGCAAGGCAAGGGCTGCGGCCCTTGACAATCCCGGAAAGACTTTTTCGACAGGCTGGATGTGTGGGATTTCTTAAATTATATCACCCCAAACGCTCGTTCCGCAACGCACGCGGGGCACAAAAAGAGGCCTTGCGCCGCCGTTTAAGCAGCGTAAGGCCCCCAGTACATGGGCTACTTTACGGTAATCAATTCATATTCGCGCGTGCCGAGGCCAATCTTTTCCGCATGCACAAGGCAGCTTTCCCAATCGGATTCCGGCGTTGTGTTGCGGAAGTGGTCCCCCAGATCCACAAAGCCCTGCCGCGCCATATTGTCCGAAAGGCGGCTGCCCGGCAGCGGGTTCGCGGCAAGGCAGGCATCCGCGCAGGCTTGGTCGAGCGCCAGCGGGTCGAAGGAGGCAAACATGCCGATATTCGGCAGGATCGGCGCATCATTTTCGCCGTGGCAGTCGCAATACGGTGAAACATCCACGATCAGCGAAACATGGAAGTGCGGCCTTCCATCCACCACGGCCTTGGCGTATTCCGCCATGCGGCGGTTGAGCACTTCCACCGCATCATCCTCCCTGAATTCAATCGCATCGAAGTTGCATGCGCCGAGGCAGCGCCCACAGCCGACGCAATGCGCGAGATCGACCGTCATCTTCCCGGTTTCAGCATCGAACACAAGGCCATCGTTCGCGCACTCCCGCCGGCACTTGCGGCAGCCGCGGCAGCGCGCGGCATCAATGCTCGGCTTGCCGTTGGAATGCTGCTCCGCCTTGCCCGCGCGCGAGCCGCAGCCCATGCCGATATTCTTAATCGCGCCTCCAAAGCCCGTGGTCTCATGCCCCTTAAAGTGCGAAAGGCTGATAAACACGTCCGCATCCATCACGGCGCGGCCGATCTTCGCCTCCTTTACATATTCGCCGCCCACAACCGGCACGGCGATGTCGTCCGTGCCCTTGAGCCCGTCCCCGATCAGGACGGGGCAGCCCACGGTCATCGGCGTAAAGCCGTTTTCCCATGCGCAATACAGGTGCTCAAGCGCATTTTTGCGGCTGCCGGGATACATGGTGTTGCAATCCGTCAAAAACGGCTTCCCGCCTTCTTCCTTCACCAGATCCGCAACGGCCTTCGCATAATTCGGGCGCAGATAGCTGATGTTGCCGAGCTCGCCGAAATGCATTTTAATTGCCACGAACTTGCCTTCCATGTCGATCGTACCGACGCCCGCCCTGCGCATCAGCTTTTTGAGCTTTGCGGGCAGCCCGTCGCCATAGGCGACCGTACGGAAATCCGTAAAATAAACCTTTGCTTTTTCCATGATTCGTTTGCTCCTGTTCTTTCGTTTGTGGTTAAATCATTATAGCGCTTAAAGCCCGCTTCAAGTCAAGGCCGTATGGCGTTACAGCAGCCGCACGTTTTCGCCGATGCCGAGCAGGCAGATATATGCTTCGCGCACGGGCGTTGCCGTAAGGGCGGCAAGCGCTTCGGCATACAGGGTAAGCTGGCGCGCATGCTTTGCGGCGGCCTCCTCCGGCGTTGTGCCCGGGGGAACGAAATCCGTCTTGTAATCGAGCAAAACCCATGCCCCTTCTTCCAAAAAGCAGCAGTCTATAACGCCCTGCAGGAGGATCGGCTCATCCGTATCCGCGCCGAGCAGGTGCCGCGCGCTCACGCGGTAATTGAATTCGAGCTCGCGGCGCACCGTTGCGGATGCAAGCAGGCGCCCGCCAAGCGGGGAGGCAAAAAACGCCGCGATGTGCGCGGGCCAGATGGATTCCGCTTCCTCCGCACACAATACGCCCTCCTCCCGCAGCCGCACGATCTCCCCGGCAACCTCCTCCTGCGCGTAAGGGCGAAGGGGGATGGCGCGCAAGAGCGCATGCACCGCAGTGCCGCGGGCCGCAGCGCCGAAGCGCGCGTCCTTTTCCGCAAAGCCGGGCGCTTCCGCCATGGTGATCTCATGTCCGGCAAGGCCGGTTACGGTCACGCGGCTCGGGATCACGGTATCAGCCGCATGCGCATAGCGCCGCGTGAACAGCGCCCCGAATTCCGCACCGCCCCCCTCCGCGCGGGCCATGCGGGCAAACCGTTCATATTCTCCACGCTGCATGCGCCCATCCAGCAGCGCCGTACCCACGGCGGGCCGCACGGAAACCTGCATCCACCCGCCCGGCTGCGTCCGCTTCCAGGGCAGGCCGAAGCGCTTGCGCAAAATGTCGCCGTCCTGTGTTTGCAGCACCGCGCCGAGCACCCAATCCAGAAAGCTGTTCGCCGCAGCCGCACGGGCAGGGCTCAGCGGCAGCGCTGCTTCCCGCACGGCGCGCGCCGCGTTCGGCAGCGCCGCAAGCAGGATCAGCCTGTCCCGCGCACGCGTCATCGCCACATACAATACGCGCATCTCCTCCGCAAGATCCTTTGCCGCAGCGCGCGCGGCAATGGCGCGCTTGTAGATGGTTTCCTTTCGGAAGCCGCCTCCCTCCAGCTTTGCGCCTACGCCAAGCACCCCGTCCGCTGCAAGCGGCGCGCGCGCCGCCATGCGGTTAAACGGCTTTGAAAGGCCGGCTACAATCACAACGGGAAATTCCAGGCCCTTGCTTTTGTGCACGCTCATCACGCGCACCACGTCCGCGCCCGCCGTCTGCGCCGCGCCGAGCGTACCCGTTCCCACCACCTTTTCCATGAAGGAAAGGAATGCTGAAAGGCCGCGCGCGCCGCTTCGTTCATACAGCCGCGCACGCTCCACAAGCGCCGCAAGGTTTGCAGCGCGCTGCTTCCCGCCCGGAAGCGCCCGGCAAAAAGCGCCGTAGCCCGTTTCATCCAAAAGGTATCCGCAAAGCTCCTCCACGCTGAGCAGGCGCGAAAGCTCCTGCCATTCCTCCAAATGCCGGAGGATGGCGGACGCCTTGGCGCCAAGCGGCGTGTCGTAGGCCGCCGCCCGCGCAAGCGAATCCACGCAGGCAAGCGGTGTACCCGCTTCATCCCGCCCATGCTCCGCCCTGAGGCGCGCGATCTCCTCCGTAGTGAATCCGCCGATGGGGGAGCGCAGCACTGCGGCGAGCGAAATATCCCGCCGCCGGTTATCGATCGCGCGCAGGAGTTCCATGAATATGCGCACTTCCACCGCGTCGAAGAAACCGCCGGTCAGCTCCGCATAGGCAGGAACGCCGTGCAGCGCGAGCGTTTCCGTCCAAAGCTCGGCCACGCCCCGGTGGGAGCGCAGCAGAACGACAAAATCCGAGTAATGCAGCGCGCGCAGTTCGCCCGTTTCCTTGTCCCGGATCTGCTCCGCCGCCATCAGCGCATGGATGCGCTCCGCCGCCATGGCGGCTTCGAGGGCCACTGCGTCCGGCCGTTCAGCCTCCGCCGGAGCTTCATCCTCCTCGTCCTCCGGCTCCGCAGCAGGCACATCCTCCATATCCGCGATGCACAGCTCGGCCCCGCCGGGGCAGCCCTGATCGTCCCGCCCGTGGACGAGCGCCGCCGCGGCATCATAGTCGATCTCGGCAGCCTCCGCCGTCATGATCCGCGAAAACACGCCGTTCACGGCATTTACCACGGCAGCGGTGCTCCGGAAGTTCGCGTTAAGGTCAATCCGCTCCCCCCCATGCCCGGCACGGTAGCGCGCATAGCGCTCCATAAACAGGCGGGGCTCCGCCATGCGGAAGCGGTAAATGGACTGCTTCACATCGCCCACGAGGAACAGCCCGCCGTCCTGCACGATCGCGGAAAGGATCAGCTCCTGCACGGGGTTGGTATCCTGGTATTCATCCATGAACACATAGCGGAAGCGGCGGCGGTATTCGCCCGCCACTGCCTCGTTTTGAAAGAGCGCAAGCACCTTGTGTTCCATGTCGGAATAATCTATGACCGCGCGCTCCGCCTTTGCCTCCGCATAACGCGCATCGAGCGCAGCGACGGTCTCATACAGTTCCCGCATGGCGGGATACTGTGCGTGCAGCCGCCCGGTCTCCGCCGAAAGCGGTTCCGCATAGGCGCTTTGCTGCGCCTTTACTTCTTTTTTCAGCGCGTCGCGCGCATGCTCTACCGCCTTGCGCGCATCGGGCGCAACGCCGCTCCAGCTGATGCGCGCAAAGCCCGGAAACGCCGCAAGCGCCGCTGCATAAGCGCCGCGCGTATCGTGCAGCAGAAGCCCGCGCACTGCCATGATTTCCCCATCCAGGTGCGCGGCCAGCTTCGGAGCATCCTCCGCGATGGTGTCCCGCATGCCCTGCAGGCGGTCGAGCGCAGCAGCGAGCGCATGGCGGCTGCGTTTGAGCAGCTCCGCCACGGCGGGCGAATGTTCCAGTTCCTCCGGTGAAGCCCGATACCGCTCCGCCGCCTGCAAAAGCCACGGGAGCGGCTCCGGCTGGGCAAGCGCGAACTCATACACGCCGAGGATCAGCTCCGCCGCGCGCGTTTCGTTCCCGCCAAGCGCTTCGATGAGCGCGGAAAAGCTGCCGGTTTCCAGCGCATAGCGTTCTTCCGCAACAAGGTCCCAGGCCTCCTGCTTCATGACGAGCGTCTCCGCTTCGTCCGCCACGCGAAACGCGGGATCAAGCCCCGCCTCATGAAAGTGACGGCGCAGCACCTCCGCACAGAAGGAATGCAGCGTGGAAATGTTCGCCTGCACCACATCCCGCGTCGCATCATGCAGCCGGGTGCGCACAGTCTCATCCTCCGCCTCGCCGGCCGCCGCCGCAAGGCCGTTTTCCACGCGCTTCTTCATCTCCGCCGCGGCGGCGTTGGTAAACGTGACGCAGAGGAACTCACTTGCGGATGCGCCCTCCGCCACAAGGCGGACGAAGCGTTCCGTGAGAACCGCCGTTTTGCCCGAGCCCGCAGCCGCGGATACGAGCAGATTCCCGTTTTCTTCAATTGCACGCCGCTGCTCATTCGTCCACTGTTTCATGCCTGGCCTCCTCCAAAAACGCATCCGCCTTCACGGTGCGCACACTGCGGTACGCGCAGCCGCCAAACGCGGGATCAAACCCGCACACGCTTGCATAATCGCACCGGGCGCACGCCGTATCCCGTTTGCTTTTGCGGTAAGGCGCCGTTTCCGCGCGCCCCGTGCGCACGGCTTCGGCCGTTTGCGCCGCCTTGCGCCGCGCGAATTCCGCCACGGCGGAAAAGTCCTCCGGGCCGAGCACACCCGTTCCCTTTTCCGGCGCCACGGACGGGCCGCCCCCGGCTTCCAGCAGCTCCGCGTTCTTTAAGGATACGCCGCGGAGCCGGAAGGCCTTCTGCACCTCTTTCAAAAGGGCCTCGCCGGAGAGGCCTTCTTCGAGCACGGGCGTTTTCACCGGCAGATAATAAAACCCCGCGGGCAGGGCGCGGTGCGCCGCATCGTCCGCCGCCGCGACCGCGGCAAGATACAGCGGCAGCTGCAGCTTCAGCCCGTAATACAGATCCGTGTAGCTGAACTCCGCACTGCCCGTTTTATAGTCGATCACGCGGAAAAAGCGCGTGCCTGCCTCGTCAAACGTGCCGTCCAGCCGGTCGATCTTCCCGGAAAGCAGGCAGCGCGTGCCGTCCGAAAGCGCGAGCTCAATGGGGGGATATGCCTTGCCGCGGCCGAATTCCACCTCGCATCCTTCCGCCTGGAAGCGCCCCGCGGCAAGCTGCCGCACGATGGCGTGCGCCGTTTCCTTCACGCGGCGAACGAGCCGCGCCGCAAGGGCGCGCATGCGCGCCGTGTCAAGCAGCACGCCGTTGTTGTGCTCCGCGATGAGCGGCGGCAGGAGCTCCGCAAGCAGCGCTTCCACCGTTTCCGGCGCGATCTCCCGCGCGGGTATGTTGAGCGCAATGATCCGCTCGGTAAACCGGGCGAGCGCCTCATGGCAGAATGCGCCCTCATCCGCGCGGCGTTCCCGGTATTCCTTGGGCGGCTCAATGCGAAGGCCATAGCGCGCAAAATGCTTGAACGGGCAGGCGTTGAACGTTTCAAGCCGCGTGGCGCTTCCATACAGGGGCGCGCCGTAAAGCGCGGCGGCAAGCTCCCGGCCGAACGGCTCCGGCGAGCTTTGGTGGAACAGCGCCGACTCCGCCTGCTGCAGGCGCGCCGCATACGCCGGCGCGGCGGCAAACGCGGCATAGAGCGACCGCGTGCCTTCTTCAAAGCGGCCCTCATCCACGCCGGTGCGCAGGCGCTCCACCAACCGTGAAAACCCGCCTTCTGCCGAAACGGGCGGTGCGGGCGCAAGATCCGTGCCAGGTTTCACATCGGGAAAGATGGCGCGGATGGTGTCGATCAGCTTGCAGGACACGGCGGATTCCGCGCCCATGCCAAGCGGATAGGAAAGATAGAGCCGCCGGCTTGGCCGCGCGATGGCGCCATACACATCCGCAAGCTCCTTCTCCGTGCTCTCCCGGCTTGAAGGGAGCGCGGGAAGGCCGAGCGCGGAAAGCGAGGCGCGTTCCGCATCGTCGATCATGCCGTCATTGCGCGCATATGCGGGAAACACGCCTTCCACCGCGCCCAGTACGAACAGCGCGGAAACGCTGCGCGCGCGCGTGCGGCCGAGGCTCCCAAAGAGTACCTGGTCCGCGGTTGTCGGAATGACGCCCACTTCATAGGTGGAAAGCCCTTCCTGCAGCACCGCGATGTAGCGCTCCGTGGAAAGCGGCGCTTCCCCCAGAATCGCATGCAGCTGCGTAAACAGCTCCATGAGCATGTTATAAACCTGCGCGCATTCCTCCATCAGCTCAAAGCGGCCGCGCGCGCGCAGGCTTTCAGCCTCCGATGCAAGCTGGCCGCGCACATCGAGCGCAAGCAGGTACGCATAAAGCGCCTCCGTCTTCGCGCGCGCCGTCGCCGCGCCAGCAAGGCGTGTGCGCAGCTCCACCAGCGGCGGCATCAGCACTGCGCGCGCCCGCTCCGCGCCGGGCGGCACTTCCCCGCGCGCAAAGGGCGCCGTAAGCAGGGTGCCGCGCATGCCGTAGCGCAGCGCATAAAGCTCAAACGCTTCGGCATCCGCCGTTTCCACACCCGCAAGGCCGGTTTTTGCCACCTCAAGCACATCCCGCTGCCGGAAGGCATGCGCCGCGGCGGAAAGCGCGCTCACCACGAGGCGCGCCGCAGCATAGCCCGCAAGCGGGTGCTTCGCATCCGTAAAAAACGGGATATCCCGCGCCCGAAGCGCACGGCTTACGGGGTTGATGTATGCGTCAAGATCGGTGGCGATGACAGCCATGTCGCGGTAACGGATGCCGCTGTCCGCGGCTTTCAGGATCGCATCCGCAACGGCTTCCGCTTCCGCCGTGCGGCTTGTCGCCGCAAACAGGGATACGGCCTCCGCCGCATCCTTCCCCTCATAGGGCCGGAACGGATATGCAAACGCCTCGTGTTCCAAATGGCGCAGCGCCGGATGCGCGCGTTTTGCCGCGTCTTCATGGGGGCCTGCAACCGGCAGGCGCACAGTCCGCGTCGGGCACCCCTGTTCCTGCGCAATGCTTTTAAGCCGCGTCAGGAGGCGGCTTTCCGCCTGAAACACCACCCTGTCTCTGCAATCCGGCGAAAGATCCGCCCGGAGGGCGATCGTAAGTGAACCCGCGCATCCCATCAGCGCGCCCACAACATCGTAAAGCTGTTCGGAAATAAGGTCAAAGCCATCGATGATGACGGCCTGTCCGGCGATGGAGGAGCGGGGAAGGCGTTCGCACAGCGCAGAGAACGCATCCGCCGCATCCATGTTGCGCCCGGCAAGATATTCTTCCGTGCGCGCATACAGAAGCGCAAGGTCGGAAAGCTTCGCCGCAAACGGTGCGTTCGCGCCCAGGCGTTCCGCCGCATCCGCAAGCTGTTCCGGCGCGATGTTGAAGCGCTTGCACTCCGTGATGAACGAATCGCACCGTTCCGCAAAACCCGCGCGTGCGGATACGCCGCCGAATGCGGTGAGGCGCTTCGCTTCCTCCTCCGCGGTTTTTCGGATGACCATCCTGCGCCCCTGGCGGGAAAGGAACACCGTCCGCTCGCCTGTCTCGCGCAGTACGCGCCGCGCGAGCGAGGTAAACGAAAAGACCGACGCCTGCAGCAGGCCGCCCGGCAGGGCGGCCGCAAGCTCGCGTTCGGTCTCAAAGGTAAACTGTTCGGGAACGATGAGCGCAACGGTTTCGCCGCGCGCGCAAAGCTCGGCCACCCGCTGCCGGATAAAGCGGCTCTTTCCGCTGCCCGCGCGCCCGGCGAGGAATGTGACCGGGGCCGCCATCAGAAGCGCTCCCGGTGCAGCGGATTATAAACCACTTTGCCTTCCTGACGCGCGCTTTCAAACAGCGTGATGCCCTGTACGGTCACCGAAGCATTGGGGGAAAGGCGCTTGAGCTCCTCCGTCACAAGTTCGTCGTGCTCCACGTTGCGCCCGAGCGTAATGTGCGGGCGAAAACGCTTGCGCTCGCGGGAAAACCCGTTGTCATACAGCGCGCTCTGCAGCGATTCATACAGCCGGTCCAGCTCGTCCAGCTCTCCTTTTACATTCAGGAAGGAGGTCTTACTGCCGTTTTTATCGAAGCAGTCATATTTGCCAAGATGCAGCGTAAATGTGCGGATACCGCGCGCGGCCTCACGCATCGCAGCGACCGCGCCGGCGAGGTCATCCGATTCCCCGATGAAATGCAGCGTGATGTGGAAATTTTCCTGCGGCACAAACCTGCCGCCGCAGCTCATCTGCTTGACTTCCTTCTGCACGCGCGCAAGTTCCTGTTTGAACGAGCGCGGCAGTTCAATGGCGATAAAAAGGCGCATAGCGGCCCTCCTTTGAAACGGTTGACTTTAACGTATAGTATACCATTGCAAAGGCGTGCCGGGCAACGGAGACTTAGCCGTTCTTCCGTTCCCTGCGCCCCAACGCGATTTCGAGGAACACTTCTTTGGAAAGGAACGGTGCGACCGCTTCCAGCTCGTCCAACGAAAAGTTCCTCTTCTGCGCTGCTTTCTGCGCAAGCGCATCCATTGTTTCCTTCCCGAGGAACGGCGCAAGATCCTCCAGTTCATCCAGCGAGAAGCCGTCCCGCTCCGCCGCTTGCTTCACTGCGGCGTCAAGCGTTTCCTTCCCGAGGAACGGCGCAAGATCCTCCAGTTCATCCAGCGAGAAGCTGCCCCGTTCCGCTGCCTGCCTCACTGCGGCGTTAAGCGTTTCCTTTTTGAGGAGCGGCGCAAGTTCCTCCAGTTCACACAGCGAGAAGCCGTCCCGCTCTGCCGCCCGCCTTGCTGCAGCGTCAAGCGTTTCTTCTCCTTGGAGCGGCCTCAAGCTCTTCAGGCACTCCAGTGATTTCAGCTCCTCTTCCAGCCGCTTCAGTTGGGAATCAAGCCCCGAAAGGCCGTCCGTGGGAACCGTTTCCCGAAGCGCGGCATCCGCACCGCCCGTTTTCGCAGCGTTCGGTTCCTCCGCCGCAGTTTCACCGGCCAGCAGCGCGTCCACGCTCGTGCCGAGTACGGCCGCAAGCGTGGGCAGCTTAAAAATGTCCGGCATGGACTCGCCCCGTTCCCAGTTGCTCACCGCCTGATAGCTCACCGAAAGTTGCTCGGCAAGCTCAGCCTGCGTCAAATTTTTTGCCTTGCGCAGCGCCGCAATGCGTCTGCCAATCTCCTGCATATCCGCCATGCTCACTTCCTCTGCCCGGTTTTTCTGGGATGCGTTTTCCTGGTTCTTTTTTTCGAAAATCATGAACGTGCCCTCCTGCAAAATTTTGATTGCCTTGCTTTCATTGAACCCCAGGCACGCCGACGATGTCTATCATGCGGTGCTTGAATCCGCAAAAGAAGTGCGCTCAAGCAATGCTTGAGTCCATTATAACACAAAAGCGGGCGGAACGCTTCCGTTCCGCCCGCTTTGATTCCAGGTTTGTTCAACCTTTGTTCGTGGAACCACCGTTCGCACCGCCGCTGGTGCCTTCCGGTGTGCTTTGCGCATTAAACGGCAGCAATGTGCCATCCGCCTGCGCATAAATTTCAGTGGTATTGTCTCCCGCGCCTTCGAGCATCAGATGATACATCTGCTTATCCATATAGGTCGCATATGTAGCGCTTTTGACGGTCGCATTCGGATACTTTTCCTTGACGGCCTTGGTGACCTTTTCGGGCAGGTTGCTGACCTCCACGGTCTCGCCTTCCTTAAAGCCTTCAATCGTGTTTTCGCCGCCCGTCACATTCGGCGCGGTCGATGGGGAAACGTCCGTTGTGGGATTCACGGTGGGATTTACGGTGGGGTTCACCGTCGGATTCACGGTGGGGTTCGGCTTTACCGTGGGCGTGGGCGTTACCTTGCCGTTGTAACAGCCGGCGCCGAGCAAAAGCAGAGCGGCCAGCAAAACGGACAAAAGCATACCATGTTGTTTCATACTGTGCCTCCTTGTTGATTCCGGCGTGCGCCGGCTTCTTTTCTGCGGTTAGTATTCCCATCGCAGAGCGCAGTATACAACGCTTATATGGTGCGCAAATTTTTGTTTCGCGCATTTGCCTGCCGCAGCGCGAAACTATTGCGCCTGTTTTTCCAGTATGATATGCTATTGAGCATGTCAAAGCCGCAAAATGATATAAAATATATTATTTTTAGGCAAAAACCGAGGGGTGACACCGATGAACTTTGCGCTGCGCGCTTATACAGCGCCGGATTTTTCCAAAAAAGAATTTACGGCTGCACCGGAGTCCGTTTGGCTTCCTGCGCCTGCCGATGCCGTTGCGCCTGAAGGATACCATGCCATGAGCATCTTCCCGGAATATTTCAAAATCCGGGGCGCTTGGCTGCTCGCACAGGAAAGCCGTATGGATTGCGTAGCGGTTTATGAAGGCGGAGAGATTGCGGTGCGCGAAATCCGCCTGCTGAAAAAGGGGGATCTCGTTGCGGTTGGGCGCACGGAAAACGGGGCGGACGGCATTGTTGTTCATCCGGATGGCTTCCGCGAAACGCATGACCGGGGCGGCGTGTTCGCGTTCCGCAAGGGCCGTTCGCGCGAAACCGCATTTTCCCGGGATTATGACGAGCTGTACGAGCTGTTGCGGCATGAGCGGGAGCATGGGAAAATCGTCTGGGTGATGGGCCCTGCATTCGCTTTTGACCACGATGCACGAAATGCTTTTTCGCTCCTCGTCGCAGGCGGCTACGTGCATGCGCTGCTCGCCGGAAACGCGCTCGCCACGCACGATTTGGAGGCAGCCTACCTGAAAACCGCGCTCGGCCAAAATATCTACACACAGCAATCCCAGCCAAACGGCCACTACAACCATTTGGATACGATCAACCGCGCGCGCTATCATGGCAGCATTGCCGCGTTCATCCGGAACGAAACAATCGAAAATGGGATTATATACCAATGTGAAACGCATCATGTGCCCTATGTGCTTGCAGGATCGATTCGGGATGACGGCCCGCTGCCCGGCGTCATCGGGGACGCCTATGAAGCGCAGGACCGTATGCGGGAGCAGGTGCGGGATGCGACGACAATTATCTGCATGGCAAGCATGCTCCATACCATAGCGACCGGGAATATGACGCCGACCTACCGTGTCCTAAAGGACGGCACAGTTCGCCAAGTGTATTTTTACTGTGTGGACATCGCGGAGTTCGTCGTCAACAAACTGGCTGACCGCGGCAGCCTTGCGGCGCGCGGCATCGTGACAAATGTGCAGGATTTCATCGTAACGCTGACCAAGGGTTTGGGCTTGCAGTAAACCTTGATCCGCTTGATTCACAAGTTGCAAGGGGCGCGCCATCGGCGCGCCCCTTTTGTTGTTGAACCAGCAGAGACTTCCTTGCACCCGCAGCAGCGGGACAATCCTCAGTCGCCTGCCCAGCGTAGCAAGCTGCGCGAAGGGAGGCTTTTTCACAAAGACGCAAAAAGCGCACGCGGGTTGCCTTCACTCCACCGTTACCGATTTTGCAAGGTTGCGCGGCTTGTCGATGTCGCAGCCCTTGAGCAGCGCCACATAGTACGCGAACAACTGAAGCGGAATCAGCGGCATGGAGGGCAGCACAAGCGGCGCGCAGGAGGGCAGGGCAATGACATGATCCGCCACGGCGGGCACGGAGGCATCGTTCTCATCCGTAAAAGCAATGACTACCGCGCCGCGTGCCTTTACTTCGCGGATGTTGCTGACCATCTTTTCCCGAAGCGGCGCATGCGTGCAAAGCGCGATGACGAGCGTGCCCGGTTCAATCAGGGAAATTGTGCCATGTTTGAGCTCGCCCGCAGCATACGCTTCTGAATGAATATAGGAAATCTCCTTGAGCTTAAGCGAGCCCTCCAGGCAAAGCGCATAATCGATGTTGCGGCCGATGAAGAAGATATCCCGCAGGTTGAAGAACAGCGAAGCAAGGTATTGCATCTGCTCCCGTTTCCCCAACATCTCCTCCACAAGTGCGGGGAGCGCCTCGAGCGCGGCAACCGCTTCTGAAAGCGCCGCATCCGAAAGCGTGCCGCGCAACCGCGCGAAATGCAGCGCGATGAGATACATCACCGCAAGCTGCGTGCTGTACGCCTTAGTCGTTGCAACGGCGATTTCCGGCCCGGCCCAGGTGTAAAGCACATCCTCGCTTTCGTTGGCGATCGCAGAGCCCACCACATTTACAACGGAAATGATGTGCGCGCCGCGCCGCTTCGCCTCCCGCAATGCAAAAAGCGTATCCAGCGTTTCGCCGCTTTGGCTGATAACGATCGTAAGCGTTTTTTCATCCACAACGGGATCGCTGTAACGGAACTCGGAGGCAAGCTCCACCGTCACCGGCACATGCAGCATTTTTGATAGCATGTATTGGCTCGTCATGCCCACATAGCTCGCGGAGCCGCAGGCCACGATATTAATTTTATCGATGGCGCGGATCACCTCCTCCGTGATATGCACAAGGCCCAGATCGATTTCCCCGTCCTTGATGCGAGGGCTTATGGTGTTGCGAATGGCCGTGGGCTGCTCCATGATCTCCTTGAGCATGAAGTGCGCATAGCCCCCTTTTTCCGCAGCGCTCACATCCCACGCGATGTGCTCCGGCGCCTTCTCCACCGGGTCGCCGAAGCGGTCGTACACCGAAACGCCCGCGCGCGTGAGCACGGCAAGCTCCCGTTCGTCCAGCCTCACGATCTCACGCGTATGTTTCAAAAGCGCCGGAATATCGGAGGCGATAAAGTTTTCTCCTTCTCCGAGGCCGAGGATAAGCGGGCTGTCCTTTCGCACCGCAATGAGCAGATCCGGATGCGCCGCAAAAGCGATGCCAAGCGCATAGGAGCCGCTGAGGAGCGACTCCGCATCCCGCACGGCCTTCACCGGATCGCCATGATAATAAAAATCCACAAGCTGCGCAACGATTTCCGTATCCGTGTCGGACTGGAATTCGTAGCCGTGCTCCGTCAAAAACTCGCGCAGCTCCGCATAATTTTCTACGATGCCGTTATGCACCACCGCCACCCTACCGCTGTGTGACAGATGCGGGTGGGAGTTTACATCCGAAGGCTCGCCGTGCGTCGCCCAGCGCGTGTGGCCGATGCCCGCTGTGCCCGGCATGGTTGCGCCGCCCTCCGTCCAATCGAAAAGCACGCTGAGGCGGCCCTTCGCCTTGCAGACGGAAAGCCCGTTTCCGCCGAGGATTGCAAGCCCCGCCGAATCATACCCACGGTATTCCAGCTTTTCAAGCGCTTCCAGCAGCAGCGGCGCGGCCTGCTTCGGGCCGATATATCCAACGATTCCGCACATGTTGACCTCCTGATATCATGCAAACTATTTCACGGCGCGCAAGGCGCCTTTTTTAATGATAAAATATATGCATATGATTATAGCAGATTTCCATGCGCTGCGGGATGTGAACCGATGAAAAAAGTGTAACTTTTCCTCCCCCGTTCCTCTCGCTCATTGTCTGCATAAACAATCCATATAATTACCCTTTTTTGTTAAATAATAAATAATATATTATTCTTGACAAGCCTGTGGCACCGTGATAGTATTTTTGCAATGAATGTGAATTGCTGCGTTTTGCAGCGGAAAGGAGCGTTTTATGTCAACATTTGCCGCAAAAGCATGTGCCTGCATGTGCGCTCCGCTTACATGCGCCCTCATCCTTAGCAGCGCCGCCATCGTAACGATGGTCGGCGTATTGGTCGTTGTTGCGGTCCTCGCTGTAGTAGGCATTATTATTATTCGCCGCAGCGCTTTGCCGGGGAGAGCGGGCTGATCGTCCTAGTATGCTAAGGCGGTCCCGAATCCTCGGGGCCGCCTTTTTGCATAATACATTCAAAAAATTTTTTGAAGGAGAACAGTTCCAATGAAAAAGATCTTTGCACTGGCATTGGCCCTCATGATGGTCCTTGCCGCGTTCGCAGGATGCACCAACGGCACCACGGAACCCACCGAAGCCCCCACCGGTACCGAAGCTCCGGCCACGACCGACCCCACGCCGGATTCCGGCGCGAGCGAACCCTCCGCTGAAGGCGAAAAGCTTGTCATCGGCGGCATTGGGCCCCTCACCGGCGACTATGCCACCTATGGCGTATCCGTTAAGCAGGGCGCCGAAATGGCTGTGAAGGAAATCAACGAAGCTGGCGGCGTAAACGGCCTCACGTTCGAGCTCCTGTTTGAAGATGATCAGGCCGACGCGGAAATGGCCGTGAACGCTTACAACAAGCTCATGGATAACGGCATGCAGGTTTCCCTCGGCGCGACAACGAGCGGCGCGTGCATCGCGGTGACCGAGGAAGTCCAGAAGGACGGCATCCTGATGATCACCCCTTCCGGCTCCCAGAAAGAGTGCGTTCAGTATGACACCTGCTTCCGCATCTGCTTCACCGACCCCGACCAGGGCAACTATGCCGCGCAGTTCATTGCGGACAACAAGATCGCCACGAAGGTCGCTGTGATCTATGATAAGTCCAACGACTATTCCAACGGCATCAAGGATAACTTTGTTGCCAAGGCGGCGGAGGTCGGCCTTGAGGTTGTTTCCGAGCAGGCATTCACCGATCAGTCCAGAACCGACTTCTCCGTGCAGCTCCAGGCCATCGCTTCGAGCGGGGCAGAGCTCGTGTTCCTGCCCATCTATGCGCAGGAAGCAGCCTACATCCTCACCCAGGCGCAGAGCGCCAACATTTCCGCGATCTTCTTCGGCTGCGACGGCCTTGACGGCGTGATTGAAAAGATCGGCGCGGACAACGTTTCCGCAACCGAAGGCGTTATGCTGCTGACCCCGTTTGCGGCCGATGCCCAGGATGAGCAGACCGTTGCCTTCACCGCTGCCTACAAGGCTGCTTACAACGCCACGCCCGACCAGTTCGCGGCGGACGGCTATGACGCCATCTACACCATCAAGGCTGCCCTTGAGCAGAGCGGCGCAAAGCCCGGCGACGCGGACTTCAACGAGAAGATGGTCGCTGCGATGACCGCGATCACCGTGGACGGCCTGACCGGCACGATGACCTGGTCTGCGGACGGCGAGCCCACCAAGAGCGCTACCGCAGTCGTCATCAAGGACGGCGCGTACGTTGCTTACGCGGCTGAATAACCGAACAAACAGTAACCATCGGGGATGG
Source organism: Christensenella sp. UBA1685 (assembly GCA_002320595.1). Taxonomy (GTDB): domain Bacteria; phylum Bacillota; class Clostridia; order Christensenellales; family CAG-138; genus UBA1685. The sequence continues at coordinate 26,283 of DCKB01000054.1, forward strand.
ACGGACGTTCCGTCCATCCCCCACTGCGCCATGTAAAGGCGCACAGCCTTTCGTTCCCCCTTTCAGGATTTTTCCAAAAGGAGTACCCCCAACATGATGGATCTTATCGCAAACCTTATCAGCGGCCTGAGCCTCGGCAGCATCTATGCGCTGATCGCGCTCGGCTATACCATGGTTTACGGCATTGCAAAAATGCTCAACTTCGCGCACGGCGACATCATCATGGTCGGCGCCTTCGCGGTGATCACGACCGTGTCCATGCTGGGCTTCCCGCCCGCCCTTGCGATTGCAGCAAGCGTTGTTTGCTGCGTCGTGCTTGGCGTATGCGTTGAGCGCATCGCCTATAAGCCCCTGCGCAAATCCCCCCCGCTCGCGGTGCTCATCACCGCCATCGGCGTAAGCTATTTTTTGCAAAGCCTTGCCCTTCTGATCTTCGGCTCTACGCAGCACAGCTTCCCGAAGGTCTTCTCCGTCCCAACGCTTGCGCTTGGCGCGCTGACCATCCGCGGCGACATGCTCGTCACCCTCGCCGTAACGACCGCCATCATGGTCGGCATGAGCCTGTTCATCGCAAAATCCCGAACCGGCAAGGCCATGCGCGCCGTTTCCGAGGACCGGGATGCAGCGGAGCTTATGGGCATCAGCGTAAACAGGACGATCACCATCACATTCGCCATCGGTTCCGCGCTCGCGGCTGTGGCAGGCGTGTTCTACGGTACAACATATGGCTTCATCGGGCCTTACACCGGCTCCATGCCGGGCATTAAAGCCTTTGTCGCGGCGGTGTTCGGCGGCATCGGCTCCATGCCGGGCGCAATGCTTGGCGGCATCCTCCTCGGCGTGATTGAAAATCTGGCCAAGCGCTATATTTCCACCGAGCTTTCCGATGCGATCGTGTTCGCGGTGCTCATCATCGTTTTGATGGTAAAGCCCACGGGCCTGCTCGGCAAGCGTGTGACCGAGAAAGTGTGAGGTGAGGGAAATGGAACGCATCAAGAAAAAGATGAAGCCGCTTGCCGGCAACCTCATCACCCTTGCGATTGTGTGCGTGCTGTTTGCAGTGGTATTCATCCTGGTGGAAACCGGGCATGCCACGCGCCACATGCGCGCGATGCTCGTCCCCATCTGCATCAACATCATCCTCGCCGTGTCGCTGAACCTGACGGTCGGCTTCCTTGGGGAGCTGACGCTCGGCCACGCGGGCTTCATGTCCGTTGGCGCGTATGCAGGGTGCCTGTTCTCCATCGCCATGAAGGACATCCTGCCCATGGCTGCGCGCTTTCCGCTCGCCATGCTCGTGGGCGGCCTTGTGGCAGCGCTTTTCGGCGTGCTCATCGGCATTCCGGTGCTGCGCCTGCACGGCGATTACCTTGCCATCGTAACCCTCGCCTTTGGCGAGATCATCCGAAGCGTCATCATCAACCTGGAGTTTACCGGCGGCGCAGCGGGCCTTAAGGGGACGCCGCAGGATTCCACGTTCGCGATCGCCTTTGCGGTAGTCCTCATCACGCTGCTCGTGATCATGAACCTTGTCAATTCCCGCCACGGCCGCGCCATCACCGCCATCCGCGACAACCGCATCGCGGCGGAGGCTTCCGGCATCAACGTTACCTATTTCCGCATGTTGGCCTTTGTAATCGCGGCGTTTTTCGCAGGGGTTGCGGGCGTGCTTTATGGTCACAACCTTTCCATCCTTTCCGCGAGCACGTTTGATTACAACAAGTCCATCGAGCTGCTCGTCATCGTGGTGCTCGGCGGCATGGGCAGCATCCGCGGCAGCGTAATTTCCGCGATCATTATCACCGTGCTTCCGGAAGCGCTGCGCGAGCTTGCGGACTTCCGCATGCTCATCTACGCGCTCGTGCTCATCGTGATGATGCTTCTCAACGCGTCCCCGCGCTTTGCGGCCCTTAAGGGCAAGCTGCATTACGGCGCGCTCGTGGACGCAATCCGCAACAAAGCCAACAAGGAGGGCAAAGCGCATGAATAAGATGGTACCCCTGCCGAGCAAGGCGATCGTGCCCGAGCGCGATGCGGATAAGCTTCCTATTTTAGATGTGCGCCACCTCGGCATTGATTTCGGCGGCCTTACCGCTGTGGACGATTTTAACTTCACCATGGGCCGCACGGAGATTGGCGGCCTGATCGGCCCGAACGGCGCAGGCAAGACGACGGTGTTCAACCTGCTTACGAACGTTTACCGCCCCACGCGCGGCTCCATCCTGCTGGACGGCGTGGATACGCTCGGCATGAGCACCTACCAGGTCAACAAGCTTGGCATTGCACGCACGTTCCAGAACATCCGCCTGTTTTCCAACATGACGGTGCTCGACAACGTCAAGGTGGGCCTGCACAACAGCACAAAAAGCAACCTTTTCGCTTCCGTAACGCACGGATTCGGCTACCACAAGGCGGAGCGCCAGGCGAAGGAGCGCGCTCTGGAGCTGCTTTCGGTGTTCCATATGCAGGACCTTGCAAACGCGCAGGCAGGCAGCCTTCCCTACGGCGCGCAGCGGCGGCTTGAAATCGTCCGGGCGCTTGCAACGGAACCCGGCATTATGCTGCTTGACGAACCCGCCGCGGGCATGAACCCTTCCGAAACGGCGGAGCTGATGGAAAACATCCGCAAAATCCGGGACACATTCCAGATCGCCATCATGCTCATCGAACACGACATGAGCCTTGTCATGGGAATCTGCGAAGGCATTGCCGTGCTCAATTACGGCAGGATCATCGCCAAGGGCACGCCGGATGAGATCAAGTCCAACCCGGCTGTCATCGAAGCCTATCTCGGCAAGAAGGGAGCGTAACGCCATGATCCTCAAGGTTGACGATATCCATGTTTACTATGGCCAGATTCATGCCATCAAAGGCGTTTCCTTCGAGGTGCGCGAGGGGGAAATCGTTTCGCTCATCGGCGCAAACGGCGCCGGCAAATCCACGGTGCTTAAAACGATTTCCGGCCTGATGCATCCAAGGTCCGGAAGCATCTCCTTCCTGGGAGATCCCATCGCCCATACGGAAGCCTACAAGCTGGTGAACCGCGGGCTTGCACAGGTGCCGGAAGGCAGGCGCATCTTCCTGCAGATGACGGTACGCGAAAACCTGGACATGGGCGCATACACGCAAAAAGAGGTCTCCGATGCGGACATCGAGGATGTGTTCCGCCGCTTCCCGCGCTTGAAGGAGCGTGAAAAGCAGATTGCAGGCACGCTTTCCGGGGGCGAGCAGCAGATGCTTGCCATGGGCCGCGCGATGATGAGCCACCCGAAGCTGCTTATGCTGGATGAACCTTCCATGGGCCTTGCGCCGATCCTTGTGGAGCAGATTTTCGACATCATCCGCGAATTCCATGCTGCCGGCACAACGATCCTGCTGGTGGAGCAAAACGCGGGCAAGGCGCTTGCAGTTGCCGACCGCGCTTACGTGCTTGAACAGGGGCGCATTACGCTTTCCGGCACAGGCGCGGACCTTGCCGCCAGCGACGCCGTAAAAAAGGCGTATCTGGGCGGCTGATAACGCTATCTCCCTCCTCATTTTTGTGGCATATGGCAAAGCGCTCCGCGGCAACGCGGGGCGTTTTGCTATTTTTTCAGATGACATTCACTAAATGTCATCTTGCTGTGTGGTTTCTTCTATACTGTATCCATTCTGAATCGGGAGGGAGTATCATGGAAGAAGGTACCTGCAAAACCTGCCGCCACTTCAGGCAGCATTACGTCAAAATTGGGAAAAGCTATCATGCTTGCACTTACGGCCACTGCGTTTATCCGCGCTGCAAGGTGCGTGACCGCGAAACGCCGGCATGCAAATGGTTCCGTGAAAAGCTGGAATCACAGGCAACGTGAAACGGCCTCCACTGCCAATCAAAAAAATGCCCACTGTTGAAGGTAATCCTCCGGGAGCTCTGCGCATGTTTTGACCGCAGTTCGCAAAAGGATGCGTGAGAATACGGCAATCCCCCGTCAGCGGCTCACGCCGCTGCCACCCCCTTTTGTAAAGGGGGCTTTTGCGATGCTGTAACCCAAAAGGCTCCTTTCTGAAAGGAGCTGGCACGGCACAAGCCGTGACTGAGGATTGTTCTTATTCTATCAGCGCAGCTTAATTCGCCGCAGGCGACTGAGGATTGTTCCCGTCAGAGCGGATGCGGCAATCCGCCGCTCTGGGAGCAGGGCTAAGGCCATAAAACGCTGTTGGAGCGTTTATTCCCTGAAGTCCATTGAAATCCCTGTAAGAATTCGGTATATTATTGTCAAAGCATGGCGCTTGTGTTTCAATAATCAATAACGCCATATCGGAAAAGGAGAGCCGCATGAATCTTACGAAGGAGCAGCAGTCCCTGCTTGATGGAAGTAAGGGCGAAACCATGGCAAAGGTCGTAAAGACCCTTGTGATGTACGGCGAAGCCTTTGATGCTGAACGCATGGTGCCGGTGGCCGAAGGCTTTGGCCACACGGTTATCAGCTTCGGCATCGGGGTGATGACGCCGGTGTATGACCTATATGAAAAACTGCTCAGCGCCGGGGCGGTCAGCGGGCAGAAGTTCACTGCCGATCCGCGCCCGCTGGACAAAAACGTTCCGAGCAGTCTTCTTAAGGACATCGTCTTTCGGGTGATGTACAGCCAGCAGGAGCGCTACGAGGAGCAGCTCAGGAAGTTCGGCCTGCGCGGTGAAAATGATTATACCTGCGCCTGTTACTTGCCGCAGGTGGGCAATGTCCCAAAGCGCGGCGACATCCTGTCCTGGGCGGAATCCTCGGCGGTGGTCTATGCCAACAGCGTGCTTGGAGCGCGCTGCAACAGGAACAGCGGCATCATAGAGCTGATGGGCTCCATCGCAGGATTCGTGCCGGAATTCGGCCTTTTGACGGACGACGGCCGGAAGGCGGACTATGTCGTTGAGGTCAAAACCTCCAAAAAGCCCGAAGCGCAGCTTTTGGGCTCCGCAGTGGGCATGAAGGTGCTGGAAAAAGTGCCTTACATCAAAGGGCTCGATCAGTGGATCGGCGCCGAGCTGAACGAAAGCGCCACCGCATACCTCAAGGATTTCGGCGCTGCCACCGCCTCGAACGGTTCCGTCGGCCTTTATCACATCGAAGCGCTCACACCCGAAGCAAAGGACTTTGGGGATTCCCTCATAAGGCCGGATGCACAGGTTTATGTCATTGACGATACCGAGCTGGAGCGGGTGAAAAACAGCTATCCGTGCATTTGGAAGGATATGGACGCAAAGCCAAAGCTCTGCTTCATGGGCTGTCCGCATATGACTCTCGGTCAGCTTGCGGAGTGGACGGACAAGGTAGCCGCCGCGCTGCAGCAAAACGGGCATAGGAAGGTGGTCATTCCAACGGTGTTCACCTCCGCGCCCGCCGTGATCGAAGAATTCAAAAAAACGGAGCGTTATCAGAAACTGATGGACTGCGGCGTGGTTCTCAGCTACATCTGCCCGCTGATGTACATGAATAACCCGCTTGCCAAGAAGATGCCTGTCATCACTTCATCCAACAAGCTCAGAACGTATACAAGCGCGCGCTTCTATTCCGACGATGAGATACTCAAATTCATTACAGGGGGAGCAAACTAATGGCTATCACTTTTCAAGGACGCGTCGTTGCGCCGGGCGAAGTAAAGGCTGAAGCACTGGTTTCCCATGGGGGCTTCAACACGCTTGCAAGCTTTCAGATGGCGCTGATGTTTGGAGACAAGCAGGTTAAATGCGGCGATCAGAACAACCCGGATCTGTACAAAAAGCCCATGCTCGGCAAAGCGCTTTGCCTGCCCGAAACGATCGGCTCCACCACGGGCGGCATGGTGCTTTACACTGCATGCGCCCTTGGAAAACAGCCGGCATGCATGCTGTTTTCCAAGCCGATTGACTCGTTGGCCGCTTCCGGCGCGATTCTGGCCGCCAACTGGACCGATTCCAACATGCCCGTAATCGATAAGCTTGGTGAAGAATTTCTTTCCTATGTGAAGGATGGGATGACGGTGACCGTCGGCGCCGACGGTATCGTCACCGTAGAATAAGGAGGGTTCCCATGAATCAAACATACGCTTCCCTGTTTACTCCCTGGAAAATCGGGACTGTTGAGATCAAGAACCGCATCGTCATGTGCTCCATGGGCGGCACCAGCATTTTCGGATGGATGGAGCCGAATCATTTCGATAAGGAAGCGGCAAACTTCCTGTTGGAACGCGCGCGGAACAACGTTGGGCTGATCCTGCCCGGTATCGCGCCCATCCGCGACACGATGGGCGGCATGTGGCTTTACCAGAACAAGGCCAAGTTCCGCCAGCTCAAGGAGTTCATGGACGAGTTCCACAAAACCGACGCCAAGCTGTTCATCCAACTCACGGCCGGCATGGGGCGTTCCATGGCCGTGAATGACCTGATGGTCAAAATGATCAAAAACAAGGCGTTCGGCCTCATTGGCAAGCCCCTGTTCAACATGGATTATCTTTGCGCTTCCGCCTCGGCCACGCCGAACCGCTGGGCAGACGATGTCTATTCCCGCCCGTTCACCGTGGATGAAATCCATGAGATCGTGGAAGCCTTTGCAAAAACTGCCCTTCTGTGCAAAGAAGCGGGCGTGGATGGCGTGGAGGTGCACGCCGTTCACGAAGGGTATACGCTCGATCAGTTCACGATGAAATACACCAACCAGCGCACGGATGAATACGGCGGCAGCTTTGAAAACCGCTATCGCTTCCCTGCGGAAATCGTAAAGGCCATCAAAGCGCGCTGCGGCAGCGAATACCCCGTTTCCCTGCGTTACTCGGTCGTCTCCAAAACCAAAGGGTTCCGCATGGGCGCAGTCCCGGGCGAGGACGATTTTACCGAGGTCGGCCGCGATATGGAAGAATCCGAACGGGCGGCCAAGTTCCTGGAGGACGCCGGGTACGATATGCTCAACTGCGACAACGGCACCTATGATTCCTGGTACTGGGCACATCCCCCGGCGTATATGCCGGAAAACTGCAACCTTGAATCCGTAAAGCATATCAAAAAGTTCGTCAGTATCCCGGTTGTCTGCGCGGGCAAGATGACGATGGACGAGGGCGCGAAGGCTGTGGAGGCCGGCGAGATCGACGGCGTGGGCGTTGCAAGACAGTTTCTGGTGGATCCCGAATGGGTCACCAAGCTGATCGACGGGCGCGAGGAAGACATTCGCCCCTGCATCCGCTGCCACAATGCCTGCTTTACGATGGCAAGATATGAAGGCACGGCCAACATTCAGGATTTGGGCGACGCCATACACATGGCCCGCTGCGCGCTGAACCCAACGACCATGCAAACGAAGAAATACCGCATCGTAAAAACGGAAAAACCCAAGCGCATCGCAATCATCGGCGGCGGCATCGGCGGTATGGAATCGGCGCTGGTGCTGGCTGAGCGCGGCCACCAGCCCACGATTTTTGAAAAGAGCGACAGGCTCGGCGGCGTGTTTATTCTCGCGGCCGCCCCCTCCTATAAGGAAAGCGACCGCCAGCTGATCGAATGGTATCGCCGCAAAGTCGCGCAAGCCGGCATTCCGGTTAAGCTGAATACCGAAGTAAAATGTCCGGATGAACTTACAGGCTTTGATGAGATCATCATCGCAACCGGTTCTTCTCCGCGCCGCCTGCCTGTTCCCGGCATCGAACGGGCCATGGAAGCAACCGAATACCTTGCAGGCAGGGAAGTTGGCGAAAACGTAATCGTCATCGGCGGCGGCCTGACGGGCTGCGAGATCGCATATGACCTGATCCTCAAAGGTAAGAAGCCGCAGATCGTTGAAATGAAAAACGACCTCATTGCAGTGAAGGGCGTTTGCCTTGCCAATTCCTCGTTCCTGCGTGAAATGCTCGCGTTCAAAAAGACGCCGGTTTACCTCAACACCAGCCTTGTCAGCATCAATGAAGACGGCGTAACCGTGAGGGGGCAGGATGGGAACACCTTCGACCTGAAGGGGGACAGCGTGATCGTTTCCGTGGGCTACAAACCGGCGCCGCTCTCTGAAAAGCGCGCCCATGTACATCTGGTGGGCGACGCAAACGCGGTCGGCAATCTTCGCACGGTCATCTGGAGAGCATGGGATGTCTGCATGAAGCTGTGATGCGCAGCGCAGATGCTGTGGATTCACGGTTTATCCCGAAATGACGGGCAGCCCCGGGGCAAAGGGTTTCGGCCTTTGCCCCGGGGCTGCCTTGTTTGAAAGGACGCCTTTTACAGCCCGTAAATCTCCGAATATTTTTTCGTCAGATACTCCGTGTAATATGCCGGGTCAAACGGTGCGCCGCAGGCGTTTTCAATGAGCTCCGCGGGCTTTTTCAAGCAGCCAAAGCGATAGATCCTTTCCGTAAGCCACGCCACGATGGGTGCAAGCTCGCCCTTCTCCACAAGAGTGGGCACGGCAAGCTCCTTCTCCATGGCGGCATAGATCTGCGAGGCATACGCACTACCGATGGAGTAGGACGGAAAGTAGCCAAACATGCCGCCGGACCAGTGCGAGTCCTGCAACACTCCGCGCGTGTCATCCGGCACATCCACGCCAAGGTACTCCCGGTAGAGCGCGTTCCAGGCCGCCGGAAGCTCCTTTGTGGAAAGCGTGCCCGCAATCAGCTGCTTTTCCAGTGCATAGCGCACCATAATATGCATGGAATAGGTCAGCTCGTCTGCCTCGGTGCGCACGAGCGAAGGCTGGCTCTTATTGGCTGCAAGGTAAAGCATGTGCGGCGTTACGCCCGCAAGCTCCTCCGGAAACAGTTCCATGAGCTTTGGGTGCATAAAGCGGAGAAACGCTTCGCTCCTGCCGATGATGTTTTCAAAGAAGCGGGACTGCGATTCATGTATGCCCATGCTTGCGCCCGTGCCGAGCGGGGAGCAAAACAGGTCGTCCCCCGTGTTCAGCTCGTAAAGCGCATGACCGCCCTCATGCACGACGCTGTAAAAGCTTGAAAGCAGATTGTCTTCATGATAATGCGTTGTAATGCGGATATCCCGCTTGTTGAAGCCCGTTGTGAACGGGTGCTCCACCTCGCCAATGGCGCAGCAGGCGCGGTCTATGGTCATCACCTGCATGATGAAATCCGAAAGCTTCCGCTGCTTCCAAACGGGAAATTGCTTCTGCATGAACGAATCGTCAATCTTCCTGCCGCGCTCTTTGATGGCATGGATCACTGGCACGAGCTTCGCACGCACATCCGCAAAATATGCATCGAGCGTCTCCATCGTAAGGCCTTTTTCATATTGATCCAGCAGCGCATCATACGCGGGAAGCTCCGGGCGCATATAGCCCGCGAAGCGGCGCTGGTATTCGATGAGCTTTGCAAGGTGCGGTTCAAACGCGGCATAATCGTTATTGACCTTTGCCTCATGCCAAATGCGGGAGGCCTCGTTTTGCGCCATCTGGTATGCAACGAATTCCTCCATCGGGATTTTTTCCATGCGTTCCATGTTTTCGGAAAGCTCCTCCGCCTCCCGCTGCGTCACCCAGTCAATCGCCGCCTTGTTCTCAAGCAGCGTCTGCAGCAGCTCCTTGAGCTCAGGCGCGGTGGAAAGCCGGTAGCTTTCCTCGCTCAGCACGCCAATGGTGCGGCTGAGCCCCTCGCCGCCCGCCCTTGGCATCACGGTTTCCGCATCGTAATACAAAACGCCGAGCGCATGTTCGTATGCATGCTGTTTTGCGAGATGCTCCTTGAAACGCCGAATGGTCTCTTCCATGGGTCTCCTCCTTTATAATTGATGTGATTGTTATGCTGTTTCCGATTCGTTTCTCCTGCGTTTTGCGCGATAACGCCGGTCTGCGCTCTGTGCAGCGGTATAATAGAGCGGGATGGTGAGGTACAGCACCCATGCCGGATGCCAAAGCCCCCAAATGCAGCCCAGCGCAAAGAACGCAACCGTTATAAGCATCACATAGGGAAACGCCTTCCAGAACGAATGCCTGCGGCTGCCGTAAACCCAGTTCACGATGGGATAATAGATGGGAATCGTGAGAAACACAATCCAGCCCGGATGCCAAAGCTTAAAGGCAAAGCCCAGGCACAGATAGAGAATCGCAGTGAAAACCGGATATGGGAACGCCTGCAAAAACGGTTTGCCGTCCGCGTCCTCATCCGCCTCAAGGTCATTGCGGATGCCGCCGTATTCTGCATCCTCCTCCTCCCCCTCGTCGTCATCATCGCGGAAATTGAGTTCGATGTGTCCGCCTACCCCCTTCTTGTCCCCGCGCAACAGCGCCGCTTCATCCTCCTCATCGCCCACGGAAAAATAGAAGCCGTCCTTGGCGTGAAAGCGCACGGGCTTGCCATTGATTGTAACCTTTACGCCCTTTTCCGGTTCCGGCTCTGGAACCGGGTCCTCCGTGCGCAGAAGCTCGTCGATGGAAACGCCGTACACGCGGGATAGCAAAATGAGGTTATCCGTATCGGGCGAAGCTTCCGCCCGTTCCCACTTGCTCACAGCCTGCCGGGAAAGCCCAAGGCGCGCCGCAAGCTCCTCCTGTGAAAGTCCGTGCTGTTTGCGAAGCTGCACCAGGCGGTTTGCGATCTCAATGTTCATGGTGTCCATCCTTTCGGTTTTTCTTGTTTGCTTCATTGTAGCCGCAACCGTGCTCCGCGCGCCACCAACTCTGCTTTTCAAGCGAAAATCTCAGCGCAACTTTTGGTTGCGCACCGTTGATTATATCCGTGTTTCAAGGCATTTTCCCCGCTACCGCATAGGTGATTACGCCGATCGGATCCCCGTAATCGATGGTAAGCACCTCATCTTCCAATGTGAAAGGGAGCTGCTTGCGTTCCCCGGATTCCTCCGCCCATGCAAACAGTTTTCCGCCATCAACCGATATACGGTAAACCGACTTAGTTTTTAAAGCAATGTTTTCTTCCGTCATTGTGCCGCTTATAACGTCGAACGAGAGGGTATAGTTTTCGTCATAAATGTCCTGCCAGGTGGAAGCCGCCAACAGGTAAAGCGTTGCAAGGCTTTCATCCAGCGGCGCAGGCGGCATGGGTGCGGTGGCGGCGGGGGAAGCCGTAACTGCCGCCGGCGTCTCAGCAGCGCCTGTAGGAGGCGCTGCGGTGCAGCCGCACAGCGGCAGCACGAGAAGCAGCATAAGAATGCAACGCAAACGGCATTTCCCCCTTCTTTTCGCCATCGTCAAAGGGGCGCATTGCTGCGCCCCGCTTGATGGCTTGTTATTTAATGCAATCCTTACCGCCCATGTACATGCGCAGCGGTTCTGGGATGCGGATGCTGCCATCCGCCTGCAGGTTGTTTTCCAGGAACGCGATCAGCATACGCGGCGGAGCTACGACCGTGTTGTTGAGCGTGTGGGCGTAATAATTTCCCTTCTGCTTGTTCTTCACACGGATACCGAGGCGGCGCGCCTGCGCATCGCCCAGATTGGAGCAGCTTCCCACCTCGAAGTATTTCTGCTGGCGGGGCGACCAGGCTTCCACGTCAATGCTCTTCACCTTTAAATCCGCAAGGTCACCGGAGCAGCACTCGATGGTGCGCACGGGAATATCCAACGAGCGGAAGAAGTCCACGGAATTGTTCCAGAGCTTATCAAACCACGCTGCGCTGTCCTCCGGCTTGCAAACGACGATCATCTCCTGCTTTTCAAACTGATGGATGCGGTAAACGCCGCGCTCTTCGATGCCGTGCGCGCCAACCTCCTTGCGGAAGCAGGGGGAATAGCTCGTAAGCGTCTGCGGCAGCTCCTCCTCCGTCAGGAAGGAATCAATGAATTTCCCGATCATGGAATGTTCGCTCGTGCCGATCAGGTACAGATCTTCGCCTTCGATCTTGTACATCATGTTATCCATCTCGGAAAAGCTCATCACGCCGCTCACCACGTTGCCGCGGATCATGTAGGGCGGGATATAATAAGTAAACCCGCGGTCAATCATGAAATCGCGCGCATAGGAAAGGATCGCGCTGTGCAGCCGCGCGATGTCGCCGGAGAGATAGTAAAACCCGTTTCCGCTCGTTTTACGGGCGTTATCAAGGTCAATGCCGCAGAGCCGCTCCATGACATCCACATGATAGGGCACCTCATAATCCGGCACAACCGGCTCGCCGAAACGCTGGAGTTCCACGTTTTCGCTGTCATCCCTGCCGATCGGAACGCTGGGGTCAATGATGTTCGGGATCACCATCATGCGCTTGTTGATCTCCGCCTCAAGCTCCGCCTCGCGCGCCGTGAGCGCTTCCATTTCGTCTGCCATCGCAACAACCTGCTTCTTCGTTTCCTCCGCCTTGTCGCGTTCGCCGCGCGCCATCATGCCGCCGATCTGCTTGCTGATAACGTTGCGCTGGTTGCGCAGCGCATCGCACCGGGTATGCGCTGCGCGCCACTCGGCGTCCATCTCCACAACCTCATCCACCAGGACGAGCTTTTCATCCTGAAATTTCTTGCGGATGTTTTCCTTCACAAGCTCCGGGTCTGCGCGGAGCAGCTTAATGTCGATCATATACCCTCCTGAATTTCAGCTCCCCATCAGCGGGGTGCGCATTTTTGCATGGAATGCAGGGAACGGCATCCCCTGCCCTGCATAAGCCGGAAAGATCCTCAGCTTTGCATTGGAACTTTCCGGTTGCATTACATCCGCTCCGGCGCTTCAAGGCCGAGCAGATAAAGCCCGTTGCGGATCGTAAGCCGCGCCGCGTCGGTCAGCGCAAGGCGCGCCGCACGCACGGTGGGGTCATCGTCCATGATGCGGTTCTCATAATAGAACTTATTGAAGCACGCGCAAACTTCGATGACCGCGCGCGCCACAAGGTACGGCTCGTTCTTGTCGGCGGCAGCAATGACCGTTTCCGGGAAGGCAGCGATCGCCTTCACAAGCGCCGTTGCGGAAGCGTCCGTCAGCGCGGTGCAATCCACCTCTGCACAAGCCTCTGCAACGCCTGCCTTGCGCAGCACGGAACAGCAGCGCGCATGGGTGTACTGCGCATAGGGGCCGGTTTCGCCATCAAAGTTGAGCACCTTTGCCCATGAGAACAAGGTATCCTTGATGCGGCTGTTGTACAGCACGCCCCAAACCACTGCGCCCACGCCCACCGCGCGCGCCGCGGCTTCCTTATCTTCCAGTTCCGGGCTCTTTTCCCGGATGATCTCCAACGTTTTCTCCATGGAGGCTTTCAGCACATCCTCCAAATACACCACGTTGCCGTGCCGCGTGGAAAGCGTGCCTTCCTCCATGGAAACCATGCCGAAGTTGACATGCTCCATGTCCTTCACCCAATCGCGGCCCATCAGCTCGAGCACCTTGAAAAACTGTTTGAAGTGCAGGTTCTGCTGATACGCAACCACATACAGGGACTTGACAAAGTCATAGGTTTCCTTACGGTAAATGGCGGCGGCAATGTCCCGCGTGGCGTATATGGTGCTGCCGTCGCTCTTGAGGATGATGCACGGCGGCATATCATACGCGGAAAGATCCACAATCAAAGCGCCGCGGTCGAGCTTTGCAACGCCGCTCTCGCGCAATTCTTCGATGACGGCGGGCATCTTATCTTCATAGAAGCTCTCGCCCGCATAGCTGTCAAACTGAACGCCGAGAAGGTCGTATACCGCGCCCACTTCCTTGAGCGTTAACTCCTTCATGCGCTGCCAAAGGGAAACCGCCTCCGCATCGCCCTGCTCAATCTTGCGGAACCAGGCGCGTGCTTCGTCGTTGAGCGCGCAATGCTTGTCCGCGTTTGCGGCCTCTTCCTTTTCCGCCTCCTCATGAAAGCGCACATAGAGCTTCACGAGTTCGCGCACGTTGGATTCCTCGATCGGCTTTCCACCGCCCCACCGTTTGTAGGCGACGATCATCTTGCCGAACTGCGTACCCCAATCGCCCAGATGGTTGATGGCGATGGTATGATAGCCCAGGAATTTATAGATGCGGTTGAGCGAATTGCCAATGGCCGTGCTCGGCAAATGGCCGATGTGGAACGGCTTTGCGATGTTGATGGAGGAAAACTCCACACACACGTTTTTGCCGCCGCCCAAATCGCTTGCGCCGTAACGCTCCCGCTGTGAAAGCACGCGTTTGAGCACGCCCGCGGCATAGCCGGCTTTATCCGTGAAAAAATTGAGATACCCGCCTGCGGCCTCCGCACGGCTTACGCCCGCGGGCAGCACAAGGCGCGCTGCAAGATCCGCCGCGATCGCGGGCGGCGCCTTGCGCAGCGCCTTCGCAAGCCGGAAGCAGGGGAACGCATAGTCCCCCATTTCCGGATTGGGGGGAATTTCAATGTATCCTGCAAGTTCTTCCGCAGCGAGGCCGGTCAGTTCCGCCACGCGCGATGCGATTTCCATCCGGTAGTCCATACGATGCTCCTAACCTGATCTTTTGTTTATAACGATTTAGTATAGCACAATTCCGGGGTTTTTTACAAGGCCGGCGGCTTGTTTAGGAGTGTCCAATCGCGCA
>DCKB01000034.1 GCA_002320595.1 Christensenella sp. UBA1685
CACTAATAATTAACACCATCTGCATGATCCCCCGACCATTAAGGCCGGGGGATTATGTATAGTAACTGAAAGGAACATTGAATGAATACAACAAAAAATGAGCAAAACTTTTCATTTCCCTGTACTCAACATAACCTTGTAATCGCTGAAAAACCCTCTGTGGCGCAAAGCATCGCCGCAGTCTTGAACGCAAAGAAGCGGCATGACGGGTATTTGGAGGGCGGCGGATATTTGGTGTCCTGGTGCTTCGGGCATCTGGCAGAACTGGCAGATGCCGCCGCATACAACGCCGACTACGCCAAGTGGACGATGAAAGACTTGCCCATTGTTCCGATGAACTACCGCTTTACTATCCGCGAGGACAAGCGCAAGCAGTTTGATATTCTGAGCGGCCTGCTCCGCCGTGAGGATGTATCCGAGGTAGTCAATGCCTGTGATGCAGGGCGCGAGGGTGAACTGATCTTCCGTACCGTCTACTGCCTTGCGGGATGTTCCAAGCCCATTTTGCGGCTGTGGATCTCATCCATGGAAGATGATGCAATCCACGCCGGTTTCAAACAGTTAAAATCCGGGCGCGACTATGACGGGCTGCATCAGTCAGCCCTCTGCCGCGCAAAGGCCGATTGGCTGGTAGGCATCAATGCTACCCGGTACTTCTCCCTTACTTACGGACGCACCTTGAATATCGGGCGTGTCATGTCCCCAACGCTGGCGCTGCTGGTACAGCGGGAAGCGGATATTTCCGCATTTGTCCCGGAACCGTTCTACACGGTACAGCTTGATTGCGGCTTTATCGCCGCGACAGACAGAATGAAGGACAGAAAAACCGCAGACAGCATTGCCAACGCCTGCAAGGGTAAAACGGCAACCGTGAAATCCGTGGAGCGAAAGGAAAAGGCAGAAAAAGCCCCGGCGCTCTACGATCTGACCGCGCTCCAGCGTGATGCAAACCGCATCCTGGGCTACACCGCCCAGCAGACCCTTGATTATCTCCAAGCCCTCTATGAAAAGAAGCTCTGTACCTACCCCCGTACAGACAGCCGCTTTCTGACCGAGGATATGGAGGACAGCATCAGCGGCCTTGTTTCTTCTGCCGCCGCTGTCTGTGGTATGGTATCGCCCACGACCATCCACGCAAAACAGGTGTGCAACAACAATAAAGTGACCGACCACCACGCCATCGTCCCCACCGTAAGCGCAGGAAAAACCGATTTGATGTCGCTGCCCCTGGGGGAACGCGAAGTGCTGAAGCTGGCGGCAAAAGGTTTGCTCCGCGCCATCAGCGAGGCACACCGCTATGCGGAAACGGTCATTACGGTGGAATGTGCCGGTCACAGCTTCACCGCCAAGGGCAAGACCGTCCTTGTCCCCGGCTGGAAGTCCTACGAACAGGAACAGACGGAAGCGGCATCCCCCCTCCCGGAAGTTGCGGAGCATCAGTCCCTTTCCGTATCGGCTGCAACGGTCAAGACCGGCAAGCCCACGCCTCCCAAGCATTTCACCGAAGATACGCTGCTGTCAGCGATGGAAAGCGCGGGAAAAGAGGATATGCCCGACGATGCGGAGCGCAAGGGCATCGGAACTCCGGCAACCCGTTCCGGTATCATTGAAAAGCTGGTGTCCTCCGGTTTTGTGGAGCGCAAAAAATCCAAGAAGGTGGTAAACCTCCTGCCCACATCCACCGGCACGGCGCTTATCACCGTACTGCCCGAACAGCTCCAATCCCCCCAGCTTACCGCAGAATGGGAACACCGCTTGAAAGAGATCGAGCGCGGAGAACTTGTCCCGGACAGTTTCATGGACGGGATTACCGCCATGCTGGGTGAGCTGATGCAGACCTACAAGCCTATCCCCGGCGCGGAAGTCCTGTTCCCATCCGGGCGCGAGGTGGTGGGCAAATGCCCCCGATGCAAAGCGGATGTGACGGAAACACCCAAAGGCTTTTTCTGTGAAAACAGCGCCTGCTCCTTCGCCCTGTGGAAAAACAGCAAGTTTTTCACCGCCAAGAAAAAGACCCTGACCAAAACACTTGCCGCCACACTGCTGAAAGATGGCCGCGCCCCGCTGAAAGCCTGTTATTCGGAAAAGGCCAAAAAGACCTATGATGCCGTGGCGGTATTGGAGGATGATGGAACAAAAACAGCTTATCGGCTGGAATTTGAAAGAAGGTGAACATGATTGGAAAACAGCATCAACAAAACCCGCGCCGCCCACTTGATCCTGTCTGCGGTTTCTGACACATTGACCACAGATGCCAGCGCCTTTATGGAGTGCTGCGACAGGCACGATAATCTGACCGCCGCTGTGATTGCCGCCTTTGCGGATTTGGACTATCGGGAACAGAGGGTCATCAGTATGCGCCTGGGCTTTGATGCACGGGCAGGCTTCGCCCCTGCGCCGGTCTGCCGGTATCGGGAGATTGCAACGGCCTTTGAGTTGACCTGTGATGCGACTGCCAGCAAAATCTTCCGCCGCGCCTGCCGCAAAATTGCCGCTTCCATCATGGAGGCTGCATGACCGGTCTGCCGCGCATGGACGAGAAGCAGCTACGCCGTGCCAGAAAGCTCATCCGGTCACAGTGCTGCAATTACGACCACGGCAACTGTATCCTTCTGGATGATGGGGAACCTTGCGTCTGTGTGCAGGGCATTTCCTATTCGGTGCTGTGCAAATGGTTCCGAAACGCAGTCCTGCCCGCTGACTGTGAGCTGTACGCAGAGGTCATGCGGAACAGGCCGGAAAAGAGCTGCCTTGTTTGCGGCAAGCCTATCTTCTCCACTTCCAACCGCGCCAAATATTGCCCATCCTGTGCAAAGCGGGAGCGCAGGAAACAGGACGCGAAAAGGAAGCGTGAACACTACTGGAACCTCCGCAAATAGAGGGTATAAAAGCCCCTGTTTGCAAGGGTTTTCCGGCACGGAAATCCAAGGGGCTGATAGTTTACACCCGTAAGAGCAAAACCGGGTTCTATATGCGGAGAATTGCCCCTGTGCAGGATGTGTTTTCACCTGTGCAGGGGCGTTATTTTTTTATCTGAAAGGAGATCGTCATGGCTGAGAAACAGACCAGCAAAGACCGGATGCGGGAAATTGTAGACAGTATCGAAACCGGCATCAAGGAACTGTTTGAAAGCGACAAGTACAGGCAATACCTGTCCACCATGAGCCGCTTCCACCGCTATTCGGTCAACAACACCATGCTCATTTATATGCAGCGCCCCGATGCCACCCATGTGGCAGGCTTCAACAAGTGGCGCGACCAGTTCGGGCGCAATGTGATGAAAGGCGAAAAAGGCATTAAGATCATCGCGCCTACGCCCTACAAGAAAAAGATTGAGGAAGTCAAGCTCGACCCCGACACCAAAGCGCCGATGCTGGATGCAGACGGTAAGGTTGTCGTGGAGGAAAAGGAAGTCAAAATCCCCATGTATAAGGTGGTATCCGTCTTTGATGTGTCGCAGACCGAGGGAAAGCCCTTGCCGCAGCTTGCTTCCGACCTGAACGGCAATGTCCAGCAGTATGAGGTTTTCATGGAGGCGCTGCGCCGTTCCTCTCCCGTGCCGATGGAGATAAAGCCCATTGAGCGCGACACGGATGGTTATTTTAACTCCACCAGCCAGAGCATCACCATCCGGGACGGTATGAGCCAGGTGCAGACGGTATGCGCCGCTGTCCATGAGATTGCCCATGCCAAACTCCACAACTACGAAAAGGAGCGCAGAACCGCTGCCGCCGGGGATGAAACTACCGAAAAGGTAAAGCCCAAAGACCGGCACACCGAGGAAGTGGAAGCAGAAAGCATTTCCTATGCGGTCTGCCAGTATTACGGCATCGAAACCGCCGAAAACAGCTTCGGCTATATCGCAACATGGTCACAGGGCAAGGAACTGAAAGAACTCCGCGCCAGTCTGGAAACCATCAGCAAGACCGCTTCCGGGCTTATCTCCGATATTGACCGCCACTTTGCGGAAATCTGCAAGGAGCGCGGCATCACTCCGCAAATCCAGGGACAGACGGAAATCCCCGAACAGGCAGCGGAGCCGGTTTCTCCGTTTCTGACACAGGAGGAAATCACAGCATTTTCCAATGACTTCGCCGCCTTTATGGTAAAGGTCAATGAGGTTGAACCCGGTCAGAGCATCCCTGCTGCAGATGAAGCAGGGATAGCGGCATGGGCAGATGAAAGAATTAAAACCCATGATCTGCGTCCCCTTTCCGATGCGCTGCTGGATGTATATAAAATCATCGGTGAGGATGGACAACCCCGCTTTACCGAGCAGGGTGCGCTTATGGATAGGTTGGCACAGCTCAACCAGCGGGAATTTATCCCCACCGTTCCCGAACAGGAAACAAATCAGCCTGTTCCCGCACGGTTTGAGTACAAGCTGCACAGCAATTTCAACCGCACTACTCCCGATGATAACACCTATATTCAGCAGTACACGGTCACAAAGGATTTTGCCCTTGTCCCCGGCGATGTGCTTTATGTGGGCGCATACGAAAAGTGTCTGGAATTACAGGAAGCGTTAAAGTCCGGCACCATGACCCCCAAACAGGTCAAGGGACTGGAACAGTCCGAAAAGCTCTACCTTGTATCGGACAGCACCTATCTCCACATACAGAGAAGCAATGAAGGGTTTGACTACACCCTTTATGACAAAGAAACCATGCGTCTGCTGGACGGAGGGCAGCTTGACAACCCCAATATTCTGCTTTCCACCGCCTGCATGGAAATCTGCAAACTGCACGATCTGGATACCTACGCCGTGCGGCTTGCTTCGCTGGATATGCTGGAAACCTTACAGGAAGCGCAGAAAGCCCCTACGCCAGTTGTCGGTGAGGATATGGACAGCGGCGCGGATGACGGTGCGGCAGCAGCACCGGAAACCATGCTCCCGGATGCGCCCGAACAGGCCATGGACGAACCGCTCCCTGATCCTGCGGTCACGCCGCAGATGATGGAAAGTTTCGGTTATCTTGACAGCGATATGCTTCCACTCTCCAAAGAACGCGCCATGGAACTGACGGAACGGGATATAACCGTCTATATGCTTTTCTCCGACAATACCGAAGCGATGGTGTTCGATACCGATGATGTGGAAAACCATGATGGGCTGTTTGGCATTGCCCGTGAGGACTGGCACAACACACCGGAGTATTCTGACTACCAGCAGACAGCAAAAAAGGAAGCAAGTGCCGACAACATTGCTTTACCCAACGATGCCGTGTTATCCTCTCATCGCCCGGAGCGAACTATGGTGCAGGCCCCGGAAAGCCATTTGAAAGCCGCTGAAATGTCTATGGAAGATGATTACGGCATGATTGACGGTATCATCAACAACGGGAAAGCGGCTGACCATGATCGCAAGGAAAACAAACCTTCCGTTTTGGAACAGCTCAGAAACCAGCCCGTTCAGGAGCGGACACACAAGACAGCGCCCAAAAAGAGCGCGGAAAGGGAGATTTGAATATGAACATCACTTTTGACGAGCAGCAGCTTATGAGCCTTTACAATCCCGGCACACGGGAGGGGCTGATCACGGCGCTGACGGAAATGCGCGGCTACCTTGCCGCCGATGAAGCGGAACTGCGTGAGCTGACGGACAGCACCATTGCAAAACTGAACGGGATGAGCGACGCGGAGTATGAAGCTCTGGACTTGTTCCCGGATTTTGAAAAGGAGGACATGGATGCCGAGTAAATTACAGTTCTACGCACAGATGGCAGACCACACGGCGGGGCAGATCACGGGAAGCTACCAAAAGTGGACGGCGTTTCTGACCACCGCTGCGAGGCTGTATAAGTACCCCTACAACGAACAGCTTATGGTTTTCGCCCAGCGCCCGGAAGCTACGGCCTGTGCGGAATACGACCTCTGGAACAAACAGATGCGCCGGTATGTACGGCGCGGCAGCAAGGGTATCGCTCTCATTGACACTACCGGAGATAATCCCAAGCTGAGATATGTATTCGATGTATCCGACACAGGCGGCGGCGAGAACTCTCGCCGCCCTTACTTTTGGGAGTATCAGCCGGAGCATCAGGATGTGGTATCTGCGGCGCTGAAACGCCGTTTTGATGTTTCCGGTGAAAACGGTCTTGCCGATCAGTTGGAGCGTGTCGCGGCGCAGCTTGTGGATGAATACTGGAACAACCACGGGCGCGACATCCTCGGCATCGTTGACGATTCCTTTTTGGAAGAGTATGATGATTTCAACATCGGAGTGGCTTTTCGGAACGCCGCCGTGGTCAGCACCACCTACGCACTGTTGTCCCGCTGCGGCATGGAGCCGGGAGAATACTTCGAGCATGAAGATTTTCTGAAAGTCTTTGATTTCAATACCCCTCAGACGGTTGCCGCCCTGGGTACTGCTATCAGCCAGTCCAGCGAACAGGTATTGCGGCAGATCGAAGTCACGATTAAAAACTATGAGCGCGAAAAAGTCGCGGAAAGGAGCGAAAGCCATGAGCGAACTGACCTACACGCAGAACGGGGATTATCTGATTCCCGATTTGAGCCTGAGCGAACAGCCGCAGACCCCGTTGGGCAAGTACGGGAGGATGCGGAAGAATTATCTGAAGGAACATCGCCCGGTGCTGTGGAACAGCCTGCTGCTGTCGGAGAAGCTGTACCCCCATCTGAGGGAGATCGAAGAAACAGCGAACAACCGTCTGGAACTGATGATGCCCGAACTGATGAAGTCGGCGGGCGTGACGGAGGAACTGAAAGCCAGCGATCCAATGAAGTGGGCGGGACTGATGAACACCCTCAAAGCACAGGCCGAGGAAGTGATCCTCGCGGAGCTGGTGTTCAGCTAAGTATCTTTGATGCCCCCGGCGGCGGGCAGCTATCCTTCTTCCCCACGGAAGCGGAACAAATCCAATCCATCGCACAAGCGGAGAGCGTAACAAAAACGCCCTTCGCTTTTTCTTTTGCCCAGGATGAAATCGACCATTTCCTGCGCCTTGGAAGCAATGCAGACCACCACCGCAAAAAGATTGCCGCAGAGTTTTCCAAGCAGAAGTCCGTGGAAGAAAATGCGGAATACCTCAAAAATCTGTTTTATGGCGGCAACGGCATCAAAATCGGTGATAAGAGCATCAGCGCGTGGTATGCCGAAGATGGCATTCATCTGGCAAAAGGCAACACCGCCCGGTACTCTGCCACTGCACAGGTCATTTCATGGCAGGAAGCCGCCGAGCGTATCGGTCAGCTCTTGGATGCCGGTCAGTATGCCACCAATGTGGAACTGGAGGAAGCCCACGGGCATGAACGCGACCTGATTGCAAGCGCCCTTTGGCATCTGCGCGGAGATCTCAGCGAGGATGCACGGGAACAAGGGTATCTGTCCTGTTTGCAGGAATACCGCAGGGGCGGCTATCCCGAAGCTACCGCAAGACTATCCGAAGCTCTCAAAAACCCCGCTTTCAGACAGACCCTTTTAGATGAATATGCCGCCTTTTGGACTGCATACAGCCAGGATCGGAGTCTGATGCGTTTCCACTTCCATAAAACACAGGAAATCTGGAACAATCTGAAAGACCTGTCCCTGCCGCGCCGCGAGTTTTCCACCGCTATGACGGAGCTGCCCAAAACAAACCAGTTTATCACCGAGGACGAAATCAACGCAGCCCTGTCCGGTGGAAGCAGCTTTTCCGGTGGGAAAGGCCGTATCTATGACTTCTTCCGGGAACCCCACACACCCAAGGAACAGACGGACTTCTTGAAAAAGGAGTACGGCATCGGCGGTCATTCCCATGCCCTTTCCCGCGCAACAGGAAGCCATGAAGATCACGACGGTAAAGGTCTGCGCTATAACAAGCGGGATTGCGCCGATGTAAAGCTGAACTGGAATCAGGTTGCCAAGCGCATTGACGAGTTGATCCGCAAGGGACGGTACTTCACCCCGGAAGCTCTTGAGAAGTACGAAGCGGAAAAGGCAGCAAAGGCACAGGAAGAAGCGGGCAAAATTGCGGAAGAAACCGCCGAACAGCCGCAGGAAACCGTTTCTCCATCCCCGGCTTTTCTGGACTACAACGACATCAAGCATGACCACCGGGATGATATTGTTCTGTATCAGGTGGGCGATTTCTTTGAGATGTATGGCGAAGATGCAAAGACCGCAGCCGAAAAGTTGGATTTACATTTAACCACCCGCCCCATCCCCGGAGCAGGCCGCGTGGAAATGTGCGGTGTTCCCGCACACGCGCTGGAACAGTATGTGGAGCGCCTACGGGATGATTACGATGTGACCATTGCTTCGTTGAACCGTGACAGCGGCGAAAGGAATATCTACACCTTGCTTTCTGTTGACCATGAAGCAGAGCGAGCAATCGACGCCCATGAAGCAGAGTTTGGTGCAGACGGTACAAGGGTATTCCATAACCCTGCCTCTGATCAGCAGCCTACCGTAAAGGAACTGTTTGAGCAGTACAAGTTATCCGTTGGTAATACGCTGGTTGCAGACCCCGCCTATATCAACGCCTGCCGCAATTCTGACCAGGAAAACGCCTTTATCGAGGGCGCGGCCGCTATCCAGCGCATTGTCACAGAATCCGGTGATCTCCAGCTTACGAAGCTCTACTTTGATATGCCGACCTTCCATAACCGTCTGCATCAGGAGCTTTTGGAGGAAACCTATCCCGCGCTGGCAACGACGGTGACACCTTCCCCGTATAAAGTCACACAGGCAGATATTGACGCGGCCTTGCAGGAATGGAACGGCAATATCGAAAGCAAACGCGCCGTTGTGCGCTACATGAAGGAACATGGACGGGAAAAGGATACCGCCGCATGGCTTGCACAGGAGTATGGTATGGGCGATGCAGCCCTGCCGCTGAAAATCTCCGTCGGCAATTCGGAGCCTGCGGTACTGCCGTGGGCAAAGGTACAGCGGCGTATCGCACAGCTTATCAAAGAAGATAAGTTCTATACCGAAGCGGAATATGACCGTCTGGACGATGTTGACCCCATTGCCATCCGTGAAAGCCTTGCCCAGCGCGGTATTGTAAACGGTGAAGTAGTTGACCCCGAAAAGCTCGACAATGACCCGTTCATCCGTCAAGTGATGAATGATGTGGAGCAGATCGCCGCACAGGAAAAGGCAATGAATGCCCCTGACCGCTATTCCATCCGTCTGCTGCCTTATGAGGGCGGCATTACCGGCATTTGGGATGATGCCATCAAGAAGTATTACGGCGAGGGTGGACAACTGCTGCGCTTTGCGGAACAGGCAAACGCCATTGACTATCTTGCCGCCATCCAGCGCACCCAGGGCATCCCGGAAGCTGTGATCTTCACAACACCAAATGGAAGCGCCTACCACCCCGGAGATCATCTACTTGCATCCTTTGATGCTGACACCAAGGTTTCCATGGTCATTGACCGTGTGGATGAGGATGATGTTTGGTACACCATGCCAAGCGTACCGGAACAGGAAGCTGTCAGCATGGAGCGAACCAGCTTTGAACGGTATATGGATCAGGGCAATATTACCGTTGTCCCTGCGGAACAGGCGATTGCGGCGGAAAAACCGGAGCCGGTTGCCGAAACGCCTGCGGCGGTATATACCGAAACACCCTACAAGGTGGGCGATACTGTCTATTTGGATGACACCCTCTTTGAGATCACCGAAGTCGGGGACTACAATGTGCAGCTCCGTGACCCGGCGCTGGCCTATCCCATCTTCCGTGCGGAAAGCAAGGCGCAGTTTGAGCGACTGTTGCAGCAGGACTACCGCAACGGCGGCATTACCGAGTTTCTCCCTGCGGAACTGGATATTACCGACACAGATTTGCAGGATGTGTTGACCGGCGAAGGCGGTCTGCTGGATGCAAGGGATAAGGAAATCATCTCCAAGTGGTTCCGCAACGGTGAGGGCAATAAGAAAATCAGTCACCGTATGTCCGAAACCTACGCGGGAACCGTGGAAACCATGACCCTTCTCAGTGGCGAGGAAGCTGACTTCCGTGCTACCACCGTGGGGCTGGAAATTGAAATCCAGGACAAATTTAATACCAAGCTGTCCCCCAAATGGGACGAAATCGTGCCTGTTCTCCGCGCCATGTATCAGCAGGAACGCGATGGTTTCTATCACGAACCTGTTTCACGGGAGCCGGTCATGTTGGAGGGTGTTCCGTCCTACAAGGTGGGCGATACCGTTGTTGTGCCGTACCCTGACCGAGATATTAAGGGGACTATCGGCTACATCGGGGAGATTGATGTGCGGATTGACACCGACCCGTATAGCTGGAGCCATGAAAGCATCAACCGGGAAATGTTTGAGGACTACATCCGCAGGGATGAGCGCAACGCGCACCTGTTCACACCCGAAGTAAGGGAAACAGAACAGCCGCAGATCACCACCGAACCCGTGGCGTTCTATCCCGGCGAGAAAAACAATCTCCCCTATGACATTGTGGTGGAGCGGCTGCGTGTGGAGGAACCGGAACATGACCCGCCTGCACAAACCGTTTCCGCTGACCGGGAACCCGATTTTGAGGAAGTGCTGGACGGAAATCCCGTATCTGTTCGGATTGATGGTGAGTGGCGTACTTTCCCCAATACCGCCGCTGCCGAGGAAGCCATGTATGAGGAATCCAAGGCGGAGATCCGTAGGAACGCGCAGAATTTCCATATCACGGACGATAACCTGGGCGTGGGCGGCGCAAAGGCTAAGTATCAGGCCAACATCAATGCCATTAAGCTGCTTAAAACTCTGGAAGCGGATGGCAGACAGGCAATTCCCGAACAGCAGGAAGTGTTGTCCCGCTATGTGGGCTGGGGCGGTCTTGCCGATGCCTTTGACCCCACAAAAGAAAACTGGCGCAACGAATACGCCGAACTGAAAGAACTGCTGACCCCGGAGGAATATGAAGCGGCAAGGGCTTCCACTCTGAACGCCCACTACACCAGCCCTACCGTCATCAAGGCGATTTATGAAGCGGTTGGCAATATGGGCTTCCAGACCGGCAACATTCTGGAACCGTCTATGGGTGTGGGCAACTTCTTCGGACTTCTCCCGGAGGAAATGCGAAACAGCCGCTTGTACGGTGTGGAGCTGGACAGCATCACCGGACGCATTGCACAGCAGCTTTACCCCAAGGCCGACATTACCGTAGCTGGCTTTGAAACCACAGACCGACGCGACTTCTTTGACCTTGCCATCGGCAATGTGCCTTTCGGACAATATCAGGTAAATGACCGGGCTTATAACAAGCTCGGTTTTTCCATTCACGATTACTTTTTCGCCAAAACGCTCGACCAGGTGCGTCCGGGCGGCGTGGTTGCTTTCGTGACCTCCCGCTACACCATGGATAAGCAATCCCCCGAAGTACGCAAGTACATCGCAGAACGAGCGGAGTTGCTGGGCGCGATCCGTCTGCCGAACAACGCTTTTAAGGCAAACGCTGGTACGGAAGTGGTATCGGACATTATCTTCCTCCAGAAGCGTGACCGTCCCATCGACATTGAACCGGAGTGGGTACACCTGGGGCAGAACGAGGACGGTTTTGCCATCAACAGCTATTTCATCGACCACCCGGAGATGATCTTAGGCAGACAGACCTCCGAAAGCACCCAATATGGCAGACAGGACTTTACCGTTGCTCCCATTGAGGGGCTGGAACTTGCTGACCAGCTTCACGATGCCGTGAAATACATACGCGGCAAGTATCAGGAAGCGGAGCTGCCGGAACTGGGCGAAGGTGAAGAAATCGACACCTCCATCCCCGCTGACCCCAATGTGAAAAACTACTCCTATACCGTGGTGGACGGCGAAGTGTACTACCGTGAAAACAGCCGTATGGTGAAACCGGAGCTGAGCACCACCGCCGCAGAGCGTGTCAAGGGCATGGTTGGCCTGCGGGATTGCGTGAATGAGCTGATCGACCTTCAGATGGACGAATACTGCCCGGAAAGCGCCATCCGTGAAAAGCAGGCAGAGTTGAACAGTCTGTATGATGCGTTCTCTGCAAAATACGGTCTGCTCAATGACCGCGCAAACCGTCTTGCGTTCTCGGACGATTCCTCTTACTACCTCCTGTGTTCTCTGGAAGTGCTGGACGATGACGGGAAGCTGAAACGCAAAGCGGATATGTTCCACAAGCGCACCATCAAGCAGCAGACCCGTGTTGAAACCGTAGACACCGCCAGCGAAGCACTTGCAGTCTGCATCGGAGAAAAAGCCTGTGTAGACCTCGGCTTCATGGCCTCCCTTATGGGCGGCAGCGATAAAATCCCGCAGATCGTAGAGGACTTGAAAGGCGTAATCTACAAAGACCCCACCACCGGCGCGTTTGACTTGGAAGATGGCGGCACGAATTGGAGCAAGGGATGGCAGACCGCCGATGAATACCTCTCCGGTAATGTGCGCCAGAAACTCCGCACCGCACAGCGGGCGGCGGAGCGCGACCCGTTCTTTGACGGGAATGTGGATGCCCTGATCGCCGCGCAACCCAAAGATTTGGAAGCCAGCGAAATTGAAGTGCGCCTGGGCGCGACATGGATTGACAAGAAGTACATTCAGCAGTTCATGTACGAAACCTTTGAAACGCCCCGGTATTTGCGTGGAACCATCGAGGTCAACTATGTACCTTATACGGCAGAGTGGCAGGTATCCGGTAAAAACTCCGTGCGTTACAACGATGTGGCGGCATACACCACCTACGGCACAGACCGCGCCAATGCCTACCGACTGCTGGAAGATGCGCTGAATCTCCGCGACATCCGTATCTATGATACCGTGGAGGATGCAGACGGGCGGGAACGGCGCGTACTCAATGCCAAGGAAACCACCCTTGCGGCGCAGAAGCAGCAGCTTATCAAGGATGCGTTCAAGGACTGGATTTGGAAAGACCCGGAGCGCCGTGAAACGCTGGTGCGCCAGTACAACGAGGAAATGAACAGCACCCGCCCCCGCGAGTATGACGGAAGCCATATCGTATTCTCCGGCATGAACCCCGAAATCACCCTGCGGGAGCATCAGAAAAACGCCATTGCCCATGTTCTGTACGGCGGCAATACCCTGTTGGCACACGAAGTAGGCGCGGGCAAGACCTTTGAGATGGTTGCCGCCGCTATGGAAAGTAAGCGGCTGGGCTTGTGCCAGAAATCCATTTTTGTTGTGCCGAACCACCTGACCGACCAATGGGCGGCAGAGTTTTTACGCCTTTACCCCTCCGCGAACATCCTTGTCACCACCAAAAAGGACTTTGAAACCCGTAACCGCAAGAAGTTCTGCGCCCGAATTGCCACCGGCGATTATGATGCCGTTATCATCGGTCATTCGCAGTTTGAGAAAATCCCCATCAGCCCGGAGCGGCAGGAGCGTTTGCTGCGTCAGCAGATCGAAGAAATCACCGAAGGTATCAGCGAAGTCAAGGCAAGCAGAGGTGAGAACTTCACCATCAAGAGTTTGGAGCGCACGAAAAAGGGTCTGGAAGCGCGGCTGAAAAAGCTGCAAGACACCAGCCGCAAGGACGATGTAATCACCTTTGAGCAGCTCGGCGTGGACAGGATGTTTGTGGATGAATCGGACAATTACAAAAACCTGTTCCTCTATACCAAAATGCGGAATGTGGCAGGACTATCCACAACGGACGCGCAGAAATCCTCGGATATGTTCTCCAAGTGCCGCTACATGGATGAGCTGACCGGAGGGCGCGGCATTGTATTTGCCACTGGCACCCCTGTTTCCAACTCCATGACGGAGCTTTACACCATCCAGCGTTACTTGCAGTATGACCGTCTGCAAGAGATGGGCATGGGACACTTTGACTGCTGGGCAAGCCGCTTCGGTGAAACCACCACCGCTTTAGAGCTTGCCCCGGAGGGAACTGGCTACCGGGCAAGGACGCGCTTTGCCAAGTTCTTCAACCTCCCGGAGCTGATGAATATGTTCAAAGAGGTTGCCGACATCAAGACCGCTGACCAGCTCAACTTGCCGACCCCGGAGGTGGAGTACCATACCATTGCTACCAAGCCTACGGAAATTCAGCAGGAAATGGTGAAAGCTCTCTCGGAGCGCGCCACCAAGGTACACAGCGGTCAGGTCAGGCCCGAAGTGGACAATATGCTCAAAATCACCTCGGACGGGCGCAAGCTGGGACTTGACCAGCGCATTATCAACCCCATGCTCCCCGACGAGGAAACCACCAAAGTCAACCAATGTGTCGCAAATGTCCTGCAATACTGGCGCGACGGTGAAGCGGATAAGCTGACCCAGCTTGTGTTCTGTGACATTTCCACCCCAAAGACAGCTCCATCCCAAAGGGCAGCAAAGGCATCTCCCGGCAATCTGGACAGCCCGGAAATCCGTGCATTGGAGGATGCCATCCCTCTGGACGATGAAAAGGATGAATCTCCCTTTACGGTTTATGAGGATGTGCGCCAAAAGCTCATTGCCGGTGGTATGCCCCCGGAGCAGATTGCCTTTATCCACGATGCCAATACGGAAGTCAAGAAGCGCGAACTGTTCGCCAAAGTCCGAAGCGGTCAGGTGCGTGTCCTGATGGGCAGTACCGCAAAGATGGGCGCGGGAACCAATGTGCAGGATCGCTTGATTGCCCTGCATGATTTGGATTGCCCGTGGCGACCCCGTGACCTTACCCAGCGAAAAGGCCGTATTGAACGCCAGGGCAACCAAAACGAGAAAGTCCATGTATGCCGCTATGTCACCGAAGGAACCTTTGATGCCTACCTCTGGCAGACCGTGGAGAACAAGCAACGGTTTATCTCGCAGATTATGACCTCGAAATCTCCGGTGCGTTCCTGTGAGGATGTGGATGCCACGGCGCTGTCCTTTGCGGAAATCAAGGCGCTGTGTGCCGGTGATCCGCGCATCAAAGAGCGTATGGATTTGGATGTGGATGTTGCCAAGCTCAAAATTATGAAAGCAGACCACCAAAGCAAGCAGTTCCGGTTGGAGGACAATCTGCTGAAATACTTCCCGGAGAAGATTGAAGAAAGCAAGGGCTTTATCCGTGGACTGGAAGCAGATATGCAGACCCTCGCGGCGCATCCGCTCCCCGTGGAGGGCTTCATCGGCATGGAAATCCGTGGCGATAAGCTCACCGACAAGGAAAACGCCGGTGCCGCCCTGCTGGATGCCTGCAAGGAGGTAAAGGGTAAAGACCCGGTGCAGATCGGCAGCTATCGCGGTTTTGCCATGTCCGTTGCCTTTGATTCTTTCCAGCAGGAATACACGCTGACACTCAGAGGGCAGATGACCCACCGTGTCGAACTCGGCACGGATGCAAGGGGCAACCTTGTCCGTATTGAAAATGCGCTGGAGAAAATGCCGGAGCGTTTGCGGAATGTGCAGGATCAGCTTGAAAACCTCTATAACCAGCAGGCGGCGGCAAAGGCTGAAGTCGGCAAACCGTTTCCCCAGGAACGGGAACTGGCAGAGAAAACGGCACGGCTCATTGAGTTGGATATGGAACTGAATCTGGACAGCAAAGGACAGGCGCAGCCCGAACAGATCGTGGCGAAGTCTGCCCGTCCTTCTGTCCTCGACAAGCTGAAAGCGCCGCCGGTACGCGGCACACAGGATAAGCCCCACAAAAAAGAAATGGAGGTGCGATGATGAAAGATGTTCCCATTTACAAATACCCCGCGTCCCATGCACAGGAGCATGACGAGCTGAACGCCTACCGTGCTTCCAACAAGGCGAACATGGCCTGTAAAGAAGCCATTGAAGAAGCGATCCGCGATCACTACCGCGATAACTGCCTTGGCAGCGATGCCGTGAAACAGGTGGTGGAGCAGTTCGGATATGACCGTGTTTTCCATGTGCTTGCCGTGACCGTCCGGCAGAAGGATTGGGATGGGCGTATTTCACAAGACAACAAGGCATGGGCGAAAACCGTTCCCGTCTTTGAAAATCCCGATGCCTGGGGTACTGACCGCAACTGCTATCTTGTGGTGAACAGCCATCCGGGTCTGACCGACCTGTTTCTCTCTCAGGCACGGAAAGCACACACTCAGGAACAGCAGAAATCTTCTGTCCGTGACAAGCTGAAAAAACAGCCCGAAACAACTTCGCCGAAGCTTTCGGCGAAGTCCAAAGGGCAGGAGCGTTGAGCCATGGCGAAGCGAAAAAGGGATATTCAACTCAAATTTCGCGTGACCCCACAGGAACGGGAAATGATCGAAACAAAGATGGCGCAGTTTGGCACTACCAACATGGCGGCGTATCTACGCAAGATGGCGATTGACGGCTATGTGGTGAAGCTGGATTTGCCGGAGCTGCGGGAGCTGGTGTCCCTGCTTCGCTATTCCAGCAACAATCTTAACCAGCTCACCAAACGCGCCCACGAAACAGGCCGTATCTATGAAGCCGATCTGGAGGACATTCAGCAGAATCAGGAACGGATATGGACAGCGGCGGAGCAAATCGTTTCCGCGCTGGCGGCGCTCAAATAACACGGTCGGGGCGGCGGCATTTTCGCCGCTGCCCCTCTTTTGCCGTATCATTGCAAAAAAAGCCGATACTCGGTATGCTTATATCGTAACAAAAAACAAGGCCGCGAAGAAAGGAGCTGCGGAGCGTATGTTGACAAATGAAATCGTCCTGACCGTATTCGCTGACTATCTCAGCCGCGATGCGGATTTTGAAGTCATCCTCACCAGCCGGGGGTACACGGTCATGGGCTGGGATAAATACCGCGAGGACTGGAACACCGTGGAATACTGCCCTTCACCGGAAGCCCTGCGGGATGCGCTGCTGGATGCCTACACCAGCTTTCGGGAAATGGAACTCACCGATGGGGAGCGCGATATGACCGCCGCTGAAAAAGCCCAAATCAAAGCGGAGTGCGATGCGCTCACGGAACGATGCGAAAAGGAGGCTGCGATATGTTCATCCTAAAAATACTCTTTGCGCCGGTATCGTTGGCGCTGACCCTGTTCACCTGGCTGTGTGCCGGTCTGATCTCCTGCTCTGCCTTCGTGTTCAAGCTGGCAAGTGCGCTGCTCTCCCTTCTGGCGGTGGCCGTGCTTATCACCTATTCCGTGAAGAACGGAATTATCCTCTTGGTGATTGCGCTTCTCATAAGCCCCCTGGGATTGCCGATGCTGGCGGTCTGGCTGCTGGGCAAACTGCAAGGTGCAAATACAGCGATAAAAGGATTTCTGAACGGATAAGAATGTGAAAGGAAACGGTCTGCTTCGGCAGGCCGTTTTGCTCTGTTGGGAGGTGAACACTCTATGGCAACCACACGCCTAATGCCGCTACACACCGGCAAAGGCCGCACCGTAGGACAGGCAATCAGTGACATTATCGACTACTCCCAAAATCCGCAAAAGACAGATAACGGCAGACTGATTACAAGCTGGCAATGTGACAGCAGGATCGCGGATGCTGAATTTCTTTTTACCAAAAATCAGTACACCCAAAAGACCGGCAGAGTGCGTGGTGAGGATGATGTAATTGCCTACCATCTGCGGCAATCCTTTGTTCCCGGTGAGATCACTCCGGAGGAAGCAAACCGCCTGGGCTGTGAGCTTGCCAAGCGGTTTACCAAAGGCAAACACGCCTATATCGTCTGCACCCACATCGACAAAGAGCATATCCATAATCATGTGATTTGGAACTCCACCGCGCTGGATCAGACACGGAAATTCCGCAACTTTTGGGGCAGCACCCGCGCCGTGCGGCGGCTCAATGACACCATCTGCATTGAGAACGGATACTCCATCGTGGAGAATCCGAAGCGTCACGGCAAGAGCTATAACAAGTGGCTGGGCGATAAGAAAAAGCCCTCCCACCGTGAGCGGATTTGCGCTGCCATTGATGATGCGCTGGCACAAAAGCCCGAAAGTTTTGAAGCTCTGCTGGAGCTGCTGCGGCAGGCCGGTTATGAGATCAAGGGCAAGAAAGTCCCGTCCCTGCTCGGTGGCGAACAGCAGAAATCCATTCGCATGGACACTCTGGGCGCAGGCTACACACCCGAGGATCTCCGGGCGGTGATTGCCGGTGAAAAGGAACACACGCCCCGGAAACGCTGGGCGGAAACAAAGTTGCCTGAGAAGCGCGGCGGGAATCTGCTGGTGGACATTCAGGCAAAATTGCAGGAGGGCAAAGGTGCCGGTTATGCTCGTTGGGCTACTCTGTTTAATCTGAAACAGATGGCGCAGACGGTAGCCTATCTGCAAGATCACGAGCTTATAGATTACAGCGTTCTCTCAGAAAAAGCGGCGGCAGCTTCCACCAGGTTCAATGAACTTTCTGCGAAAATCAAATCCGCAGAAGCGCGTATGGCGGAGATTGCCGTGATGCGAACTCACATCATCAACTATGCCAAGACCCGCGATACCTATGTTGCCTATCGCAAGGCCGGTTACTCCAAGAAGTTTCTTGCGGAGCATGAAAGTGAGATCACACTCCATAAGGCGGCAAAGAAGTTTTTCGATGACCAGGGCATCCAGAAACTCCCCACTGTCAAGAGTTTGCAGGCCGAATACGCCGCGCTGATGACAGAAAAAAAAGCGGCATACGCCGAGTACCGGAAAGCCCGCGAGGATATGAAGGAGCTGCTGACCGCCAAGGCGAATATTGACCGCATTTTGGAGCTGGAAGAAGTACGGGAGGAACCGAATGTGCAAAAAGAGAAAGAGGCGGAGCAGCGTTAAGCTGCCTGCCATCCAGCGATTTGAAAAATCGCGTAGCCGCAGGATTTATCCTGCGTTCCAGAACACAACTTTTGTGTTCTGCGGGGATTGGGGCGGAGCCTCAACAAGCACGAAACTGTCGGTTTCCGCATGAGCGGAAATTGGCAGTTTTCGCAAAGTGGGTCCCGCTTTGCATTGCTTGCCGCTTTCTTGCCTTCTCGTTTCGTACCTCTCCGTAACCACTTGTCGTACAGCGAAAAATAGAGGCCGCTTCACTTATTCGTAAAGCGACCTCTATTCGTCCAGTTTGATTGCTCCGTCAATCGTTGCCTCGATAATTGGAAGATATTTTTCCGGGCAGAGTTGCAATTTGTGGTTGACCCTCCGGCGCTGTTCGCTGATCTCCGCAATAAGCGAAGGATTGAAATAACGCTCAACTGGCAGCTTGCATATCCGAATCAGTTGCAGAACCACGGGTACACTCGGAACCGTCTGTTCCAATTCGATATTGGCAAGATAACGCGGATCAATGCTGACCTGTTCTGCCAATGCCCTGCGGGAGATATTCAGAGCTTCCCTCGCAGCCTTTACATCAGCGCCAAAGGTTTCAAACCCAGGACAATCTTCAATCTTAGCCATATAACATCACCCTCTTACATTCTATATTTCATAGTGTTTCCTGGGAATGATATTATATGCGTTCAATCAACACTTTATAATTCACAAAATGTTTCTTGTATTCGTCAGGAAGGTGAACTATAATAATCAAAATAGCGAAAAGCGATACAAGTATAAACTCACACATTGGCTTACCGCGATTATATATATCCGTTTGATCGGAGTATGGCTTTTCTGTTCTGAGCTGCCAACAAGCGCTATGGCGATTTTTATTGCCGCTCTGATCGGCGGCTTTATTATCCGAGAGATTTATTGGTTTTCGAAGATTTGAAAAAAGGAGGACACGGTGAATGAAGAAAAGACTATTAGCATTGCTTCCCTATATGATTATATTGGCAACAGCCTTTTATGTATTGTCCCTGCTTATCAAAGATACAGGTAGCGGTATGTTTATGCTGTTGCTTGTAATCCCTCTGCTGACCTTAATCTGCGCCGTTATATATGGCGTTCGACAGAGATTTGATTTTCTGCTCCCGCTTACCACCGCAATCTTATTTTCGCCTACGATTCTTATTTTTTATAATGCGTCGGCATGGGCTTACATTCTTGCTTATGCGGTAATTGCCATTATCGGAAATGGTATCGGCAGGGCGTTTCACAAGAGAGAATCAAGTGGAGAAACACAGCTATGACCGAAAAGCAAAAAAGAGGTTTTCAGAAAGTAATCGGTGTATGTATAGCCGGAAGCATTCTAATTTTGCTGATACCTATGGTTTTACGGTTTGTATTGCCATAGAGCTAGATGCGGGAGAACACAGCGAATGGAAAAGTAAAAAGGCAACACAGCTTCTGCATTAAAAAATGGTTGGCTGTAAAAAGAACTCTACGAACTGTTAGTGCCTACTCGCACTTTTGAAAAGAGAAAACGGGGGTCAAGAAAATGTATGACGTTATTGTGATTGGCGCGGGGCCTGCGGGTAGCACCGCCGCCAAGACTTTAGCCACAAAGGGCTATAAAGTGCTGTTAGTGGAAAAATTCAAAATGCCGCGTTATAAATCCTGTTCCGGGCAGCTTATAAAGAAAACTATGGATTTGGTGCAGACCTATTTCGGTGAAGCTGTCCCGGCTTCTACTATGTGCGCTCCAACAGAAAACCGGGGAATGATTTTCACCGACGATAAGGGCAAGTCTTTCCGCTTTGAGCAAGACGGACTTAACGTGTGGCGCAGCTCCTTTGACAAATGGCTTGCAGACAAGGCGGCTCAATCCGGTGCAGAGGTCAGAGATCATACGGCGGCTCTTTCATGCGTGGAAGAAAACGGGATTGTGACCGTGACGCTGAAAGGCGAACAGGCTTATACCGAACAGGCAAGATATGTTATCGACTGTGAGGGCGTGGTTGGTACACTCAAAAAGAAGCTCCTTAACCGCGATCTGCAATACATCACAACATATCAGACGTTTAATCAAGGCAGCATTGATTTAGACTACCGCTTTTTCCATGCCTATTTACAGCCGGAATTGTCCGAATATGACGCATGGTTTAATGTCAAGGATAATCAGTTGGTTTTGGGCGTGTCCGTCAAGAACAGCAGCAATGCCGAATACTACTATTCCCGGTTTATCGCCTACATGAAAGAAAAACACAATCTGCGGATTGATAAGCAGCTAAAGGTGGATAAATGGCTTATGCCCCACATTCGCCCCGGCTGCGCCATTGATTACGGCGTAGGACGGGTATTGTTCGCGGGTGAAATCGCGGGCTTCCTAAATCCTATGGGTGAGGGCATTTCTGCCGGAATGGAAAGTGGCTATCATGCGGTAAACGCAATTATGCAGCACTTTGATGATTTGGATTTGGTGTATGCGGATTATAAAGCGAATACCGACGCTATGCACAACTACATGAAACGGCAATGGAGCTTTGTTGCGGGCATGGCTGATACGTTTAAGGAAATGGGATTATAATAAGCAGCAAAAAGACGGGACACGGCGGCTATCGAAATAGCCGCCGCGCCCGGAAGCCCTTGAAAAGCAAGTTCTTTTTGCCCCTACTGCGTAACAAGGGCGCGTCTTTTCCTCATGCGCTCGGCTGCCTGTTTTCGGACAGATCGTATAGGTGGTAGAAAAATTCACATCTGTATGCGTATGCTATAATAATTCCAATAGTAGGATTTCTTGCGCCTTGCATTATTCGAGCAGACGAATTATAATGTAATATGGAGGTGCTGTATGGATTACATGACTTTGAAAGAAGCAAGTGAAAAGTGGGGCGTATCCCCACGATGGATAAATTATCTGTGCGCCGCAGGCCGTATCCCTGGAGCGGTGAAGATGGCAACGATCTGGCTTGTCCCGAAAGATGCCGAAAAACCTGCTGACAGGCGCTTCAAAAATGGTAATCCCGGAAAGGAGGGCGTTGAATGAGTGACTATAAAATTATGATCGTTGATGATGAACTGGATATTTTGGATCTGTTGGAAAAGTCGCTTATCATCGAAGGATTTGACAACATCATTAAAATCGACAACGGCCTTTCCGCGGTAAGCTCCTGCAGGGAATTACAGCCCGATATGATTATCCTGGACGTTATGCTGCCAGAACTTGACGGTTACGAGGTCTGTAAGCGAATAAGGGAGTTTTCCCATTGTCCGATCCTGTTCCTTTCATCCAAAAATGATGAATTGGATAAAATACTTGGCTTGGCTGTCGGCGGGGACGATTACGTTACAAAGCCGTTCAGCCCCAAGGAGGTAGCTTTCCGGGTAAAGGCGCAGTTGCGCCGGACAGAGTACAGACAGCGTCCACCCAAAGCACAGCCTTTGACCGTAGGAGCATTGAACATTGACCCGGAGGGCTGCCGGGTGACCAAGGACGGAAAGGAAATCGAACTGACCGCCCGTGAGTTTGAAATCCTGCAATACATGGCGCAGAATATCGGGCGCGTGATCAGCCGGGAACGGCTGTATGAAACGGTGTGGGGCGAAGACAGTTTCGGGTGCGATAACACAATCATGGTGCATATCCGGCACTTGCGGGAAAAGATTGAAAGCAATCCCGCTTCCCCGGAATACCTTATCACAATGAAAGGCTTGGGCTACAAGTTGGTAAATCCCTATGAGAAATAAACTGAAACACAAGCCCTTTTTGCATACAGCGGTCATACTGGCAGCCCTTTTTGTCATTCTAATTGTTTCGGCATTTGGTATGTTTTACTATGTCTTTGCAATCCCGGAGCCGGAGGGATTAAGCCTTGCTTCATGGCCGGATACCTTTACCGACAATTTTTCCTTTTGGATAGAGGAAAAAGACGGTGGTATCAGCGTGAAGCAATCCGGCTTGGACGATTTGGACGAATACGGCTTGTGGTTGCAGGTTGTTGACGAAACCGGGCAAGAAGTATTTTCTCACAACAAGCCCGCCCACTACCCGGAAAGTTACAGCATGGCGGAGCTTGTCGCTCTTTCAGAAAGCAGATATGAAAACGGGCATACGGTTTATATTGACGACGTTACCCTTTCGGACAGGACGATAAATTATGTTGTGGGCTTCCCCTATGCCGTGGGAAAATATATGCTGTACTACAACGGCGAGAACGTGGCGCGGCTGTCGCCATTTGCAAAAAATGTTATCCTCTTTTCCGCTTGCGTCGTTGTCCTTGCTGCCTTTGCTTATGCGTTTTGGCTGTCACGGAAGCTGTCAACCATTATCGGCGGTATCAGAGATATAACGGACAACGGCTATAAGCCTATGAAAGAAACAGGCATATTCAGCGAAGTTTACGGCTCACTTAACAAAATGGATATGGAAATCCGGCGCAGCGAACAGATACAAGAGGAAACCGACCGTACCCGCAAGGAGTGGATCGCCAACATCACCCATGACTTGAAAACGCCCCTTTCCCCGGTAAAGGGATATGCGGAGCTTCTTGCAGAGGGGCGCAGCCTTGATTTACAGACGGTGCAGGACTACGGGAAAATTATATCGAAGAACGTCAATCACATGGAAAAGCTGATGAATGACTTGAAGCTGACCTATCAGCTTGAAGCTGGGGCTTTTCCTTTTGCCCCGCAGGAAACCCGGATAGTACGTTTCTTAAAAGAATTGGTGATCGACATTGCAAACGACCCGACTTTTTCAAATCGAGCGATAGAGTTTGAAAGCGATATGCCGGAACTGACCGTTGCGGTTGACCCCGACCTGTTGCGCCGCGCTGTCGGGAATATCGTTATCAATGCCCTTGTGCATAACCCCCTTGATACCAAAGTCAAGATAACGGTCAACAAAGCCCCGGATAGCAGACTATCTATTTCCATTTGCGATAATGGGAACGGCATGGACGAAGCGGAACTGTCCGGCTTGTGGAGCCGCTATTACAGAGGGACAAACACCAAAGAGCGACCAGAGGGCAGCGGGCTTGGGCTTGCCATTGCAAAGCAGATTATCACGCTTCACGGCGGCGATATTTCCGCAAAGAGCAGCCCCGGTGTAGGGACAGAATTTATAATAACGCTTCCGCTTGGGAAAGACGCAAATTAAGGTTAAATTAAGATACGCAAAAGGCGCACATAAGGTAGGCAGTCTATACTTTTTATATAGGCTGCCTACCTTTTTTGTATGCCTATCAGAAAGACAAGGAGGTTTTCATATATGGAATTACAATTACAGCACTTGTGCAAGCACTATGGCACAAAACGCGCTGTTGATGATGTTAGCACCACTCTTACGCCGGGGGTGTATGGTCTGCTTGGTGCAAACGGCGCGGGCAAGACAACTTTAATGCGTATGATCTGCGGTGTCTTAAAGCCCACTTCCGGCAGAATTTGTCTGAACGGAAAGACCATTGACGAGTTAGGGGAAAACTACTACGCCCATTTGGGGTATATGCCGCAGGACTTCGGCTTTTACCCGGACTTCACCGCCCGCGAATTTATGTTATACATGGCGGCGGTCAAAGGACTTGGTAAGCAGGAAGCGAAAAAACGTACAGAGGAATTATTGAAATTGGTTAATCTGCATGAGGTGGCAGACAAGAAAATCAAGTCCTTTTCCGGCGGCATGAAACAGCGTTTAGGTATCGCACAGGCAGAACTAAACGCCCCGGACATTCTCATACTTGACGAGCCGACCGCCGGACTTGACCCCAAAGAGCGTGTGCGCTTCCGCAACCTCATATCCGACTTTGCAAAGGAAAAAATCGTCATTCTGTCAACGCATATCGTGTCTGACGTTTCCTATATCGCAGATACCATTCTGATGATGAAAGACGGTACATTTCTGCTGCAGGAGCCTATGGCTACCGTCACGGACAGTATCAACGGCAAGGTATGGGAGCTTTTGGTGAGCGACCGGGAAGCCGCAGAATACAGCAGCCGCTTTTCTGTTGTCAATCTGCACCATGAAAACGGCAAGGTGCGCTTGCGTATGATACACGACACAGCCCCGGCAGCGGAAGCAATCACCGTCCCGCCGAGCTTGGAGGACTTGTTTTTGTACCACTTCGGGGAAGAAGCCGAAACGGAAAGGAGCGAATAAACAATGCTGATAAAATATGAATTTCTGAAAATCCTGCGTAAAAAATCAACGCTTATCGTCATGGCGGCAAGTCTGCTTGTGACGGCGTTCCTGTTCGGTCTGCCTGTCCTGCAATTCCAGACTTACAATCAAGACGGCGTAATCAAAGGCTTGGAGGGTATTGCCTACGAAAAGGAACAGGCTGCGGATTATTCCGTCCCTCTGACAAATGAGTATGTCACAGAAACAATCCGGGAGGTACAGCAGCTTTTTGAAAATCCCGATAATGTGGGATTTGACGGTTACGAACAGTTTTTGATTGACAGCGCATATTGGGACGGTATCGCTCCCCGTGAAGATCTGCTGAACATGATTGCAAAGAACTATGTCAATCCCAATGAGAGTGCGGGCTATAACAAGCTGCCGGAGTTGGATATTTCCGAGGGTACAGACTTCTACGCCGCAAGACAGGAAAAAATCGAAAGGCTGTTAAATGACGCTTCCCGCGCAATGTCCGAGGAACAGAAAGCCTATTGGCAGGATACGAACAGCAAGGTTGACGCGCCTTTTACCTATGGATATTACGACGGGTGGGAAATCATCATAAGCAGCTTTGAACTGCTGATGTTTGCGCTCTTGGCGGTCTGTATCGTTATCGCCCCTGTTTTTTCCGGCGAGTATCAAGCCGGTACGGACGCAGTTATCTTATCCGCAAAGTATGGGAAAACGAAACTGACAACGGCGAAAATCATAGCGTCCTATCTGTTTGGCGGGCTTTCCTTTACGCTTCATGTAGTTGTGGCTCTTGGTCTGCCCCTTGCGGCATTTGGCTTTGACGGGTGGGATTTGCCGCTGCAAATCGCAAACACCACCATACCGTACCCTTTTACATTCCTGCAAGCTGCTCTTGTGAATTTGGGCGTAGTTTATCTTGTGCTGTTTGCCATGATCGGCTTGACGCTCCTGTTATCTGCAAAAATGAAAAGTCCGTACCTTGTGCTGATCGTGCTTGTGCCTGTCCTTTTCATTCCGCTGTTCCTCTCACCCAACGGAACGACGGGCATATACAATCTGACCCTGTTCCTGCTTCCGTACCGTTCCACTATCCCGGAGGTTGGAAAATATATCTCCTATCAGTTTGGAGGGCTTGTCTTGGACGCATTTACCGTGAGAGCCATTCTGTACGCGCTCCTTACGGCGGCTATGCTGCCCCTTGCAAGGCTTGGCTTCAAGAAACATCAAGTATCATGAGGGGGCAAACATGAAGAAGAAAAAAATCTATTTTGTGGGAATTGGTGTACTGTTGGTTGTGGCTGTTTTTGCGCTGCTTACAAATATTCCGAAATGGTCTGAAAAGAACTTTGAAGCTGTCGTAAAGGAAACCGTCACCATGCCGGCCGGGGAAAACCGTCTGATTGTGGAGCGCACAACGGAAATCTACGGGAGTCCTTTGAATTCCCTGCATATAGGGGAGGAAACAAAGCTGCTTGATGCAAACGGAAACAGAATATCCGTTGAGGACTTGCAGCCAGGAACGAAGGTAAAAGTTACTTTGAAAGACGCTTTTACTGAAGAAACACCCTTTTACTATCCGACCGTCTATGAAATCAGAGTAATAGAAAACGCTTCATAACAATGAGTAGGGACAGAGAGGAGAAACAAATGAAAAAGTATCAGTTATCAAAACTATCGTCAAGAAAAATCATCAAGTGGATATGTTTGAATTATGGCATTTATATACTTGCATTTTTCACTCTGGGTTTCATGGGAAAGATCAAAACAATCCTAATAATTAACTTTGTCTTAGATGTGATTATCTGTTTCGTTTCCTTAGTGCTGAACACTGTGCTGTTTAAGCGCAGATATGAAACATCACTTGTTGGTAAAGTCGGACTGCTTTTGATTACATTGTTTTTTATCGCATTTACTTACTTCGCTTTCTTAATGCCAGAAGCAGGTATGCCCCCAGTTCTGTTTGCATGAGCTGATGATCACTTGGATCAACTGAATAGAAGTCAATCTGCCGCACGACGGCAAATGAATATGGACAGAAAGGAGGGAGAAATACATGAATAGTGTCTTACTGATTGATGATGATAAGGAACTTTGCGCTCTTATGAAAAAATGTGTAGAACAGGAAAATCTATCTGTTATTACCGCACATAACGGAGCAGAGGGATTACGGCTTGCAAGTGAAAATAACTGTTCACTTATCATTTTAGATGTAATGCTGCCGGACATAGATGGTTTTCAAGTTTTGAGAAAAATAAGAGAGGTTAGCATTGTACCGGTACTTATGCTTACAGCAAAAAATGATGAGAGTGACAAAGTTCTTGGCTTGCGTATTGGTGCTGATGATTATTTGACAAAGCCCTTTGGTATCAATGAACTTACAGCTCGCGTCAATTCCCTGATTCGACGCTTTACCACCTTGAATCCCTCAACAGGGGGCGAAACGGAATCTATTATTTTCAAAGAAATGGTTATTGATAAGGCGAACCGACTTGTGACAATAAACGGTAATATCATTGATCTTACTGGCAAAGAATTTGATTTACTTTTATTCTTGGCAGGAAACAAAGGGCGTGTATTCACGAAAAAGCAAATATACACGCAAGTCTGGGAAGAAGATTATGCTTTTGATGACAGCAATATTATGTCTTTTATCAGCAAGTTAAGAAAGAAAATTGAGCCGGACCCGGAACAGCCCTTTTATATCCAGACGGTGCGCGGTGTGGGGTATCGCTTCAATAAGGAGGCGTGAAAATGGATATCAATGTGTATCTTTTGGCGGGGCTTATTGTTTCCTTGTTCGTGATCCTGTATCTGGTTGCAAATCTGCTTCGTGTCCGGCAGCAGCTTTCCTTTATCAATGAGGCTTTGAAGGATCTGAAAGACGGCAACCTGAACAGGCGGGTGCTGACACAGAAAAATGATATGACAAGGCAGATTTGCTATGACATTAATGAGATTGCAATAACGAGCCAATCCCGGCTCATTCAGCAAAAGCAGGCGGAGCAGGCATATAAACGCCTAATGACAAGCCTTTCCCATGATGTAAAAACACCATTGGCTTCTCTTGTGGGGTATCTGGAGGCAATCGAAAGCGGATTTGTGGAAGGCGCCGAAAAAGACGAATACATCCATGTTGCTTTTGAAAAGGCCAACCGCCTGAAAGAATTTGTGGCAACTCTGTTTGAGTGGGTGAAGCTGGATGCCGGGGAACAGATATATCATTTCAGTGTATTCGATATTAACGAACTGACCCGGAATGTGGTTGCGGAGTGGGTCCCCATCCTGGAAAGTGCAGATATGGAATATAACATTGATATTCCCGAAAAAGAGTGTCCTGTCCGTGCTGATCTAAACGCATATACCCGCATACTGAATAACCTTTTGCAGAATGTTCTCACCCATAGCGGTGCCGACCATTTGACTTTGGGTATCGAGGATGAAGCACATCGGGTCAAGATCATGGTGGCGGATAATGGCAGGGGTATTTCATCCAGTGACCTTCCGCACATCTTTGAAAGAATGTATCAGGGCGATCATTCCCGGTCCGTGAAGGGAAATGGGCTTGGACTTTCTATCGCAAAGGAACTTGTCACCGCCCACAAAGGGACGATCACGGCGGCCAGCGTTCCCGGAACTGAAACCACATTTACGGTGCTGTTGCCGAAAGCCCTGTGACAACACGGGGCTTTTCTTGCTTTCAAAACAAGAAAAAAACAAGGTTCCGGCAAGGTTATGGCAAGGTTCGTGCGCTATACTTTGGATAGTGATACTTCCGTCTGCACACGGTTGAATTGTCACATTCAGAAAGCGAGGATTATCTATGAATGATTTTATGATTGAAACAACACAACTGACAAAAATGTATGGCGGGCAGAAAGCCGTCAACTGTGTTGATCTTCATGTAAGAAAAGGACGGGTTTATGGCCTGTTGGGGCGCAACGGAGCAGGCAAAACCACGATTATGAAAATGATCCTGGGATTGACCCCTATTACTTCCGGCGAAGTGTCTGTGTTCGGACAGAATATCAAGGGCCGAGAAAAGCGTGTCTATCCCCGTATTGGTGCCATTATCGAAACACCGGGATTTTATCCCAACCTGACCGGGACAGAGAATTTGGAGATTTTCGCAAGGCTGCGCGGGACCGCCGCTCCTAACGCGGTAAAGGATGCCTTGGAGATCGTCGGCCTGCCTTATAAGGATAAAAAGCTGTTCAGCAAGTATTCCCTTGGCATGAAGCAGCGGCTTGGGATTGCAAACGCCATCCTCCATGACCCGGAGCTGCTGATCTTGGACGAGCCGACCAACGGCCTTGACCCCATCGGTATTGCTGAAATGCGTGAGTTTATCCGCAAATTGAGCGTAGAACACGGCAAGACTATTTTACTTTCCAGCCATATTCTTTCGGAAATCGCTGTGCTGGCTGATGAAATTGGCATTATCGACCACGGCGTTCTGCTGGAAGAAACCAGCATGGCGGAACTGGAAAAGAAAAAC
This sequence comes from Christensenella sp. UBA1685, assembly GCA_002320595.1. Classification (GTDB taxonomy): domain Bacteria; phylum Bacillota; class Clostridia; order Christensenellales; family CAG-138; genus UBA1685. The sequence continues at coordinate 29,256 of DCKB01000034.1, forward strand.
AGCAAATATATCCTTCTGGAAGTTTCTAATGTGCCGAAAGCAACCTTGATTTTGGAGCGTCAATTTGGACTGAAAGATTATTCCGTACAAGGCGATCAGACGCTTCGCATTTATGATACCGCTTTGGATATGGCTGCGGTCAATAAAGCCCTTGTCATGCAGAATATAGCCGTAGCCAGCTCCCAGCTCTGTAACGATACCTTGGAGGACTACTTCAAGAAGATTACGGGAGGTGAGGGCATTGCTTAAACTGATCCAGATCGAATTTATGAAACTGCGCCGCAGGAAACTTGTATGGCTCATGCTGCTGGCATCCCTCGTTATGCCTTTCTTCGCATTTTTGTATTACGGCTATTTTGGCAAGACTGGAATAGACCCCGCAGCATTTTATAAGTGGTCTGCTTTCGGATATACGATGTTGATTATCCTGCCGTTTGTTTTGGGAATGTTGTGTACGATACTCATGTATAACGAAAATCGGTATGATATGCTCAAACAACTTTGGATTGTGCCAGTCAGCAGATTGGGTTATTTTTTCAGCAAGTTCTTTGTGGTGTTGATCTATTCCGTTTGCTTTATGTTGATTACTGCCATTGCTTCTGTTTTGTTCAGCGTACTACCTGGATATGTGGTATTTGAATGGGGCAGCATATTCTTTCTGATGAAAAAATGTTTGGAGATTGCTTTGTTTACCGCTTTCGCAATGCTTCCGGTGTTGGCAGTCACAGCATCCCAAAAAGGTTATATCCTGTCGGTGTGCATCACCCTGATATACGCTTTTGCGGGGTTCTTTATGACCCCTATCAATATGTATCTGCACCCCCTTTCCTGCGTTTCGGTTATTGTTTCAAGAAGTGGGGATATTCCGGGGCTTACGCTTCCGCAGGCTGTTCATGCTCCTGTGGCAATTCTCGGTATCTTCCTGTGGAGCGTTGCCGCTACGCTGTTTGCAATGGTGACATTGAACAGAAGAAAGTGAGGTGAAACAATGCGAATATTACTATGGGCGGAATGTCAAAAACTTCGTCGCTCAAATATCCTCTTATTGACCGCATTTGCTACTGTTTTTATTGCCGTTTTTGTCTTTATAGGCGGGAAAACTACGGTTCACGGTGTGGACTTTTCAGAAAGCAGCGGTTGGTATATGGCTACCGCCTTAACATGGGCTACAATGTTCATACTTCCAGCCATGATCGCATTGCTCGGCAGTTATATGATTTGCAGAGAAGAACAGGACGATACGATAAAACATCTTCGTTTAGTTCCCATAAACGAAACAAAATTGACTGCTGCAAAGATGATTGTCACTTTTGTTTTGAGTGTTCTGATTTATTTACTGCTCTTTATCATAACCCTTGCAATCGAAGCAGTGCTGCATTTTTCAGCACTTTCTATCGAGACAGTTCTTGATTTCTTAAAGATGTATCTGATACAAGGGGCTGGAGTGTTTTTTGCGGTATCACCTATTATCGCCATTGTCCCTTACATGAAAAAAAGCTATTGGCTGGCGTTATTGCTGGCTGAAATATATTCATTTTCGGCATTGTTTATGAGTATGTCTAACGCATTGAAGCACTTTTACCCGATTACAGCGGTGTTTGGTGTGTCGGGATATTATGAAACGACTGTTCAAGAGCTGGCTTGCTGCATCATTGCACTATCATTGTGCGGCTGTCTGGCAGCCGTTCTGTTAGTCGGATTAAATCATAGTCAGAAAGGAAAAAAGCATGAAGAAAAAATTATATAAAGTCAGACAAGGAAAGGTTTTAGCCGGTGTTTGCGGTGGTCTGGCAAAATACTTTGATGTAAGTCCTAAAGTGGTTAGATGGCTCTTTGTACTGATGTGTGCAGCTTTTTCAAGTGGATTGATTGTGTATATCCTCTTGATGATCTTTATGCGAAAGGAGCCAAAAAATAACTGAATATAGAATGATCTGCCGCACGACGGCAAAAGAAAAAAAGCCGTCGTACAGCAGACCATTTGACACGCCTATTTGAAGCGGCGGCTTTTGAGGAAATTCAGAGCCGCCGTTTCTTTTTGCTCGTCAGAAATCTTCGACGACCCTAACACTGTGTAAGTACGCGGCGGCACATAGGAGGATGCCGCCGTGCTTATTTTTGGTTTTCTGCACAATACCCATGATCTTCACCAGCTAAAAAAAGCGTAGCTCCCCCTGCGGAGAAGTCCGGCGTTGAGTATGTACTATACTGTGTAGCATCCTGCGGTTCTGCATCCCCGTGCGCCCGATTGGTCTTTGACCAGTCGGGCGCTTTTTGTCGTTTTCACAGCTTTTCTGTTGGCTGTCGTTCTCCGCCAGTTTGGGTTCGGTTCATTACCCACCCAAAACAAAACGGAGGACAAAATATGTTTAACAGAAAAAGCAGCTATGCGCTGAATAAGAAAGATGCCAGCGCCATCGTTTACATAGACGCCAACGAAAACATCGTCCGTCTGACCTGCGAGGACTTCGCCAGCGAGGAAGAATTTCAGAAGTGGAAGTCCTGGTCGGATGAAAACTACCACACCGAGGACAATCGTGATGTGGTAGAGGGCAAGCACAATATGTCCATTGATGACCTGTCCGAAGCTGCGCTTGCCATTCCTGCCATTGATGTGGTTGTGGATCGCCAGCATGAAAGAGCAGAAAGGCACAGACAGGCATCTGCAATGGTTTCTCAGATCAGGGACAAGCTGACGGAAACGCAGTTCCGTAGACTTTGGATGTATGAAGTGGAACAGAAGTCTTTGGAGGAAATTGCAGAGTTAGAAGGTGTGTCTGCACCGGCTGTATTCTACTCCATTGAGTTGGCTCACAAAAAAATTTCAAAAAAGTTTCCTGACTGGAAGTAAAAATACTTAAAAAATCGCCCTAAAAAAGATGATAGGTGAAGGGACATTCTCCACGAAACCTTTCACTGATCGTTGACAACTGAATAGACCATGATGCAGGCACAAAACCCGCGTGATAGCGGCATAAGGTGCGCCGCCATGACGATAGCTCTAAGGAGGTGATTCTGGACAAGCTATCCGAGCGATCTACGCAGCCTTAGACCCGGTTTGGCAAATCGGGCGCGATGACAGCGCGGCGGATAATGAAACTTGCTCACGCCCTCCCACAGACTTGAGGGGGAACCCTGCGGTATGCGCCAGTCCTTCGGACAGCGGTATCGTGGAGTTATGACAGCCCTGCCAGGGGCGGCCTGCATCATGCCTACCATCCGGGGTGCGTGGCAAACAGGATGGATGATCTCAAAAGAACGAACAGGACAGCCGCGCCGTTTTCTGCCTATGTTATGCGGCTCCAACCTTACCGGCGCAGCTAATCCTCGAAGTCAGATACCATGCGCTGACGGTTTCCCCGTCAGCGTATTCATGTGGCTTTAAGGAAAACCCATAGACCAAGGAAAGGAGATCACCATGATGCAATCGACACAGAATGAATTAAGAAACCATGCGGATGAGCTGGTGGACATTCGTGAAATCTCGGTAGACAAAGACTTGCCGAAGGAAGAACGCATTACCGCCTTTATCCGTCAGATCAAAAACCCTTACCGCTTCCGCTGCGGCGAATTTGTGGTGAACGCCTGCTTCGCCGGTAATGGGGTAACTTTGGAAGAATGTCTGCAAGGCATTTTGCGGTAAACGACAAACTCGCATTTTTCCGCAGAGAGTGCTACAATAGGTGTGGAAAAGGATGAAAACTTAATAGACCTGATAACCACTCTTTTCATGCGGGAGCAATCCGGGAGAAAGGAGTGCTTTTTCATGCCTAAATTCAAAGCAACAGCTTATATTCGTCTGTCTTACACAGATGACCGCTCCAGCGAGAGCGACAGCGTTTCCAATCAGCGCAAGCTCATTGAAAACTTTGTGGAGCGCAACCCGGATATTGAGGTTGTGTCCGAAAAGATTGATGACGGTTACAGCGGCATTATTTTTGACCGTCCCGCGTTCAAGGAAATGATGCAGGACATCACCGATGGCAACATCAACTGCGTTATCGTGAAAGACCTCTCCCGCCTGGGGCGCGAGTATATCGAAACAGGCCGCTATCTGCGCCGGGTGTTTCCGGCTTACGGTGTGCGCTTTATCGCCATCACCGACAACATCGACACCGCTCACGACAGCAGCGGCGATGATCTTACCGTATCGGTAAAAAACATAATGAACGAAGCCTACTGCCGGGATATTTCCATCAAGACCCGTACCTCGCTGGATGTAAAGCGGCGCAACGGTGATTTCGTCGGAGCGTTCACGGTATATGGCTATATGAAGTCCGAGGACAATAAGAATCAGCTTGTTCCCGATCCTTACGCTTCCCGCGTTGTCCGTGATATTTTCCGTATGCGGCTGGAGGGCACAAGTGCTTCCAAGATCGCGGCGGAGCTGAACCGGCTGGGTATTCTCTCTCCGCTGGCCTACAAGAAAAACAACGGTCTGCCCTATGCAAAAAAGGGCTACGCCGACAAAGCCGATTGCAAATGGTCGGCAACTACCATCATCCGCATCTTACAGGATGAAACCTATACCGGAACTTTGGTACAGGGCAAACAGGGTACACCCCACTACAAAATCAAACAGATGGAACAGCGCCCCGCTTCTGAATGGGTGCGTGTACCGGAAGCCCACGAACCGCTGATTGCCCGTCAGGACTTTGAACTGGTGCAGCGTATCAAGGGGCTGGACACCCGGACTTCTCCCAAGGAAGATACCGTGTACCTGTTCTCCGGTATTCTGATCTGCGGCTGCTGTGGCAGTCGTATGACCCGTAAAACCAACCGTGCAGGCGGCAAGGAGTACCACTACTATTATTGCCCTACCGGAAAGAAAAAGGGCTGTACCCATCCGGTTATGCTCAAAGAAAGCAGCCTGATCGCCTGTGTGCGGGACAGCTTGAAAGCCTACATTGACAATGTGGCCTCTCTGGAAACGCTGCTTGCCGACATTGACCAAGCAAGCATCAATCAAGCCCTTGCCAAAGAATACAGCGACCATATCACCGACAATGAGCGCCGTCTGGAACAGGTTTTGGAGTTCAAGGCGCGGCTTTATGAAAGCCTTGTGGGTGGTATGCTCACCAAGGAAGAATACGCTTCCTATAAAGCCAAGTACACCAAGCAGGCAGAGGACATCAAGGAAAGCATCCGTGTCCTCAAAGAAAAACTGACCGATGTGCTGGAAAACAGAAGTGAGCGGAACCGCTGGATTTCTCAGTTTACGCAGTTTGCCACTCTGGAAACCTTAGACCGCAGGGCGCTCATCCACATGGTACAGAGCATCCGTGTCATGGGAAAGAAAGAACTGGCGATTGCCTTTACCTACGAGGACGAATACAAAAAGGCGTTGCAGCTCATTAAGCTGGCGGCGCAGAATCAGCAGACCGAAGAATTTGAACATAGAAAGGCGGGTTAAGTATGGCAAGAAAAAGCAGAAAAGAAACGGTTGCCGTTATCGCACCGGAAGTCGATAACACTTGCCGCGCTGCTATCTATGTCCGTCTTTCGGTAGAAGATTCCCATACCCGAAGCGCATCCATTGAAACACAGCAGTTGATTATCGCCCGGTTTCTGGAACAGAACCCGGAGATCACTGTTTACAATACCTACATCGACAACGGAGCTACGGGAACGAACTTCCACCGTCCCGGCTTCCAGCAGATGCTCTCCGATATTGAAGCCGGTCATGTAAACTGCGTAATTGTCAAAGACCTTTCCCGTTTGGGGCGGAACACCATCGACACCGGCTATTATATTGAGCAGTATTTTCGTATCAGAAACATCCGCTTTATCGCGGTCAATGAGAACTACGACACCGCCGCCCCGGAGGATGCCCATTCCGGTATCATCATTCCTCTGCGCAACATGATAAATGAAGCCTATGCTTTAGATATTGGGCGCAAGATCAGGGCGCAGCAGCGGCAGGCTATGAAGGACGGAAAGTTTATCGGGGCGCGTACTCCTTACGGTTATCTGAAAGCAAAGGACGATTGCCACCAGCTTATCATCGACCCGGTTGCCGCCGTCGTAGTGCAGAAGATGTTTCAATGGGCTTATGAGGGCGCGGGGCTGAATACCATCGCCGTGCGGCTGAATGAGGAAGGTTTCTTACCTCCGAGCCACTACAAGAAAACCCAGGGTACGATCACCCATGAAAATCTGTTGGGTAACGGCAAATGGCAGACCCGGACAGTCGGCGTAATTCTCCGCTCCGAAGTTTACACCGGAGATCTCGTCCAGGGGCAGACCAAAACCGTAGACCACAGACAAGTCAAGGCAGATGCCGATGAATGGACGATTGTTCGCGGCACTCACGAAGCAATCATCAGCCGGGAACAGTTTGAGGCGGTACAGAAAATCCTCGACCAAACCGCACAGCGCGCCAAGGCACGGGAAGTCAAATCCTATACCCCGAACATTCTGAAAGGCAAGGTGTTCTGTTCCCATTGCGGCGGCAGCTTGCACAGACAGAGAAATATCCGCAAAAAGACCGATGATGTGTACCTGTACCATTGTCTGAGCAGAAGCAGGATCAGCAAAGATTCCTGCCCCGGCGCGACCATCCGTGAGGATGTACTGTTGGATATGCTGGCAGATATGCTTCAGGAAGCACTCAATACTGCGTTGGGTAAATACAGCCTGTCATTGGCTGAACAGCCCCAGCAGGCCGCTGAACGGGCAGAGCTGCGGGACAAGATCACAAGCCGCAAGCAGGAAATCCAAAGGTTGCGCGGCATCGTGCGGAGCCTTTATGAAAACCTTATCCAAGGTGTTCTCACCAAGGACGAATACTTTGACTACAAGGAAAAGTACGAAAGCAAGATTGCTGACATTGCTCTGGAAGTTGAGCAGTTGGAAGATGGTCTGCGAACTATGGACGAGCGGATCGAGCAGTACCAGGCGTTGGCACGAGATGCAGAAAGTATCAAAGCTGACCGGGAACTGACCGCCGCCCTGATTGAAAGACTGATTGACCGTATCGAGGTATCCCACGACAGGCAGATCACGGTTTGCTATCGGTTCCAGAGTGAATTTGAAAACTATGTGGAGGTGTTGAAACAATGCAGAAATATGTAATCGCCCTCTACATCCGCCTGTCCATTGAGGACTACAAGTACGATAGTCTGAGCATTGAAAACCAGCTCCTTGTTCTCAATGAGTATGCGGCGGCAATGCCCGAATATCTGAACGCTGAAATCTTGGAGTTCATCGACAATGGTTACAGCGGCACAAACTTTGAACGCCCCCAGGTACAGAAGCTGATCGAAATGGTGCGGGCAAATCGAATTGACTGCATCATCGTCAAAGACTTCTCCCGCTTCGGACGAAACAGCATTGAAACCGGCTACTTCATTGAGCGTGTGTTTCCGCTGTTCCATACCCGGTTTATTTCCATCAGCGACGATTTTGACACCAACAATTTCAAGGGCGATACCGGCGGCATGGATGTCGCTTTCAAGTATCTTATCAGCGAGTATTACAGCCGCGATATGTCCATCAAGACCAAGAGCGCGAAATACGCCAAGATGCAGCGCGGTGAGTATCAGAGTAAAATCTGTCCTTATGGCTACCGTAAAAGTGCCGATGGCAGAATGGAGCCTGACCCGGAAGCCGCTGCCGTTGTGCAGCTTATCTTCCAGCTTGCCGCAGAGGGCAATAACGGCACCGCAATCGCCAAAGAACTGTTCCGCAGGGGTTATCCTACCCCCGGCGAATACAAGGCGGCACGGGGCAACCACACCCATGACATATCCCGTACCCGTGGGATTTGGAGTGCATCAACCGTTCTCCGTATTTTGGAGGATGAAAGATACATCGGTTCCTATGTGATCGGCAAAAGAGCTGTCCTTGAAGTAGGCGGCACACGAAGCCGCTTGAAGGACAGGGACAAGTGGTATATCATCCCCGACCACCATCCGGCAATCGTTGAAAAAGCGATATTTGAAAAGGTGCAGGCCAGCCAGCTCCGGTTTTCTCAGCCCAACAAAAAGAAGCGGGACTATCCGCTGAAGGGCAAGGCGTTTTGCGGATGCTGCGGTCACGCGCTGTCCCGCACAATGCAGAAAACATCGTATTACTACTGCCGCCATTCCGAAGCTGACGAAGAAAGCCGCTGCCATAAAATGAGGATCAATGCGGTGGAACTGGAAAAGGCAGTATTTATCACGCTGAAAAAGCAGATGGAAGCTGCCGCGTCCCTTAACCCCGATGGCACCATCCGTATGGAAGCTGCCGCCCCTGAACGGTCTGAATATGAGCAGCAGATCGAAGAACTCCAGGACGGCAAAAGATTACTGTATGAACGGTATCTTTTGGGAGAAATCGACCTTGATACCTACAAGGCAGAAAAGGCGGCGTGTGATGAACTGCTTTTGAAAACAAAAAACGCCTATGCCGTAGTATTGGCACAGGCAAAGCAGAAGCAGGAAGAACAGACGCGGCACGACAACCGACAGGAAGCCGCAAGAGCGATTTTCAAATCCGAAGGGCTGACTGCCGAACTGACCGACCTTCTCATTGACAGGGTGCTTGTGTACCCCGACAACCGCATTGAAATCGCGTATAAGATCAAAGACATTTTCGATTGAGGTATTGACCATGAAGATATCTTTTTATTGCAGGATCGGAGGAAAGGGTTATGGCTTCCTCCTTCCCGAAGATGCAGAAAAGCTCCGCGAGTTTTTCGCAGAGCATCAGGAACCGGCTGCGCTTGAAAAAACTTCAAGCGCAAGCTAAAAATTTTTGTCGTGTGCTTGACATACGGGTGCCGGAGCTGATGCGCAGTGAATGGCTCAACGGCCTGTATTTTCGGATTTGAGCGGCTTGCGTCCTTTCCTCCTGCTGCAATGTTCAAATAGTGCTGATAGCTTCTCCATGCGGCCTGAAATGCCGTGTATGACATTACACCGCCCGTTTGCATAGAAGGGCATACCAACATGGAAGCGCGGCGGCGGTTCTGCAAAGCCGGAATGATCGCGTCCGGGATTTGGATTGTCCTGTTCCCCGCTTTACTCTTTGGTGGTTTGATCTCCGCCGCGTTGCGAACATAATAAACCGCCTTGTTTATTGTAATGCGCTTGTTTTTTGTGTCTACATCGCCCCAAGTTAGGGCGAGCAGCTCACCCCGGCGCAATCCACAATACATCATCAAAAGCGCCGGAAGCCCCATCCTGTGGCCTTGCCAAGTCTCTACAAGGAGCCGCTTTTGCTGTTCTGTCAATGGCTGACGTTCCTCTGCTTCCACATCGGGAACCTTTACACGCGCAAAGACATTGCGCATCAGAATATCGTTATCAAGCGCCAATTCGAGCACAGCCGCCGCCGCGATCTTCGTCTTTTTCATGCTCGACTGTGAGAACCCCGCTTCTGTCATGCCGTTGATTATCGCCTGCAAGTCATGTTTTTTCAGGTCAATAATGCGGTAACCGCCAATCACAGGGTTTACATGGTTTTTCAACAAGCCATCGTATTCCTTGCGCGTTTTCTCTGACGCGTTAGGCGTGTAGTCCTTTACCCACAGGGATGCAAGCTCCGCGAAGGTGATCTTTTCGTTGCTTGACAGCGTGCCGTGGCGTAGCTGCTGCTCATACTCCGCCGCGCGCTGCTCCAGCTCTTTAATGGTCTTTGCATAAATTGTCTTGCGGATGGGCTTCCCGTCCGGCTTGCGGCCTATGGTGATTTGCTTTGAATAGTTGCCGTCTGCGCGGCGCTTGCGTTTTGATGGTGCTGCCATACCACACCCCCCTTGTTAAAACGGCAAATCCTTCGTCGCAGCGTTTTCCTCCTCCACCGCGAGCGCCGCATACTTGTCGCACAGAGAACCAACAACGGCAGCATATATTTCCTCGTCCAACGCGCCATCACGGTATAGCTTCCACACATCTGCCCAGCCTTTGAGAAATGAATGCACCGCAGTACCCTTTTGAAAATTCACGCTCATCCATTCAGTGACACCGCCCCATTTGTCCTCCCCTTCCGTATTCGCATAGATTGTGGAACTGGTGGGTAGTAACTCGCGCGTTCTCGTCAGCGTGTACAGATATTCCCGCATTTCATCTGTGGCAGACTTTTTTATGCCGGCAGCATCTATGCCACATAAATAGTCCAGCGAAACTTCAAGCTCCCTTGCGAGAGCTACCGCATTTTCAAGCGAGGGAGTTACACGCTTCTCCGCTTCCGCATTTTCATAGGCTGAAAGCGTGGCACTGCGTATCCCAACCCGTTCCGCAAGATGTTTTTGAGAAATCCCCCTCTTCAACCTTGCCGCTTTCAGGCGCTGTGCAAACTTGCTGAAATCGCCATCCATCCTTTTCCCTCCCATTTTTCAACTTACAAAATATAATATCACTAAATCGCACTAAATGCAACGCAAGCGTAATCCGTATTCTATACAGAGTTAATGAAAGTTTATACCAAAAAACCATAAAATTAAGCATAGTACAACGCTATAAATCGTCATTGAGTAATGTTAAAACGTATATAAATGCGTAATTATGATGTTTTCAATTTTAGTCTAATTAATTTCTTGAAACAGGGTGCATGAAGCGGTATAATTAGTCCATAAAGCACATGGAAAGGAGCGCAAAAAATGTACGGAAACAACAGAGCCACTCTATCAGCCCCGGAGCTTGCCGAATGCCTCGGCATTTCCCGCGCAGGCGCTTATAACCTCATGCAAGCCCATGGATTCCCGTCCTTCCGTATCGGAAAACGCGTGATGGTGACAAAGGCAGCATTTGAAAAATGGCTTGAGGAACAGCAACGCAAGGGAGCGTGAACGGATGAAACGGAAACCGCCGCCACGCGCGCCGAGGCGTGGCGGCACATGGGCGGAATACGAAGCACAAAAGGCAAAGCTGGCTGCCTTGGGGCTATCACCGCGCGAATATGAGCGAGGTGTTCGAAAGCTGGCGGCAAAGTTCGGACTGTAATGGGGAATGGTATGGCGTGGGCGAAGATAGATCAATCATTGATAGGGCACAGAAAAACCTTGCGTCTTGCAAGGATGATGAAAGTCAGCGTGCATGAAGCAGTTGGCATATTGTGCTGCCTGTGGCTTTGGGGAATGGACAATGCAGACCAAAGCGGCCTGCTTACCGGAGCGCAAGGGGGTGTGAACGAATGGGCAACCAAGTGAATGAAGGTAACTCCATTTTGAAAATCGCCACAGATAAGAACAAGGTGCGGGAAATAATACTCCAAGCATCTGCGCCGCTTAATAATGGTACAGATGAAATATCAATGGCAGATTACCTTGTGAGCGAAGGAGTTAAGGACAAGCTATGCCATGTGAATGGCATCGGGTCTATGGTTTATGATGGGAAGCGCTGGGCGCAAGACCCAGATGGGATAAAAGCGGATAAAGAGTTGCAAGAGCGGTGTAAGGAAACTGTAAGCATCATCCGTTCAAAGCTCTTCGGATTTGATGAAAAAGACCCCAACCAGGCCGAGGCAAAGAAGATATTGGCAGCACGCGCGGCGGCGGTGGACGCTTACAGCGGACACAACAAACGGAGTGCTCTCATGAAAACGCTTAGACCGCACATATCCCGCCAGATGTCCAGCCTTGACGGAGTGCCAGGAACATTGAACACACCATGCGGATTTGTTGACCTGAGTGGTAACGTACTATTTGATGCATCCCCTGCATATGGTTTTACACAAGTTACATGCGCGCATTATGACAGGGAAGCTCATTCGGAAGTGTGGCAACATTTTTTGTTGGAAGTCATGAGTGGGGATGTAGAGCGCGCCAAGTTCCTGCAAAAGCTGTGTGGCTATGCTATCGCAGGTAACCCGGTAGAAGATATAGCGGTCGTGCTTTACGGCGCGACCACGAGAAACGGCAAAACAACGTTTCTGAACGCCCTGCAAGGCGCGCTTGGGGACTATGCGCGGGGACTGAACCCAGCCGCGCTTGCAGCCACAAGGACAAATAATGCCGGAGCACCAAGCGAAGAGTTTGCGCGTTTGCGTGCGGTGCGGCTCGTGGTTGCACAGGAAGCCCCAGCTAACATGCTGTTGGATGCAGCATTGCTTAAAACCTTGACGGGCCGAGATCGCATAATTGCGCGGTATTTGTATCAACAAAGCTTTGAATATACACCGGAATTTGTTATCTTTTTAAGCACGAATCATCTTCCGCGCGTTAATGATATGACTTTATTTTCAAGTAACCGTCTGATTGTCGTACCATTTGAACGGCATTTTGAAGAACACGAACAAGACAAGGAGCTTGCAGCGAAACTATCAACCCCAGAAGCTCAGAGCGCTATTCTGAATTGGTGCATCGAGGGATACCAAACATACCAACGGGAGGGGCTCCGGGCTAACATGCCAAAAGCTGTTCAAGAAGCCGTGAAGGAGTATAGGCAAGATTCAGATGTGATAGGCAAGTTCCTGGAAGAATGCACGATTGAATGCCGGGGCGGCAAAATACAAGCCTCTAGCATGTATTCGCTTTATACACGATGGGCAGAAGAAAACGGACACAGCCCAATGACGCAAACGCGGCTGAGCATAGAACTCAAACAACGAGGTCTTTCCAAAGGGCGGAGCTCTGAAATGCGCTTTTTCGCGGACATTATGCCGCGCTCTGATTTGCCGTGGAGCAGCGGAGCGCCGTATTCTGTGACGGGTTGATGACGGGTTATGACGGCTTGGTGACGGCTTTTTTTCAGGTAAGCAGCCTGTTATGACTGGTATGACGGCTTTTGCGTTCCCTTTTTATATATGTAGACAATTAAAAAGAAATATATATACATATAAAAAGTATAGTAAAAAAAGCCGTCACCATTGTCACAACCTAGAGAAACTCTAGAAAAACAGCTATATCAATCGTCACAAATCTGTCATTAACCAGTCATAGGAGAAGGAAAATAGGCAGGGCATCACAGCGCAAGGGCGCGGCGGGGGAGCGAGAACTTGCTTTGCTTCTCCGCAAGTGTGGATACGACATAGAGCGAGGCGGATCTCTGTCATTCGGGAAAAAGCCGGATTTGAATGGGCTCCCAGGCGTGCATGTTGAGGTAAAGCGTGTGGAGCGGCTGAACGTGGCGGCGGCAATGGCGCAGGCCGTCCGGGACGCTGAGCGCTTCCACGATGGAGCGCCCGCAGTGTTTCACAGGCGAAACCGGGAGCAATGGCTTGTAACAATGCGGCTGGATGACTGGTTAAGCCTATACAACCGCCATAAATACACCGATGATTAAAGGTCATTCATCTGTCTTACCTCCATACGTGGAACTTGTGGTACTTTGTGGAACTGCAAGTTCCACGCGATTTTCCTAGGCATTTAGCGCGTTTGCGGGTGCGTGTGGAACTGTGGAACATTTTGCACGTATTCCTATATAGGGAATACACATAGCGTGGTGTGTGTGTCTATAACACATATACATGTTTTGGTTCCACATGTTCCACAGTTCCACATTAAAACGGCAGGTCTTCAAGCCGCTGATAAGGATAGTATACCACGGGAGGAAGCAACATGACAAACGAAGAACTTGCGGCCAGCATTCAAGCCGGGGATACGTGGCGGCTCGACACGTTGTTGACACAGAATAATGGCATGCTGTACCACATTGCCCGGCAATATTCCGGGCTTGCAGAGCGTAACCTGGGCGCAGACCTTGAAGACCTTTACCAGTCTGCCGCGCTTGGCATGATCGAAGCTGTCGCGGAATGGGAACCCGAACGCGGAGCATTCCTTACCGTGGCAACGTTCTATATGCGCCGCCGCGTCAGGGAATTGCTGGGGGTATATTCAACAAAGGAGCGCATAGAGAACGGCGGCACAGCCTCCCTTGATGCTGCAATCAGCGCAGAAGATGAAAGCCCCCTTGTGGAGCTGATTGCAGACCCCGCCGCGCTCGACCCGGAAGAAGCGGCCATACAGGCCGATATGCGGCGCATTGTGCGGGAAGCGGTAGCCGCTCTCCCCGCAGAAGAGTGTGCTGCAATTAACAATACCTATCTCCAAGAAGGGAAACGCGGCGGCGCGGACGGAAAAACGCTTAACAAGGGCATGCGTACCTTGCGGCGAAATAGCCGCCTTTTGCAGCTTTGGGCGGAATATGAAAGCGTGCCCTATTGGCACAGAAGTCATGCATCGTGGCGGCACACGCACACAAGCGCGGTTGAGGCGGCTGCAATGCAGCGGGAACGGATACGGGAGCAAATGGCTGCACTCATGCGGTGGTATACATGCTAAGGCGCTTATGCGCCTTTTTTATGTTGCGATCTCTTGAGATTTCTTGCGATTTCACGCACTAAAAGATGCGGCAAAGGCGTTGGGTACAACCCTTTGCGGCCTTGTGTGCGCAGGGGTATGTGGGCTGTGAGACTTCGTGTACCTCTAAAACCTCCATATTTGACTTCTGCGGTATTTTATTACTTTGTGCTTATTTCCCATCGTCAAGTGCACAAAACCGCTCACAGTCAAATTTAGGCGGGAATACGAAGAGCGGGGATAATTGTTCCCCGCCGCGCTCTTTTTCTGTGATCTATTCCCCTTCCTGCAATGCATCTTGCATTTCCATCAGCCATGCCGGGCGGTAATCTCCCACGGGGAGAAGCTCGCCATTCTCGTAGCGGGCAACCTCAACAAATCCGTTTTCATTGTCAAAGAAGGTCGCTTCATCGCAGTATTCCAAGATGCGTCCCAACGCCTCAAAACGCTCCTCGAACCGCCTTAACACATCTTCTATGGGAATATCATGCCCGCCTTTGGCAACGCGATTCTGAATGCGTTTTATGGCTTCCTCCGCGCTGCTGATACCGACATAGAACAGGCGGATATGGTAACCGGCTGCCTTCGCCTCTTTCACCATACGCAAAGGACGTTGCCCGGAAAGCGTTGTCTCCTGCGTGAAGGAGATGCCCTCAGCAATATAACGCGCCTGCATGGTGATTGCCGCTTTGCCGCCCTCGATGAAACCGCCATGCTGCACCGCGAGTTTGTCCACGTCAATGATCTTCCCCAGATCGCGGCGCTGATATTTGAGTGAACCCGTCAGGCTCGACTTTCCTGCGCCATTTACTCCGGCTATGATCGTGTAAGTTTTCATGTGTTGTCCTCCTGCGCCACCGTTTCCCTTTGCACCGCTTTCAGTTCGAGCCCCATCTCTCGACCTGCCATAATGATACGCCTCCTTGTTATGGCCTCGGAATGTGCAGCAGCCGCATAATTTCCTTTTCCGATTCAAGCACGCGTTCAGCAATGAACGCTGTAAAGTCGCGGCTGTCGGTGTGTGCGCGTTCCAAGAGCGCAATGTATTCGTGCCGCAATACCGGGGGAATGATCGCCAGCATATAACCTTCCTGTATGAGCGCGGTGTTCATCAACAACCGGGCAATGCGGCCATTGCCATCAATGAACGGATGGATGAACACAAATCGCTTGTGCAGCTCTGCGGCGAACTCCACAGGATGATAATTCCCTCTGTGGGCATGCACCCATGCAAACAAGGTCGTCATTTCCTCCTGAATGCGCGCCGGGGCGCAAACCGGGTAAGCCGAGCCTGTGATAAACACGGGGATGCTTCTGTATACCCCTGCCGCCTCCGCATCAATGTCGCTGTAAAACATGCGGTGCATCGTTTGCATGTCCGCTTCGGTGATATCATGGCTGCCCAGCAGCGAAAACATGAAGTCATATGCCTGCGCGTGCCCCAACGCTTCAAAGGTATCCCGCAACGGCTTGCCGCCAACGGTCAAACCATCCTCTAGCAGTACCTTGGTTTCGCTTTCGGTTAATGTGTTCCCCTCTAAGGCGTTGCTAGACCACGTTAGACCGATTCTGTAATACGCACGAAGCTGCGCAAGCATCGGATGCTCAAACGGCCTTACAGCGTCAATTTGCGCCTTGTACGCATCAATGCGGTTGTAGAGTGTCATATGCTTTCCCCTGTATCATTCAAATGTTTCATGCCTGAGAAAATCGTGTATAGTTTGGTTTTACTAATTCTATCCATCATATCACTGTCCCATCTTCAAACACAAATTCGGCTCGCCACATGCCTCCAAGAGCTGTAGCAATCCGCTCCATTTCCTCTTTTGTTATAGTGTTTCTCTTAACTTTTTGATTTAAATTCGATGGCGTTGTTCCTATTCTTCTTGCCAATTCTGCTTGACTGATGCCGGAATAGGATAAAGCCATCTTTATTTTTTGTTCGATAGTCATTGTGCAACCTCCTTATTTTTATATTATATAGCAATATCTTAATTATAGCAAGCAAATAATAAAAATTATTCAGTAATTACTTGTTATAAACGCTTGACAATATTAAGCAATCGCTGTATAATATAACCATACCAAGGGAAACCGCCCCGGCAAGGCCGAAAGCCTTGCGAAAGTCAAGAACCATAGACTTGTGATGTGAGCCCTAGAGTTGCAATACCAACAGCAAGAAGATGACTTGACCGGGGCAGGAATCCGAGCGGGAAGGTCAAAACCGCCGCCGCGATACGGGCGATACCAGTATACGGCACTGCGAGCGTCTAAGCGCAGCGGGAGCGGCACGATAAGCCGACAAATACCACAGGAGGGACAGAACATGAACGAGCTGCAAATCAAAGCGAAGGAGCTGCGTGAACTGAAACGCATGCAGGAGGAACTCGCGGCGGAGATCACCGCCATTGAGGATGAGATCAAGGCCGTCATGCGGGAGCGTGGCGCAACAGAGCTGATCGCGGGCGAGTATAAGATCAGGTGGACAGAGGTTACATCTGCCCGGCTGGATAGCAAAGCTCTGAAAGCAGCGCTGCCGGATGTATACGCCCGGTTCACCCGTGAAAGCATTACGCGGCGGTTCTCCATCGCGTAAAGGAAAAGGGCTTCCTAAAAGCCGACCAACGCCACAGGAAAGCCCCACACAAGCGACAATGCCGCCCGTTGTGTCAAGTATAGCATGACGGGCGGAGAAAGGACAAGAGCATGATTAAATCGAATTTTGACGATGTATTTAATGGCTTGCGGAACGTGCGCCGGGTCAACGATTACACTGATTCCAAAACAGGGAAAACGTTCGCATGTTATGAGCTCACTGAAAAGAGCGCCGAGGAATGGAATGCGTTGGCATCAAAACAGAACAGGCGCTCGTTTAAGGCAACCTTCGGACGCGATGCATCAAGCGATGAAGAAGTACAGTCATGGATTCAGTCCCTCATTTGCGGGGTTCGCACAAATCCTTACGCAGGAAAGGTGGTGAAGGAATCATGAATAAGCAAAACATAGTGCATATATTTCCGTGGTTGGATGTAAGCGAGACGTGGCGGATAGTAGAGATTGACATGCCGGAGCAGCCGCAAGCCCTTATGGTGTTTGCCCCAAACCAACTGCCCGGATATGTGGTTGTAAATACAGCAGCGTCCGTTGATGCAGATGCGGAAGCAGTGATCATTGAAGATCAGTTGCCGCAGGAGGTCGCAGAATGGATTAAATCAATGCCATATACGGAGGTATGACAACATGAAGCGTATATATGTGCAGCTAGATAACGTGAAGCATTCGCGGTATATAACCAGCATACAGCTTCCGGGATACCTGATAATCAATACAAATGCGCCAATCGGAAAAGTAGTTCGCCTCTATCAGTTTCAAACTTACAAGCTCAACGAAAGAACCATCAGCTATCTTAAATCACTTCCATACGTAGAAGGGAGCAGAGCATGAGCAAGCATAAATTCCAGAAAGCAGGAGTAGGAAAACAAATGAGCAAACATATTCTTTCAGCACAAGTAATTGCCGAGATCACCTCAAAAAGCGTTAGCGTTGCAGATGTGTCCCGCGCGTGTAATGTATATAATGCAATGCTTAAAACTGGGTTTGCATCCAGCTTCCCGGAAAGTGTGCAACGCGGCTTTATTGCGGTTGCCGCTGCATATAGAGCGGGATGGTGTGACGGCATAAGAGCCGAGCGCGCAAGGCGGAAGCGAGACTTAGAGCCTGTAAGCTAAGAGATGGTACATGAACATATACACTCACAAGCCCATAGAGCGCCCCTCTGTGGGTTTTCCTCCCCCCCTACCTGATTACGGCGCGGCGGCGGATAAATTAACCGACGGCCATAGCCTTTTCCAACTGCGCGCACATCCACGCAAATGGGGCCCCGCCGCGCCTCAAAATTTACTGCATTTTTACTGCATCCTTACTGCATTGAAGCAGTAAATCATGGATTTTGGAGCAAATTATAGACATAACGAAAACGCGAAAAAGCTAGATGTTTAGCCATTTTTCAAGCATTCCGGGCATTTGGGTGAACCGCATCATTTCGGCCTCTTAATCAGGGTGTCCAGGGTTCGAGCCCCTGAGGGTGTACCAAGCAAAAAGTCCCAATCGGGGCTTTTTTGTTTTTATTTTATATCCAAACAACGAGAAACCGGCGCCCCTTTGTGGGGCGCCGGTTTTCTGTTACTTTTAGGTTCTTCAACGCCAAACGGCAAAGATTTTATCCGGGCGGGTCCATTTATATTCAATGAACGGATTCTCACGGATGTTGCCTTTCCGAACCCAGAACCTACGCTCTGTGGCATCGATGATAAAGCAGGCAAGCGTCGCGCACTGCTCAATTTCTTTGTCGCGCGGGTTGCGCTGATTCAGGACGGATTCGGGCGCGCCGAAGGTGCTGTTGAGCGCGGCGATCATGTCCTCGATGCCGATCTGCTCCTTGTCCTTCAGAAGGCGGCGCAGCGTATTGTAGCGGTTTACGCTGCTTCCCTTCCTGCCGTGGAGCAAATGCCCGGGCGAAAGGAAATGGTTTGTGTGGTAAAGGAGGCCATCCTCCGGATAGAGGATCTGCGCCCCTGCGGCGCCGGCCTCAAGGCACATCATATCGCCCTGCAAATTGCCGTTGGACACGAGGAAGTTCATCGGCGCCATATGGCGGATGGAGAACAGGATGTCCAAGCATTCCGACCAGCTTCCGGTGCTGATGAATTTGCGGCGCACAACCGCGCTTGGCACGCCGATAGGATCCGTTTCGATCTCTCGCGGCAAGCTGTTGATCGCAAGACCAATGCCCGCCTGGTTCATCCCATAGCGTGCAAGCTGGCCCGCTTCGGTCAGGCAGAAATAATCCGGCCCGTCCTCCTGAAGGACTTCCAGCACAACGCCGTGTTCCTCCGCCCAGTAATACATATCCCAGTTCTGTGCCGTCATAACATGGCCGTTCTTGGTGCGCTCAGGCATCACGCCGATGCAGGAACATTCATCCGAAGCTCCGCCGTCGTGGGATCCTTCAAAGCGCAGCAACTCTGAACGGCAGTTCACTGCAAGAATTTCGTCAAACGAGCGGTTTGCCCCTTCCGCAATGCCGCGCATCTCCTCCATCAGTTCCGGCGCAAACGCTTCTATTGCCGGGATGAATTTCTGAGCCATTTCTTTGACATAGCTCCAGGAAAAGTTTTTCCTGTTATCAAAATAGCGGGTATAATCACTGATCGTCCGTTCGATCAGCGCCGCGCATTCCCGGCCATATGTCACGCCCCGCTCGCGCGGCGTGCCGGAAAGCACAACTTTTTTAAACACATTCACGGTAATTGTTTTGCCTCCTAACTACTTTACTTACTGCTCGATGAGATGGCATGCGGCAAAGTGCCCGGGCTCAACTTCGCGGAGCTCCGGCTGTTCTTTGCGGCAAATCTCCATGCAGGAGGCGCAGCGGCCGGCAAACCGGCAGCCGGGAGCGGGATTAACCGGGCTCGGCACATCCCCTTCGAGCAGGATGCGTTCCTTGCGCACATCCAGCCGCGGGATCGGAACCGCCGACAGCAGAGCTTTGGTATACGGATGCATCGGGTTTGCAAACAGCGCTTTGCAATCCGAAAGCTCTACCATCCGGCCAAGATACATAACCGCAATGCGGTCTGAAATATGCTTCACAACGCTCAGGTTATGGGAGATAAACAGATACGTCAACCCCATATCCTTCTGCAATTTCTGCATCAGATTGAGCACCTGCGCCTGAATGGAAACATCCAGCGCGGAAACCGGCTCGTCCAGCACGAGGAAGGAAGGGTTCAATGCAAGTGCACGCGCAATTCCGACACGCTGGCGGCGGCCGCCGTCCAGCTCGTGCGGATATGCGTTCACGAGGCGCTCTGCAAGGCCGACGGTTTCCATCAGCGTGTGCACGCGCTTCTCATATTCTTCCTTGGTTTTGCAGATCTTCTGGATAATGAGCGGCTCGCCGATGCTTTCAAAGACGCTTTTGCGCCCGTCCAGCGAAGAATACGGATCCTGAAAGACGATCTGCATCTTACGGCGCAGTTCGCGCAATTCCTGCTTATTGAGCTTAGTGACATCCGTTCCATCCAGCAGCACTTCACCGGAAGTTGGCTCATGCAAGCGGAGGATCGCGCGGCCGATGGTGGATTTTCCGCAGCCGGATTCACCCACGAGGCCAAGCGTTTCGCCTTTGGCGATGCTGAAGCTCACATCGTCCACCGCATGCAGCAGGCCGGCCTTGGTATTGAAATACTTCTTAAGGTGTTTGACTTCCAACAGCGTTTCAGACATTGTCATTTCCTCCGCTGCGCGCCAGATGGCACGCGACATAATGGCCAGGCTCTATTTCAAAATTCGCAGGATGTTCCTTTGCGCACTGCTCCGTTGCATAGGGGCAGCGCGGATGGAACCTGCATCCTACCGGCAGATCCGTTGGATCCGGCGTCAAGCCGTTGATGGGCACAAGCTCGTTCTGCTCCGTAAAAATGTCCGGGATGCACGCGAACAAGCCTTTCGTATAGGGGTGGCCCGTGTGGTTGAAAATATGCTCGCGCGTTCCATACTCAACGATCTCGCCCGCATACATGATCGCAACATAGTCGCAGATTTCCGCAACAATGCCGAGGTCGTGCGTAATCATGACCATCGCGGTCTGGTACTGCGCCTTGAGCTTCTTCATCAGCTCAAGCACCTGCGCCTGAATTGTCACATCCAGCGCTGTTGTGGGTTCGTCCGCGATGAGGAAGCGCGGGTTGCAGGCAAGCGCCATAGCAATTACCACACGCTGCTTCATGCCGCCGGAGAACTGGTGCGGATAATCGGAACCGCGCTCCGGCCGGATTCCGACAAGCTCCAGCATGTCGCAAGCCTTTTTATGCGCCTCCTTTTTGCTGCATTTTTCATGCAGCCGGATGACCTCCGCGATCTGTTCCGCCACGGTCATAACCGGATTGAGGCTCGTCATCGGATCCTGGAAAATCATGGAAATCTGCTTGCCGCGGATTTTGCGCATCTCCTTAATGGGGAGTTTGAGCAGGTCCTGTCCGTCAAAGAGGATTTCGCCGGAAACGATTTTCGCCGGAGGCTCCGGCAGGATACGCATCACGGATTTGACCGTAGTGGTTTTGCCCGCGCCGGTTTCTCCCACAAGGCCCAGCGTTTCGCCGTGCCGGAGCGAAAGATTCAGGTTTTCCACGGCATGCACCGTTGCATCAAAGGATTCGAAATGAACCGTCAGGTTTTTAATCTCTAAAAGTTTTTCACTGCTCATTGCATTTCTCCTCCTTAGTCCTTCAGCTTGGGGTCAAGCGCGTCGCGCAGGCCGTCTCCCACAAGGTTCATGCTGAACACCGCTGCCATAATTGCAAGGCCGGGGAATATGCACACATGCGGTGCATCGCGCAGGAAATCGCGCCCGGTGGAGAGCATGCTGCCCCACTCTGCCGTTGGCGGCACAATGCCAAGGCCCAGGAAGCTCATGCTTGCGCAGGAGAGAATCGCCGCGCCGATGCGCAGCGTCGCCTGCACGATCAGCGGCGCCATGCAGTTTGGCAGGATATGGCGCGTAATCAGGAAAAAGTCGCTCGCGCCCGCCGCGCGGGAAGCTTCAACGAAATCCTGATCGCGCAGGGAAAGAATAGAGGCGCGCACGATCCGGCAGTAGCCCGGAATGCTGGAAACGCCGATGGCAATCATAACGTTCTGCAAGCCGGATCCAAGCGCTGCAACGATGGAAATGTTCAGCAGAATCGTCGGGATGGAAAGCAATACGTCCATACACCGCATGATGATGTTATCCGCCGTTCCCCCATAATAACCCGCGATCGCGCCGAGCGCTACACCGCCGATCAGAGAAATGCAGATGGCGATAAGGCCGACTGACATTGAAATGCGTGCGCCATAGATGATGCGGCTTAAAATATCGCGGCCAAGCTCATCCGTGCCGAACCAATGCTCAGCGGACGGCCCTTGAAGGCGGTTGCGCGGGTTCTGCTCGTTGGGGCCGTAAGGCGCAAGAATCGGGGCCAGCACCGCGCAGAGCACCAGCACCGCTACGATGCCAAGGCCGACGACAGCGCGCGTGTTCTTTTTGAACCGGCGCCAGGTCTCCTGCGATTTGCTGCGTTTTTTTCCGGCAGCTTTGGATTGTTTCGCAATTGCGCTCATTGCTGCTCCTCCTTATTTATACTGGGACCGAATGCGGGGATCGACATAAGCGTACAGGATATCGACCACCAGGTTGACCAGACAGAACGCGAGCGCAATCACAAGCACGCCGCCCTGTACAACCGGATAGTTGCGCGCCTTGATGGCAT
The DNA here is from genome assembly GCA_002320595.1 of Christensenella sp. UBA1685. GTDB lineage: Bacteria > Bacillota > Clostridia > Christensenellales > CAG-138 > UBA1685. Next base: position 51,792 of record DCKB01000034.1, read on the forward strand.
CCACCATCATTTTGCCCACGCCGGGAATCGCAAAGATGGACTCGATCAGCACTGCACCGCCAAGCAGCATGCCAAACTGCATGCCCACGGTTGTGATAACCGGGATCAGCGCGTTTTTGAGCGCATGGTTTGCGATTACCTTTACTTCGCTCTGCCCTTTTGCGCGCGCCGTGCTGATGTAATCCTGCCGGATGACTTCCAGCATACTTGAACGGGTCATGCGCGCGATAGACGCTGCGGAATTAAGCCCAAGCGATACGCCGGGCAGAATTACACAGGCGAACGTATCGAATCCAGAGGCGGGAAGCCACTTGAGCTGCACGCAGAAGAGCAGCATCAACAGAAGTCCGCACCAGAAGGATGGCATGGAAATTCCGATCATGGAAATACTCATGACCACGTTATCTACAAATGAATACTGTTTTATTGCAGAGATCACGCCGAAGGTCAGGCCGAGAATCACGGCAAACACCACGGCGAAGGTTGCAAGCTTAACGGTGTTGGGGAAGGTTTGCGCGATGCGCGTCGCCACATTCAGGTTCGTGGCATAGCAAATGCCCATATCGCCCTGAAGCAGCCTCGTGATGTAATTATAAAAGCGTTCGAAGTAGCCGCCGTTGAGGCCAAGCTCCTCGCGCAGGGCTTCGCGCGCTTCAGGCGTTGCGTTGTCGCCCAGAATGGAATCCACAGGGTCGCCGGGCGTGATATACATCAACGTAAAAACGACCAGGATCACGCCAAGGAGCACAGGGACCAGCATGAGCAGGCGCCTTGCAATGTATTTGAGCATGGAATTGCCTCCTTCTGGATTTCGTGGCAGGAACGACGGGTTTTACACCCGCCGTTCCTGCCGGTCCGTTTACAAGGGGTAAAACAATCAGTCTTCGTTGACGAAGTAAAGCTTGGAATAGTCTTCCATGTCATAAGGAAGCACGGAGAGGCCGCGCACATCGGAACGCACGCCGTACACACGCCAAGGGTGGCAGATGTAGATCATCGGGCAAAGGTCATGAATCAGAGCCTGTGCTTCATACACCAGCGCGTTGCGCTCTTCCGCATCCAGCGTCGTTACGATCTTATCCAGAATCGCATCCACTTCGGGATCGTTGAGCCAGGTACGGTCGGTGCTGCTGCCGCGGCTGCTGCTGTGGAAGAAGGAATAGAGGCCTTCGCCGGCATCGCACATCTTCATATCGGTTGCAGCGGTGCCAACCTGATAGTCGCCCGCGTTGAGCATGGTAGAAAGCGTGCCGCTTTCAGTGGGCTGCAGAACCAGGGTCACGCCAACCTCGGCCCACATGGCCTGAAGCATTTCGGCGAACATGTTGTTCGTGGTGTTCGCAAGGTAGATGAAGGAAACTTCAAAACCGTTTTCGAAGCCTTCCGCTGCAAGCAGTTCCTTCGCCTTCTCGGGATTGTAGGCGTACTCAGGCAGGTCATTGTTCTTGCCGGGGAACGTCGGCGGCACAGGGCCGGTTGCCTTTTCGGAGCTCTTCACGCCGTAAATGGTTTCGCGGATCAGCTCGGTATCGGTTGCGTGATACAGCGCCTTGCGCACGTTCACATTGTTGAGCGGTTCAACAGAGGTGTTGAGGCAGATGTAACGCAGCGTGTTCTGCGGGCCGGCAAGAACATAGGTGTCCTCGCTCTCGTCCACACGGTCGATGTCGGTAACCTGCAGGCGGCAGTTCAGGTCGATGTCGCCGGTTTCAAGGTTCATCGTGCGGGAGGTGCCCTCGGTCATGATCTTAAGAACAACATTCTTAAGGGGAGCAGCTTCGCCCCAGTAGGTATCGTTGCGCTCAAGGGTAATGCTTTCACCGGCAACCCAGTTGCCAACCTTAAAGGCACCGGTGCCGACCGGCGCGCGGCCATGCGCTTCTTCGCCCATTTCGGTGATCGCCTTTTCGTTCACAATGCTCATGACAGCCTGGCAAAGCTGAGCTTCAAGGAAAGCATAGGGTTCCGTGGTTTTGATCTTCACAGTATAATCGTCAACTGCTTCCACGCCGGTGAGGTCGATATGCGTGAGGGCGCTCGGGCCGGTCGTTGTGGTTGCAAGGCGGTTGAACGAGTACACAACGTCCTTTGCAGTGAAGTGTTCGCCGTTGGTGAAATACACATCCTCGCGCAGTTTGAACTGCCAGGTGGTGTCATCAAGGGCCTCCCACTCGGTTGCAAGGTTGGGCTGCGGGGTGGCAGTCTTGTCAAACTTGAGCAGAGTATCCATGGTGTTCATCATCACGATCTCGGACACGTTGCTCATCACGCCGCCGGGGTTCAGCGTCGCGGGTTCGCGGTCCACCGCAATGTTGATGGTATCCTTGTCGGAGACGGTTTCCTCTCCCGTCGGGGTCAGTTCCGTGTTTGCCGCAGGGGTTTCTTCGGGGGCAGCAGGATCGGTGGGCGCAGGCGCATCGGTGGGAGTCGTTTCGCCCGGATTGGAGCACCCGGTCACCATCGCGAACGTCATCGCGAACACAAGGATCATTGCCAGATACTTTTTCATGTCGTTCTCGTTTCTCCTTTATGGAATTGTAGGGTTTAGGGCAAGTATACAATGCATAAAACAATTTGCAAAATACTTCTTTTTAATCTTAATGATTTGTTTTTTAAATTGTTATTGTTTTATCCAGTATTCCAGGGGATTTTTGCTTTGCCATTTCCCTGAAATTCCACAATTTTTTTCTTCCCCCATTCTTTGGAACCGCTTTATTCCCTGCTCTGCGCAGCGGACTCCGCGCTTGAATTCCTGTGAAAAAGTAAGGCTTTCTATAAAAAGTCTTGCTTGACGCGGCAAATGCAAATGCAGTATAGTGAATCCGGAGTTTAATTATTTATTATTTAAATATTATTTGTTGATTTCATAATTCATTATTCGAGGTGGATTTTATGAACTTGCGGGAGCAACAGTACGTATGTGCCATCGCAAAGACGGGGAGCCTCACGGCTGCCGCAAAAATTCTGCGCACTTCACAGCCAAACCTCAGCCTGTTTCTCAGCAATTTAGAGCATTCGCTCAACGTGCAGCTGTTTGACCGCATCGGCAAGCAGTTCCGCCTGACCTATGCCGGGGAGCTTTACGTTGCCAAGGCACAGGCTATGCTGAACCTGAAGGATGAATTTGATGCGGAATTGGCCAACATCTCTGAAAATGCAGGCGGCCGGCTGCGGATGGGGTTTCAGTTTTTCCGTTCTTCGCGGCTGATCCCTTCCCTGTTGGCGCAGCTTTCTGCGGAGTATCCGCGTGTGGAGCTAAGCTTTGTGGAAGAAACGTTTTCCAAATTAGAAGCAATGCTTTCCGACAATACGATAGATCTGTTTTTCTGCAACTGTCCATCGAAAAAAACGGAGTATGAATACCATCCGCTCTACCATGATTCCGTGCTGTTCATGACAAGCCTGGATCACCCGCTTACGGCAGCCCTTCCTGCGGCAAGAAGCGGCGTCCATCCGTGGGTAAGCCTGAAGCTGTTTGAAGATGAGCAGTTTTTCCTCAGCCGCCACGGCGGCAGCCTGCGGGAATTTATCGACCAGATTTTAGAATCGACGCACGTAACGCCACGGCATGTGATGACCTTTGATAAAATTGAAACCATCATGGAACTCGTTGCGCAGGGACAGGGCGTTGGGTTCTGTGCAAACAGCTACCAAAATTTTGTTGGCCTATCCCGTCCCCTGCGCCTTTTTTCCGCCGGCAACGGCGAAAAACGGATCGAATTCTGCGCGGTAAACCTTAAGGGGAAAGTGCTGCCGCCCTATGCAAAGCGCGCAATGGAGCTTGTTCGGGGCTTAATGGCAGACCGTTCCCTGCTTCCCTAATGCAACGGGCAGGCAAAAGCAGCCGTCACAAAGACATATCGTTGAAGTCGTTTGCCTCCTCGCCTGAAGCGGCCTCTCCCACACGGCCTGCAAGCAGATAGCGGTCGTTGATGGGATCATAAAAGTATTTTTTAATGAGGCGGAAATTCTCCACGCAGCCGGTGCTCGGCACATGTGTGCGCGGCCCTGTACATTCGTGCAGATGTTCGCCGATGGAAATATGCTCTTCATCCACATAAGAGATGGGAAGATCTGCAGCAATCGCCTCCTGCACGCGTTTTTCCAGTGCATCAATATCAAATTCCGGCATCTTGCCATCAAACACCAGCACAAACCCGTGCTTGACATCGCTGTGGTGGCAGCGTCGGCAGTCTTCCGGCGGCATATAGAACTCCGCAAGGTCTTCCGCCGTGTGCGCCATGCGACGGAAGCGCACGGATTTGGAAACGATGTTATAGATTTCCTGTGGCTGCGGCCCAAACACCGTGGGGCGCGTGATAATGACCTCCTCCCCCATGCCGATGAGCAGATGCGCGTTTACGCGCAGGAAGGGATAGATCATGTCGAAATGCTCAACAATAACGCGCTTCCCCTTCTGCACGGCATGCAAAATCGCATCTGCAAGCTCATGCATCTGCGTAAACGCAGCCTCGAAGCGGATGTCCAGATGATAGGTGTGCGCGGTAAAAAAGCCGCCGTCGCTGTCCTGATCAAGGATCGGCAGCGGGCGCATGTTCACCCCGCCGTCGTCATTGGTCAACTCCAGCCCGGGAAACATGCCCTTGATGAGCATGCTTTTGCCGGAGCCCGATTCCCCGATGATGCCGATGAGCTTATCGAACGGGCTTAAATACATCTGCGCGATCTGAATGCCAAGGTCATAGATGCGGTCGCGCCCGCGGGGCGCAAAAAACACGCTGTACAGGTGATTGTTGAGCATTCTTGCGGAATAGGACATACGCACCTCCGGCAGAACTGTATTTTTAATGCTATATTGGAAAGTATACCACATCCCGGAACCGAGCAAAAGCGTTGGTTCCTTTCAGGATGTAAAAAGCATATGCGTCCCGCAAGAAAAGCGCCCCATGCGCACGCCGGAAAAGCCGCTGCATGGGGTCTTGGGATTCCATTTGGAAGATGACTCAGGATGCGCCGCCCCCGGAGCCAAAATGCATCGCAAAAAATGAGACGAACGCATCGTGGCAGCCGTCGGTAAGCCGGTATTCCTTCCCCTCCAGATACACATGCCCGTTGTCGTCCACGCTGAAAGAGCAGAGTTTGTTCACGCTTGGGTCGGTTGGATAAACGCTGTATAAGGCGATCCCTCCCAATGCGATGGAGCCGTATGGGCCAACATAGGTCACCTTGGCCGTGCGGATCGCTTGCGCCAGCGCGCTGAGCGCCACAGCATCGGTGATTGTCACAGCGTCCCCGCTCATTTCTCCGCTGACCTCTACAATTGCGGACGAAATGCTGAATTCGTCCGCGCCGGGGGAGATGAGGGCGCTAAGCTCCTTTGGCACAAAAAACAGGATCGCGCAAGCAACGGCAGCAACCGTAACGAGCGCAAAAACAATTCTCCACTTCCGCGACATTGCAGCTTTCCTCTCTTTTCAAAAATAATTGAATGGGTTTAAATCTGTTCAAAACGACAATCGGATTCCGTCTGTACTAATATTTTTCTTCGACACCCTCCTGTGTTTCTCCTTCTGTATTTTTTAATTTCCTAAAGGAGTAGATTGCCGAAAGGCCGGAAGGCCCAACCGACCCCCAGCACAAAAAAACGATCGTTTTGGTTGCGCGAAAGCACCGATAAAAGGGTCGTCAAAGAATGCTCCGCACTCCGCTTCTTCCGATATACCTGTATACTTTCCGTTTCATGCCGCACAGCGGTTGAAACGCCATTTTTAAGGGTATATAATAGGTGAGAATGAGCCGCCGCGCGGGCGTTGTTTTGTGTGCCCGCGTTTCATGTGCATTCAGGCGGCACCGCGAAAGGAGAAACGTTTATGAGGAGATCCATGCTGTTCCTGCCCGGCAACACGCCAAACATCATCATCAACGGCGATGCGCTGGGCGCTGACTGCATCATACTGGACCTGGAGGACGCTGTTGCACCGGACCAAAAGGACGCCGCGCGCCTGTTGGTCTGCAACGCCATCGGCGAAATGGGCTTTGAAGGCTGCGAAGTGACCGTGCGCATCAACTCGCTTGAAACCGATTACTGGAAGGATGATCTTGACGCGATTATCCCCCTTCGCCCGGACATGATTATGCCTGCAAAGGTCAGCCGCCTTTCCGACATCCTTACCCTTGACACCTACATTTCGGGGCTTGAAGAAAAGCACGGCATGGAGCCAAACACCGTGAAGCTGATCCCGCTCATCGAGACAGCGCTCGGCGTGGAGAATGCTTTTTCCATCGCAACCGCAAGCCTGCGCGTAACGGCGCTGTTCCTTGGTGGCGAGGATCTGAGCGCCGATTTGCGCTGCAAGCGCACCAAGGGCGGCGAAGAAATCCGCTATGCGCGCGGCAGGATGGTCATGGCGGCACGCGCCGCGGGAATCGACGTATACGATACGCCCTTCACCGACGTGAACGACGACGAGGGCGCGCTTCTCGACGCACAGTTTGCAAAGAGCCTTGGCTTCTCCGGCAAGGCGGCGATCTCCCCGCGCCATGTGCCGCTCATCAATGAAGCGTTCAGCCCCACGGCGGATGAAATCGAATATGCAACCGAAGTGTTTGCCGCAATCGAGCAGGCAAAGCGCCAGGGGCGCGGCGCAATTTCCCTGCGCGGCAAGATGATTGACGCGCCTATCGTCGAACGCGCGCGGCAAACGCTTGAAGCGGCCCGCCAGCTCGGCCTGGCCTGATAAGGAGGAATCAACGATGAACAAGCTTACTTCTTCTTTAACGGAAGCCATCCGCAACAGCGGCCTTCAAAGCGGCATGACCGTTTCCTTCCATCATCACCTGCGCAACGGGGATCATGTGCTCAACATGGTCATGGCCGAAATTGCGGCGCTTGGAATCAACGGGCTCACCGTGAACGCAAGCTCCCTGTTCGATGTGCACGCGCCGCTTGCGGAGCACATTCGCCGCGGCGTTGTGCGCAAGCTGCAAACCAACTATATGTCCGGCGTACTCGGCCGGTTTATTTCCGAAGGGAACATGGAAGAACCCGTTGAGTTCCGCACCCACGGCGGCCGCCCGCGCGACATCGCAGCCGGCATTACGCCCATTGACGTAGCCTTCATCGCCGCCCCCGCAAGCGACCCGATGGGCAACTGCTCCGGCAAGCTCGGCCGCTCCGCCTGCGGTTCGCTCGGCTATGCCATGCCGGACGCCATGCATGCAAAGCATGTCATCGTCATCACGGACGATCTTAGGCCGTATCCGCTCATCGACTGGTCCATCCCCGAAACACAGGTCGATCAGGTGGTCGTCGTCGATTCCATCGGCGACCCGAAAGGCATCGTTTCCGGCACAACGAAAATCACGCGCGATCCCGTGGGCCTTGCGATGGCCATGGACGCGGTGCGTGTCATCCGCGCTTCCGGTCTTTTGCAGGATGGGTTCTCCTTCCAGACCGGCGCGGGCGGCGCCTCCCTTGCCGCCGCAAAGTTCCTGAAGGATGTGATGCTGAAGGAGCACATCCATGGCAGCTTTGGCCTTGGCGGCATCACAGGCTACCTTGTTGATATGCTGAATGAGGGCTGCTTTGAATCGCTGATGGATGTGCAGTGCTTCGATTTGAAGGCCGTGGAATCCATCCGTGACAACCCGCGCCACCAGGAAATTTCCGCGACGCATTATGCCTCGCCCGATGCAAAGAGTTCCGTTGTGGACAGCCTTGACGTCGTCATCCTCGGCGCAACGGAAATCGACACAGACTTCAACGTGAACGTGCACACCGATTCCTCCGGCTCCATCATGGGCGGCAGCGGCGGCCACAGCGATACGGCCGCAGGCGCAAAGCTTGCGATGATTATCGCGCCGCTTTCCCGCGCCCGCCTGCCAATTGTAACGGATCACGTCACCTGCGTTTCCACCCCCGGTTCCACCGTGGATGTGCTCGTGACACAAAAGGGTGTTGCCGTGAACCCGGCAAAGCCGGAGCTTCGCCAGCGCCTTGTGGATGCGGGCGTGAACGTGAAGGATATTCACGAACTCAAAGCGCTCGCGGAGCGCATCAGCGGCGTGCCGGGTAAGCCCGCGCACGGTGAGCGCACCATAGCAAAAGTCATCTACCGCGACGGCACGCCGCTTGACGAGATCAAGAGCGTACCCGTTCAGGAATAAAGGAGCGTCCATCATGAGAGAAATTCAGGCAAGCGCACTCACGGAAGTTGTAAAGCGCCTCTGCATTGAGGCGAACTGCCATCTTCCGAAGGATATGCAGGCGCGCATCACAGAAGCGCGCGCGGGGGAAGATTGGCCCGGCGCATGCGAGATCCTTGATCGGATCATTGAAAACTACACCATTGCAGACGAGCGCAGCGTCCCCATCTGCCAGGACACCGGCGTGGCCTGCGTGTTCCTTGAAATCGGGCAGGATGTGCATGTTTCCGGAAGCATCGCGGACGCGGTGAACGAGGGCGTGCGGCAGGGATATTCCGAAGGCTATCTGCGCAAATCCGTGGTGCGCGATCCGCTCAACCGCGTGAACACCGGCGACAATACGCCCGCAATGCTCTATTACGATCTTGTGCCCGGCTACGCCATACGCATCACCGTCGCCCCCAAAGGCTTTGGCAGCGAAAACATGAGCCAGCTGAAAATGCTTAAACCTTCCGACGGCGTGGAAGGCGCGAAGGAGTTCATTGTCCGCGTTGTGGAAGAAGCGGGCCCGAACCCCTGCCCGCCTATTGTTGTGGGCGTCGGCATCGGCGGCACGTTCGACAAATGTGCGCTGCTTGCGAAAAAGGCGCTCATGCGCAGCACGGACGAACGCAACCCCGACCCATATTATGCTGCGCTTGAAGCGGAGCTGCTTGCGCGCATCAATGCGCTCGGCGTAGGCCCGCAGGGTTTCGGCGGAAAAACCACCGCGCTCGCGGTGAACATTGAAACCGCGCCCACGCACATTGCAGGGCTTCCCGTTGCGGTCAACATCAACTGCCACGTCACGCGGCACAAAAGCGAGGTGCTTTGATATGGCGATCCGAATCGAAACACCACTGACGGAAGAAAAGGCCCGCGCGCTTAAGAGCGGGGACAGCGTGCTGCTCTCCGGCACAGTTTATACCGCGCGCGACGCAGCGCACAAACGCATCGTGGAAGCGATGGAGGCAGGCAAGCCCCTTCCCTTTGACCCTGAAAACGCCGTGGTCTACTATGTGGGACCCACGCCCGCGAAGCCGGGCCAGGCCATCGGCTCTGCAGGGCCAACCACAAGCTACCGCATGGATGCCTACTCTCCCGCCCTCATCGCGCGCGGGCAGCGCGGCATGATCGGCAAGGGCAAGCGCGGCCCCGCCGTGGTGGAAGCCATAAAACAGCACGGCGCGGTTTACTTCGGCGCGATCGGCGGCGCAGGCGCGCTGCTTTCCAAGTGCGTGCGCACAGCGGAGGTGATCGCCTATGACGACCTTGGCGCGGAGGCAGTGCGCCGGCTCACCGTGGAGGATCTGCCGCTCACCGTTGTCATCGACAGCGAGGGCAACAACCTGTATGAAACGGGCAGGGAGGCCTATCTTGCCGCCCGGCAAAAATAAAGCACGGATTTCATATTGACACATGTGGTTCATTTTGTCATAATTGTACTACTATATTGTGGTACAAATTTGAATGACGAGGTGAACCGCATGTTTTTTGCGATAGATCCGCAAAGTGACACCGCCATTTATCAGCAAATCGTAAATGCCGTTTGCGCGGATATCCGGGCAGGCAGGCTCCCCTATGGCACCCAGCTTCCTACGGTGCGGGCGCTTGCGGACGAACTTGGGCTCGCGCGCGGCACGATCAAGCGCGCTTACGACGAGCTCGGCAAGCTCGGCATGATTGAGATGACGCAGGGCAAGGGCACCTTTGTCTGCTTCCGCGAAACACAGGCGGACAGCCGAAAGGAACGTGCCATGCAGGCCATTGATACGCTGATTGGCACACTGGAATCGCTTTCATTTTCCTCGGCGGAAATGTCCATCTTCTTTGACTTGAAATTGCGGCAGCGTACAAGCCGGGATTGTGATGTGCGCGTCGCTGTGGCGGGCGGCCCTACGGAGCTTCTTTCGGCCATGGCGGATCAGCTTTATGAGCTTGGCGGCGTAACCGTATATCAATATGAAGAAAGCGCTCTCCCGGCGGATGGCAGCGTGGATCTTACCGTAGTGCGCGCAGGCCGGCGCGGCGTGCCCCAGCGCGAAGAATCCGGCGGGGCGCTCCTGCCTGTTGCAACCGGCACGGAACCGCAAACCGTTGCGCGCATCGCGCGCCTCGCGCCGGGCAGCACCGCACTCGCCGTGGCGCAGAGCGAGGAATATCTGGACCTCATGCGCAAGAGCTTCCGCGACTTCGCGCCGGAGGTATGCCTCCGCTGGATGTTTGCAAACGCCATTTCTCTCGCAGCGTTGCTTGAGGCGGAAGCTGTATTCGTGCCGGTCGGGTTTGAGCGCCTGTTCCCTCAGGCTGCTGTAGAAGCGCTCAGCGCATACTCTGCCGCGCATGCGCTGCATGAATACACAGAGCAAATCGACGGCGGCTCCATGCTAAGCGTGCGCGAGGCCGTATCACGTTTGCAGGCCCAGCGCCGCCGCGGAATCATTTGATTGTTTTACAAGCGCCCTGTTTCGAGCGCTTTTTTATTATCCTGCATGTATACATGGATACTTCTTGACAAATGACATAATACAATATAGTATATTGAATTAGAACAAGGCACTTTTTTGTGAAACAGAAAATAGGAATTGTGAGGACAGAAAGAATGAGCAACCAAAAGAAGCTTGTCATCGGCGTAATCGGCGCAGATGTGCATGCTGTCGGCAACAAAATCCTCTACCATGCATTCACGGACGCAGGGTTTGAGGTTATCAACCTCGGCGTGATGGTTTCGCAGGAAGAATACATCGCCGCCGCAATCGAGTCCAACGCGGATGCAATCGTCGTTTCCTCGCTCTATGGCCAGGGTGAATTGGACTGCCGCGGCATGCGTGAAAAGTGCGACGAAGCAGGCCTGGAAGGCATCCTGCTTTACGTCGGCGGCAATATCGTAATCGGCAAGCAGCCGTTTGACGAGGTCGAAAAGCGTTTCAAGGCCATGGGCTTCAACCGCGCATTCCCGCCGGGCACCCCGCCGGAGACCACCATCGAAGCGCTTAAGGAAGACCTGCACGTAGAAGGCTGAGCCGCAGGAAGGGACGCATATGAGACCCATCCTGCTGATCGATTTCGGCAGCACCTACACCAAGGTAACTGCCGTGGATGTGGAAAACGCGAAGCTGCTTGGCTCGGCCGCCGCTTACACCACCGTGCAGACGGATGTGAACGACGGGCTTGCAAACGCAGTTACGCGCCTTGAGGAGCAAACGGGCAAGCTCGATTTTGCGGAGCGCTACGCGTGTTCCAGCGCTGCGGGCGGCCTTCGGATGATCGCAAGCGGCCTCGTGCCGGAGCTTACGGCGGAAGCAGCCAAGTGCGCGAGCCTTGGCGCAGGCGCAAAGGTTGTAAAGACCTACTCTTTCGAGCTGACCGAGGATGACGCTGCGGAAATCCTTGCCGCAAAGCCGGATATTTTTCTGCTTGTAGGCGGCACGGACGGCGGCAACAAGGCCTGCATCCTGAACAACGCGCATGTGCTTGCGGAAGCGGGCGGCAGCTTCCCCATCGTAATTGCGGGCAACCGCAATGCAGCGCGGGAGTGCGAACGAATTCTGGCCGGGCGCGAGGTTTACGTTTGCGAAAACGTTATGCCCAAGTTCGGCACGCTGAACATCGAGCCCGCACAGCAGCGCATCCGCGATATCTTTTTGAACCGCATTGTGCGCGCGAAGGGGCTTACAAAAGCAAGCGAGCTCATCTCCGGCATCCTGATGCCCACGCCTTCCGCGTTTCTTGCAGCCATGCGCCTGCTTGCGGACGGCACGAAAGCGCAAAGCGGAATCGGCGAACTCATCGCCGTTGATGTGGGCGGTGCAACCACGGATGTTTATTCCATTGCGGACGGCATGCCGGATCACCCCGGTACGATCCTCAAAGGATTGCCGGAGCCCTATGTAAAGCGCACCGTGGAGGGAGACGTCGGCATGCGCTACAGCATCCATGGAATCGTGGATGCGGCAGGGCTTGATACGGTCGCCGCCATTTCCGGCCTTGCGGCGGAGCGCGTGAAGGAGCTGGTGGACTTCCTCGGCACACACACGGATACCCTGCCGAACACGCCGGAGCTTGAAACGTTGGACGAGGCGCTTGCAGGCTGCGCCATCCGTACAGCCGTTACGCGCCATGCGGGCCGCATTGAAGAAACCTACACCATGATGGGCCTTGCCTATGCGCAAACCGGAAAGAACCTGATGAACGTGGAACGGCTCGTCGTTACGGGCGGTTCGCTCATCCACACGAAGAACACCGGGAAGATCGCTTCCTATGCGCTGTATGATCCCAAGGATACCGCCTCGCTCAAGCCGCGCAAGGCCGAGCTTTTGGTGGATCGAAAGTATATTTTAGCTGCGATGGGCCTTTTGAGCGAGCATTATCCCGAAGCGGCGTTGACCATAATGAAAGAGGAGCTTGAAAACGATGGACTTGCAGAATAAACGCATCCCCGATCAGGAATTTTACAAAATCCGTGAAGAAGTGCTGCAGCAGTGGCCTACCGGCAAGGCGGTAAATCTGGATGAAGCCATTGCATACCACAAATCCCTGCCGGACAAAAAGGTGTTTTCCAAGAAGCTGATCGACGCAAAGAACCGCGGCGTAACGCTGATTCAGCCGCGCGCCGGCGTAGCGCTCATCAAGGATCAAATCGAGCTTCTGACCTATTTGCAGAACAAGGGCGAGGCGGATCTTCTGCCCACCACGATTGACAGCTATACCCGCCAGAACCGCTACGAAGAAGCCGAAACCGGCATCCGCGAATCCTTTAAAGAGGGCCGCTCCATGCTCAACGGCTTCCCGGCCGTAAACCATGGCGTTGCGGGCTGCCGTCAGCTCATCGACAGCCTCGATACGCCCATTCAGGTGCGCCATGGTACGCCGGATGCGCGCCTTTTGACCGAAATCGCCTATGCAGGCGGCTTCACAAGCTATGAAGGCGGCGGCATTTCCTACAATCTGCCTTATGCAAAGAACGTGCCCATGGAGCGCACCATCCGCGATTGGCAGTATGTGGACCGTCTGACCGGCCTGTACGAAGAAGCCGGCGTTTCCATCAACCGCGAGCCCTACGGCCCGCTGACCGGCACGCTCGTGCCGCCTTGCGTTTCCCATGCGGTCGCCGTCATCGAAGCGTTGCTTGCCGCGGAGCAGGGCGTAAAGAACATCACCGTTGGCTACGGCCAGTGCGGCAACCTTGTGCAGGACGTTGCAGCCATTCGCACTCTGGAAGAGCTTGCGGATGAATACATCGAGAAGAGCGGCCACAGCGATGTGGTCATCACCACGGTGTTCCACCAGTGGATGGGCGGTTTCCCGCAGGATGAAGCCAAGGCATTCGGCGTCATCTCCTGGGGCAGTGCCACGGCCGCGCTTTCCAAGGCCACGAAGGTCATCGTAAAAACCCCGCACGAGGCCGCCGGCGTGCCCACAATGGAAGCCAACGCGCAGGGCCTCCGCTGCACCAAGCAGGTCATCAGCATGCTTGCCGACCAGACCTGCACCGCCGCAAATCTGGAGCAGGAGAAAGAGGTCATCCGGCGCGAAACCCGCGCTCTGCTCGATAAATGCTTCGAGCTTGGCAACGGTGACATCGCCGTGGGCGCTGTGCGCGCCGTGCAGGCGGGCGTGTTGGATATCCCGTTCGCTCCCTCCCGCTTCAACGCGGGCAAGATGCTCCCCGCGCGCGACAACACCGGCGCGATCCGCATCCTCGAGCCCGGCAACATGCCGCTGCCCAAGGACATGCTGGACTTTAACCGCGCCATGATCGAGGAACGCGCCAAGGTTGAAAAACGCAAGGCCTCCTTCCAGATGGTGATCGACGATATCTATGCCATCAGCAAGGGCCGCCTCGTTGGCCGGCCGCAGGGCATGCGCTAAGCGCCTTGCTTTTCGAAAACGCATAGCGCGTATTTGCAGAAACTGGGGCGCCCGAAACGCGCCCCCCTACAATATTTGTTTTACAGAAAGGGTACTATCATGAAAATCATCGATGTCGTTTGCTCCGCAGGCCGTACCGGTTTCTATTTTGACGATCAGCGCGCCATCAAGGCGGGCGCGGATCACGACGGCTTTACCTATGTCGGCTCCCCCGTCACCCCGGGCTTTGCGGCTGTGCGTCAGGCAGGCGAGTCCATCTCCGTGATGCTTGTGCTTGAAGATGGCCAGGTTGCCTACGGCGACTGTGCGGCCGTTCAGTACAGCGGCGCCGGCGGACGCGACCCGCTCTTCCTTGCTAAGGACTTCATCCCCGTGATTGAGAACAACATCAAGCCCCAGCTTGTCGGCCGCGAGGCGGACAGCTTCAAGAACCTTTCCGAGATGGTGGAAGCCATCACCGTGAACGGCAACCGCCTGCACACTGCAATCCGCTACGGCGTGACTCAGGCAATTCTCGACGCGGTTGCCCGCGCAACCGGCCGCATGATGTGCGAAGTCGTGGCGGATGAATATGGCTGCACCGTAACCGATCAGCCCCTCAACATCTTCACGCAGTCCGGCGACGACCGGTATTCCAATGCGGACAAGATGATCATCAAGGGCGCACAGGTTCTGCCCCACGCGCTCATCAACAACGTAAAGACCAAGCTCGGCGAGCATGGCGAGTTGTTGGCCGAGTATGTTGGTTGGCTGCGCGACCGCGTGCTTAAGCTCCGCCGGGATGAAAGCTACAATCCCATCTTCCACATTGATGTGTATGGCACCATCGGCGCCGCTTTTGGCAACGATAACTACAAAGGCATGGCGGATTACATCGCTGAGCTTGAAAAGATCGCCGCTCCGTTCCATCTGCGCATTGAAGGCCCCATGGATGTTGAAGACCGCGAAAAGCAGATGCTTGCATTGAAAGCGCTCACCGCAGAGCTTGACGCACGCGGCATCAACGTAGAAATTGTTGCGGATGAGTGGTGCAACACGCTTGAAGACATCAAGTACTTTGCAGACAACAAAGCCGGCCACATGGTTCAGATCAAGACTCCCGACCTCGGCGGCATCAACAACACTGTAGAAGCCGTGCTGTATTGCAAGCGCCTCGGCATCGGTGCATACCAGGGCGGCACCTGTAACGAGACCGACCGCTCCGCGCAGGTATGCGTGCAGTGCGCCATGGCGACCCGCCCGGATCAGATTCTGGCAAAGCCCGGCATGGGCGTGGATGAAGGCTACATGATCGTCTACAATGAAATGCAGCGCATCCTCGCGTTGCGCAAGGCCAAGGCCGCGCGCAAATAATCCCGTTCCCTTTCATTGGGGCTGCCTGGAAAAGCATTTCGGGCGGCCCTTTTTCAAGCAAGTGCATGTGCATGTTTGAACGTTATGATTTTATAACTTTGCCTTATGATACTTGACTTTTAATTGACGGACTTACAAGTATATATTATAATATATGCATGGACTACCCGTCTTCCGCAGCGAGGCGGAGGGACGTTTCAAAGGAGAAAACTTATGGCGTTGTTGTTTGATACCCATGTGCAAAAAATGAAATACAATGTGCTGCGTGAAGTCGCTAAACTGGCCTACAGCGATGAGTTGACCAGTGCGAAGCTGATGGAGGTCTCAAAGACCATCATCCCGGACGGCAAGCCGATGTTCCGTTGCTGCATTTATAAAGAGCGCGCCATCATCAACGAGCGCGTCGGCATGGCGCTCGGCGGCGAAGAAGATGGTACCGTCGTGAGCGTGCTCCCCATCGCGTGCGACGAATGCCCTGTGGACGGCATTCAGGTTTCCGCCGCCTGCCGCGGCTGCCTTGCGCACCGCTGCATGGATAATTGCCCGAAGGATGCGATTTCCATCGTCAACCACCGTGCTGTAATCGACAAGGAAAAATGCGTGGAATGTGGCCGCTGCATGGCTGTTTGCCCCTATTCCGCCATCGTTAAGCATACGCGCCCCTGCGTAAACGCCTGCAAGCCAAAGGCAATCCATATTGACCCCGAAACGCAAAAGGCTGTAATCAACAAGGAGAAGTGCATCTCCTGCGGCGCGTGCGTCTATCAATGCCCCTTTGGCGCAATTACCGATAAATCCAGCATCACGCAGGTAATCTCGCTCATCCGCAATTCGCATGACAATAAGGAGTATCATGTGTATGCCGTCGTCGCGCCTTCCATGGCCAGCCAGTATCCCAATGCCGTGCCGGAGCAGGTTGTTGCGGGCATCCGCAGGCTCGGCTTCCATGCGGTTGTCGAAGCTGCATGGGGTGCGGACATGGTCGCCTGGCTTGAAGCGCAGGAGCTCGCCGAGAAGGGCTTTTTGACCTCCTCCTGCTGCCCTGCATTTGTAAGCTATATTGAAAAGAACTTCCCCTCGCTTGTGCCGAATATTTCGCACAACCTTTCGCCGATGGCTCAGATTGCGAAGTGGCTGCACGAAACCGACCCCAGCTGCCATGTGGTATTCATTGGGCCATGCATTGCCAAAAAGGCCGAAACGAAATACACGAAGACAAAGGAGTTCGTGGATTATACCATCACCTTTGAGGAGATGCAGGCCATGTTCTCTGCACGCGGGATCGACGTTACAAAAATGGAAAAAGCCGAGCTCGATAACGCCTCTTTCTTCGGGCGCATCTTTGCGCGCTGCGGCGGCCTTGCGACCGCAGTGGAGCAGGCGCTCCGCGAGCAGGGCGTCACGCCGGAGGAATTTACGCTTAAGGCCACTTCCTGCAACGGCATTGCAGAATGCCGCACAGCGTTGCTGAAAGCGCAAAAAGGTGTTCTGCCTGAAAACTTTATTGAAGGCATGGCCTGTGAAGGCGGCTGTATTGGCGGCCCCGCCTGTCTGAGCCATAGTTCCAAAAATGCCGCACAGGTGGACGCTTATGGCCGCTCCTCCATGGAGCAAACCATTTCAGACGCCATCGGAGTTTTGCGGCTGAACGAAACAGCAAACCACTAATCAGGAGGTTCCCAGTATGACGACGATTTCCGTATGCATTGGCAGTGCGTGCCACAAGCGTGGTTCCTATGCCGTCCTCAATCGGTTTAAGGCGCTTGCCGCCGAAAAGGGCGTTTCCGAAAAAGTCACCGTGGCACCGGCCTTTTGCCTTGGCGAATGTAAGAACGGCGTTACGGTAAAGGTGGATGAAAAGCTCTTTCTCGGCATGACGGAAGAATCCGCGGAGGATGTGTTCAACCGTTATGTGCTGCCCAAATTGGGCTGAAGGAGGCTGGATCGATGGGCATCCTGCAATTTGAAAGCGTTAACTGTAAGGACTGCTGCAAGTGCATCGGCGTTTGCCCGGTGAAAGCCATTGAAGTTAAGAACCATCGCGCCATGGTCGTAGAGCGTGACTGTATCCTTTGCGGCAATTGCACGGTCGTTTGCCCGCAGAATACCAAGCATGATGTGAACGATGTTGCAGGCATCCGCGCACTGATTCACGATGGGCGCAAAGTCGTTGCAAGCGTGGCCCCTTCCTATGCCGCGTATTTCAACGGCTGCGGCCTGCCTGCGTTGCGTGCAGCGCTGCAAAAGCTCGGCTTTGCGGATGTGCGTGAAACTGCGGAAGGCGCTTATCTCGTTAAGTCGGAATATGAAACCCTTCTGCGTGAGAAGCGCATGAGCACCGTGATCTCTTCCTGCTGCGCCACGGTGAATGCCTATGTGCAAAAGCACTGCCCGGAGGCCATTCCCCTGCTCGCGCCCGTCCTTACACCTATGCAGGCACATGCAAGGCTGATTCATGCCGAAGATCCCGAGGCAGTCCTCGTGTTCATCGGGCCATGCATCTCAAAAAAAGCCGAATGTCTTGAGGATGCCTCTGACCTGGCCTATGCCGTTACGTTTGGCGACCTTGCCGAATGGATGCGCGACGTCAATGTTGATCTGGAACCGGCGCCCGCCTCTGAGCGCCGCCTTTCCCGCTTCTTTCCCGTTGCAGGCGGCATTCTGAAAACCATGGAAAAATCGCCGGATTACAGCTACATCGCCGTAGATGGCCCCGAAAACTGCATGCGCGCCCTGCATGATGCGGCTGCCGGAAAATTCCCGAACTGCTTCATTGAGATGAATTTCTGCACCGGTTCCTGTGTGGGAGGCCCGGCATTCCGCAAGCGTGAGCTTTCGCTTGCCGCGTCCACCCTCCGCGTTGCACGCGATGCAGTTGAGAGCGATGCTGCCGAGCAGGGTGCTCCCGATTACGGGTTCGGCAAACCGGGCGACCTCGCCGCCGCTTTCCGCGACGAGCAAACCTGCTATACTATGCCAACAGAGAAGCAAATCGTCTCCATTTTTAAGAAAATGGGCAAGGAAAGCCCGGCAGATGAGCTTAACTGCGGGATGTGCGGCTATTCCTCCTGCCGGGAAAAGGCCATTGCAGTGTTCATGGGGCGTGCGGAAATCACAATGTGTATGCCTTATATGAAAAAGCGGGCCGAATCTTTCTCGGATAAGATTCTCAGCATTACGCCGGATGCGATCCTTGCAGTTGATCTTGACCTTCGGGTGCAGCAGGTGAACCACGCTGCCTGCCAGATTTTCTCCGTGGAGCCGCAGGACATCCTTGGTCAACCCGTAAGCCGCCTGATCGATGAATTCGATTTCATAGAGCTCATTTCCAGCGGCAACAAGCAGTCGGAAAAATTCACTTTCCTCGCGGAATATAACCTTTACCTCAAGCAGTCGTTCTTTTACGATGCGGCAAGCGGCATCATCATCTGCATCATGAAGAACATTACCAAGGAAAAGCAGAAACAGAACCAGTTGATGCGCCATAAAACGCAGGTGGCCGGCATGGCGGATGACATTGTGGAAAAGCAGTTGCGCATCGTGCATGAAATTGCCTCGCTCCTTGGCGAGTCCGCTGCCGAAACGAAGCTTGCGATTTCCGAACTTAAGGATGCCGTCATGATGGAAAACGAGGAGCAATGATCCCATGGAAAACTTTTTCATCGAAAGCGGGCATGCAAGCGTCAACAAGCATGACGAATCGCTCTGCGGCGATTCCTATTACATCACAAAGGACGGCGGCAAGCTGACCGTTGTTCTTTCCGATGGGCTGGGCAGCGGCGTGAAAGCCAACATCCTTTCCACGCTGACTTCCACCATCCTTTCCACCCTGATGTCCCGCAAGCTGCCGGTGGATGAATGCATTGAAACCGTCGCCTCTACGCTGCCCATGTGCCGAGAGCGCAAGCTTGCCTACTCCACCTTCACTATGCTGCAGGTGGAAAGCACGCAGGCCCGCCTTGTGCAGTATGACAACCCGCGCGCGATTCTGCTGCGCAACGGCAAAAATGTGGATTACAATACAACCGTGCGCTTCATCGGAGAAAAGGAGATCCACGAAAGCACGTTGTATCCACGGGAAAACGACCTGCTTGTTCTGATGACGGATGGCATCACGAACGCCGGCATCGGCAAGGTGATGCAGGACGGCTGGCCGCGCAAGGACGTGATCGAATGCCTGGAGCGTTGGTATACGCCGGAGCTTTCCCCGCAGCACCTTGCGGCAATGCTCGTGAATGCGGCGCTCTCGCTTTGCCTGGACTCGCCGGATGACGACATCACCGCACTTGTGTTTAAGATGCGCAGGCGGCAGGCCGTGAACGTCATCATCGGCCCCCCAGCCGACCCGAAGGATGACGAGCGCGTGCTCAAGCTTTTCTTCGCCAAAGAAGGGCGGCACGTAGTCTGCGGTGGCACCACGGCACATACCGTAAGCCGGTATTTGAACAGGCCCATCGTGCCCATTGCGGACAGCGGCACAGAAACCGTGCCTGCCATTGCCGCGATTGAAGGGGTAGATCTTGTAACGGAAGGCGTGATAACGCTGCAGCAGGTGGCGGATCTTGCGGAAAAATACGCTTCAAATAACCGCATTTCCCTTTCCATCAGCGAAAAGACGGACGGCGTATCCCGCCTCGCTTCCCTCCTGTTCGAGCAGGCAACGGATATCACCATTTTCCACGGCCAGGCCGTAAACCACGCGCATGACAGTCTGGATATTGATTTCGATTCCAAAGCGCTTCTCGTCAAGCGCCTTGCCAAGAGCCTCACAGAAATGGGAAAAAACGTAAAAGTCAGCCGCTGCTGAAACAAACGTCCCGTGCGGAACACCCGCCCGGGACGTACTGTGTTTTATCTTTCGGATGTCTTTCCAAGGCCCGAAAGATATTTTTGTGGGTTTGCTTTCAGGTTAAGCCGAAAGCACGAGGGCGGGGTGTACGCGCAGTTTCAGAAAAATGCACCCTAAATTGTTGAATTTTGTTTATACGTTATTCAGCAATACGCCCTAGTTTTCCTGCACGGCTGCAAGCGCCATGCGCGCGGCGCCGGTTGCAGCGGAAGTTGCAAGGAGGAAGGATTCAAGCTCCGGATACAGCTCACCCAGCTGCGCTTTTACGCCCTCCGTCACGTATGCGTCATTCTTTAACACACCGCCGGAAAGCGCCAAACGCCCCCGCTGAAGCTCCAACCGCTCGATGACCGTGGATGCGAGCAGGCAAAGCTCGCGCACCGTCCTTTCCAGAATGGCGCAGGCCGCGGCATCCCCTTGGGCAACCGCTTCCGGCAAAAGAAGCGCATACGTGGAAAGATTGCCTCGTTTGTCCCCTTCCGTATAGAGCGCCCGAATCAGCTCATCCAAATTTCGCGTGCCGATCTGTGCAAATACAAGCTCTGTCAGCACCGTTGGGCGAGACCGGCCATCCTGTGCGCGCACCACAGCCGAAAGGATATCCCGGCCAATCGCATATCCGCTGCCCTCGTCGTCGATCTTGTATCCTCTTCCGCCCGCGCGTGCTGTAATCCCACGCGTGTTACGGCCAAAGCAGATAGAGCCAGTCCCCGAAATCAACACGGCTCCGGGGCCTGCTCCATGGGCTGCGTAAAGAGCGGCCGCTTGGTCGCCTGCAAGCATATATGCGCCTTCATAGCCATCCGCACGGATCATGCGCTCCAACGTCCGGCGAAGCTCCGGATTGCTCATGCCTGCGCAGCCAACGCAGAGCATGCGGCAAATTCCGCCTTGCGCGCGTACCCTTTCGATTACGCCGCGCATGCTTTCCGCCATTTCCGCTACCGGCCTGCTGTTCATATTCAGGGAGCCGAACAGGCTTGTGCTGATTACTTCCCCTTTCAGATTCATCAGCACACATTCCGTTTTGGTTCCGCCGCCGTCTATGCCCGCAACAAATTCCATTTTCATTCCTTTCGTTGCGCCTGAACATTCAGATATTCCAAAGCCCTGTCTACGCGCATATCCGCATTCACCAACGCGGTTTCTGCCTCCGCCTCCGTCACGCCCGCCGTTTCACACAGAATGCGCACCGCGCGGCCACGCAGCTTTTCGTTTGTCGCGGCAAGGCTTGTCATTACGCCGCCCCTCGCGTATCCGAGGCGCACCATAGCCGCGGTGGAGATCATATTGAGCACAAGCTTTTGTGATGTGCCGCACTTCATGCGCGTTGAACCCGCGATGACCTCCGGCCCGACAACCGGCGCAATGCAAATATCCGCGCACGCGCCAAGGCGTGTGCCGATGTTATTCACAATCGCTGCCGTTGCCGCGCCAAGCGCCTTTGCACGCGCCACTGCGCCGATCACATAGCGCGCAGAACCGCTTGCGCTGATCCCGATCACAAGGTCATCCTCTCCCACGCCAAGCGTATCCATCAATGCGGTGCCCGCCTCCGGATCGTCCTCAGCGCCTTCCACAGCATGGCGCAGGGCAATATCCCCGCCCGCGATAAACCCCTGCACCAGCGTAGGCGGCACGCCGAATGTAGGCGGACACTCGCTTGCGTCCAGCACGCCGAGCCTTCCGGACGTTCCTGCGCCGACATAGATCACCCGGCCGTTGTGCGCAAGTGCCGAAACCGCAAGTTCAACTGCCTCCGCAATATGAGGGAGCTCTGCCTCCACCGCAAGGGGAACCAGTCTATCTTCCTCGTTCATCAGGCGCAGCAACGCGGGTGTATCAGCCGGATCAACCAATCCGGTGCGCGGATTTTTCGTTTCTGTTGTCAGCATATCAGTCCGGTATTCCATCCCCGTCAATGTCCACAAATTCCGGCGGCGGTGGCGGCATATCGCCAGGCTCATGCTCACATTCATCGTGACGCATCCCAGCGCTGGCCGTACCGTAAATTTCCTTGCCGGCGAGCCCCTTCTTCATGCGCTCACGCTCCACGATGTTGGAAAGGAACCTGCGCACTTTTTCCGGATGCTTGATGTTCTTCAGGTCAACCGTATGGTGGCTTTGGTCTGCGCTGAACAAGGTCACGGTTCCTACGCCGAAAATCTTCTGCCCCAGCGTACGCACCATTTTAATATCCAAAATACGATAGAGCAAAATCTCATCCGTTTCCGTGCGGAAAAAGCCTTTGCGCAGGATAAAACGGTCATCCGTTACCTCGTACACGGTAAAACTCAACGGCATGCCAAGAACCCGTTTTCTGTCGTGCCACAGCACGGCATCCTTTTCGGATTCAATCGCCTGGTTAACGTTTTTCTTTGCCATATGCGCCTGCTCTCCTTCATCTCGTGTTTTGTTGGTTGCGCCCGTATTGTCTTTTTGTATTGTATCACAGGATGCCGCTGAATTCTACAGCGGCATCCGCATCGCGCACCGGGGTAAAATCAATCCCCGCGCGGCGCGCCTGCGCATGCTGAAAACGGCGTTCGATGCGGTAGTGCCTGCTGTCTTTTATAAAATTTGCGCCCGTCTGTTTAAAGCGGAACGCAATCCCCGCTGCAACGCATTGGGCGCGCAGCGCCAGAATCCACGCATAATCGCATGGGCGCGCTGCGTTGCCCGATTCTCCGCCTGCAATTACCTGCTCCACCCACGGCCCCAAATGCGGCGCAAGATCGAGCCGTTCCAACAGTGGCTCGCAGGCGAGAAACTTATGCCGGATGGGCGCATCCCGAAAAATCGGAAGCCGGTACTCCGCCATGGCCTGGTTCTCCACCGTGCATCCGACCACAACGTTCGGATACCCATCGCCCCAGTCTGGCGGAAGCGCCTCTGCAAAGCGGTCGATGCGTTTGGTGATGAACAGGAAAACAAGGTCCGTACGGGCGCGCATCATCGCCCATGCTTCCGGCCGCCATGCATCCGCGTCTTCCAAAAGAAAGTCCGAAGTAAAGCACGTGTAAACCATCGTGCCCGGCTGAAGCTTGTATGCCCCGCCGCGCGCATGGCGCATGGGCAGCGTAAAATCCCCCGTTTTTTTCACAATGGATGCATCCCGCTCATGCCGGGCATCCATGCGGTATACATAGCAGTTCATGCAGCCGGGAGAAAGCTTATGGCAGCCATGCCAGGGGTTCCATCCCGCCTCTTTTTCGCGTTTTCCGCTCATAGCCGTTTTCCGTTCGTAGCCGTTATACGGTATATCGGTTTATGGTTCTGCTTTTCTCCCTGCATTCCAGCAAAATCCGCATTACTCATGCGGCCCGATGCCAAGCGCTTCCATCTCGCGCCGCATGCCGCGGATCACGAGATCCATTACGTCCGAAAGCTCCATTCCAAGCATTGCGCACCCCTGTTCGATGACTTCACGGCTGCACTTGGCTGCGAATTTTTTGTCCTTAAACTTCTTTTTAAGGCTTTTCACTTCGAGATCCGAAATTCCGGTGGGGCGCATCAGCGACGCTGCCTGCACAATACCCGTCAGCTCGTCCACAGTAAAAAGGCTCTTTTCCAGATCTGTCTCAGGCCGCACATCGCTGCAAAGGCCATACCCGTGCGAAAGGATTGCGCGAATGTCCGCCTCGTCCACGCCTTCCGGCGCAAGCAGCGCGTGCGTGTGCTGCAGGTGCTCATCCGGGAATTTCTCATAATCCACATCGTGCAGATACCCGACCGCCTCCCAATAAGCGCGGTCCGCGCCGAAATGCTCCGCCATCGCACCCATTGCAGCGGATACCGCAAGCGCATGCGTGAGCAAATGCGGTTCCTGCACATGCTTTGCGAGAATCGTCCTCGCCTGGTCCATCGTAAGTTGTGCCATCTTTTGTTCCTCTTTCAAAGCGTATTTCAATCTGTATTATACTTCGGAATGCGCCGCAGCTCAACCACCTCCCGGCATCTTAACCGCCTTGCAGGCTCCGTCTGTAGCCGCAATAAGCTCCGATACCGTTACAAAGCGGAACCCCTTTGCAACAAGCGCCGGAATGATTGCATCCATCGCTTGTGCCGTGGAGCTCTGTTGGTCATGCATGAGGATTACGCAGCCATCCTCGGCCTCCCTTACAACGGCGCCGGCAAGTTCCGCCACATTCCGGGGTCTCCAATCGTTGGTGTCAACCGTCCAGAGCACAAGGGGATACGGCACATTTTTGCGGACGGCAGCATTATAGAAGCCGTAGGGCGGCCGTACGACCGAAGCAGGGTGGCCAAGCGCACGTTCAAATTCTGCGTTCGTCTTATCAATTTCCTCTTTGCACTGTTCCGCAGAAAGCCGTGTCAAATCCGCATGGCTGAACGTATGGTTTCCGATTTCGCAGCCGAGCGCCTCCATGCGCAGCAGAACCTCCTCCCGCCCCTCCACGCGGCTTCCAAGCACAAAGAACGTAGCGCATACACCGTGCTTTTCCAACACGTCAAGAATGTGCGTCGTGACCTTTGGATACGGCCCATCATCAAACGTAAGCGCAAGCAGCGGCCCGTTTTCATTTACGGTGGTTGCGGTTGGCACGGCGTCCTCTCCGCGGCTGCTCAAAAGAAACAGGAACAGCGAAAACAGGCAGAGCATAGCGGCTGCCGCCTTGCGGTTTTTTTGCGCAACTTGTGCATTCTTCTTTACCTTTTCCATAGCACAAATCTATGCGCCGGAAAAACGCACTATGCGGCGATTGCATCCGCATCCGCACCGTGCTATGATGTGTTTTGGAAAGGAGCGTGCATGTTTATGTGGATCATTTATGCGTTTGCATCTGCTTTTTTTGCGGGCGTAACATCCATCCTTGCAAAATGCGGCATTCGGAAAACGGATTCCAATGTCGCCACGGCAATCCGCACCATCGTGGTGCTGCTGTTCTCTTGGGTCATGGTATTTCTGGTCGGCTCGCAAGCGACGCTATCTAAGCTGACCGGCGAATCGTTGCTTTATCTTGTTCTTTCCGGCCTTGCGACAGGCGCTTCCTGGCTTTGCTATTTTAAGGCGCTTCAGCTGGGTGACGTGAACAAGGTCGTTCCGGTGGATAAATCTTCCACCGTGCTGACCATCCTGCTCGCATTTTTCCTGCTGCACGAAGAAATTACCTGGCAGAAGGCCGTAGGCGTTGCCGCCATCGCGGCCGGAACCTACCTGATGATTCAGAAAAAGGAAGGCAGTGTGCGGAAATCCGGCAAGGGGTGGTTTCTGTATGCGGTGCTTTCTGCTGTGTTTGCAAGTCTCACAGCAATCCTGGGCAAGCTCGGAATCGCAGAGGTCGAATCGAATCTCGGCACGGCAATCCGCACAGGCGTAGTCCTCATCATGGCATGGGTTGTTGTGTTCGCAACGGGGAATGGGCCCGCCGTAAAAAAAGTGCCCAAAAATGAGCTAATCTTCATCTGCCTTTCCGGTCTTGCGACAGGAGCTTCCTGGCTTTGCTATTACAAAGCGCTGCAGGATGGGCTTGCAAGCGTTGTTGTCCCGATCGACAAGCTGAGCATCCTCGTTACAATCGCATTTTCCTATTTTGCACTGCATGAACGGCTTTCCAAAAAAGCGTTGTTGGGCCTTGTGCTGATCGTTGCAGGTACGCTCGCAATGCTGGTTAAAGCGTGAACCTTTCCCTGCCTCCTTTCCTGCAATGGCAAGGAGGTTTTATAATATCATTCGAATATTAAAGCGTTTGCTTTATATTTTTCTTTCTTTTCCCTTATTATGGCATATTGTGCATGAGTTTGCTTTACTTTTTTAATAACTCTATTATAATAGAGTTATCATTTATATTATCGTGGAGGGAAAAGGCATGTATCGAAACACATCCATCTTGGCCTTGCTGGCCGCCCTGTTTCTGACGTTTTCAGCCTGTGCTGCGTCTGTCCCAAGCGCTACAGAAGCGCCTGCCGACTTACCGGACACCGCTGTGGAGCCTACCATTGCACCTGAAGCAACTGCCGATGAAGGGCATATGCTTTATGATAAAGCTCCCTCCAAATATCAATACGGCATCTATGTCAACATGAACACGTCCGCAGGGGATGCTTTAGCCGACTATTCCGTGGCGCTGAACAATTTTGCCGACCGCAACGCCTATGTTTTCTATTCGGAGCTTGGATTGACTCATGTCAAAGAAAAGCTTTCCACGTTGGATGAATCCGGCCTTGAAGCGCTTGTCTCCGAAAACAAGGCGTTGAAAATCAGCACCAACGATGGATTCCATCCGCTGACTTTGGAACTCACCAGCTTGGACGGACACCCCTTTAACGCAGAGGAAAAGGATATTTTCTATTACATTTATGCAACTTACGTTGGCAACGAAGGCATAGAAGTTGAAAAAGCGGGCCGCTTCCTTGCTCCCAAGGACGGACCGGAAGCGCTTGCGCAATACAGTGCTGCTGAAATCGGCGCAATCGTTCCTGCTGGTGGTGCAACCTCGGTGTTTGCCGAATCCTCCAGCTATTCGCAGGGGTATGTTGACGCGTTGATGCAAGGCGCACTGGAGGCACACGTGGAAACGCCTCGCATCGCGGTAATCGAAACCACCATTGGTTCAGAGCAGGAAATGTATGACGATATGTACCTGCCCGATGGAGAGTATGCTTCCTTCTCCGATACGCTGCGCGACCGGGGCATGGAGCCCGTATACATTCCGCTCGGCATCGACAACTATCGGGATGTGCAAAACACAAAATACTTTGCAGACCTGATCCGTAGCTGTCATATTGTTTTCTTCACAGGCGGTGATCAAGCCTATTATGGGCTGGCTCTCGCCAATCCGGATGGCTCGCCGTCCCTGGTTGCGCAGGCAATCACCGATGTGCTCAAAAACGGCGGCACGCTGGGGGGCAGCAGCGCCGGCGCAGCCGCCATGTCCGGCACTGCGCTCACCAACGGTGCAAGTGGTTCTTATTAGCCCTTATATTGGAATCAAGCGGAAACCGTTGACATCTGCTCTTTTACCTCCGAAACCATAGCCGGCAACGCCACCGTCAACGAAGGGAACAACATGCTCTATGACAGCATCGGCTTTGTCGAACCCGTGCTCGGACAGGACATCCTTTTGGATACCCATGTAGATGCCCGTGGCCGCATCGGCAGGCTGATCATCGGTTTGCGAGATTCAAATCCCACAGGGCTTGCCATCGGCATCGATGAAACCGCAGGCATTCGGATTGATGGGAGCACCGGCATCGGCACCGCATTCGGCTCGAGCGGTGTGTATATTATCGACGCCGCAAACGCCGTTTGGAATGAGGCAGGCACGGTGGGCGATTTTGGTGTAACAGGGCTCGTGCTCCACTATCTGACCGTAGGCGACAGTTATGATTTCGTCAATAAGGCGGTGATTCCCGCCGAAGGCAAATCCGAAATCACGCTTCCTACGGGCGAAGCGCATAGTACCGAGGACCTGTTCGGCACGGATGAGACCGGAACAACGCTGCTTTCTTTCGCCCACAGCGCCGCCAAGAGCATTACCGCAGACGTTGCAAACACCATGACGCAGCCCTTTCTCTCCGGCAGCCTTTATACTTTCACCTTTGAAAAGGCAGCCAATACGAAGTGCTATGCTTCCAACGAGTTTTTCCCAAACCCAAAATACTTTGGAAGCTTCCTGCAAACCACAATAGCCGGCCTTCAGGTTTCCGTCACGAATGGCCCCAGCAAATTCGACCCCAACGCCGGCGGTGCGTTTGCGCCGCTCTCCGCTGCCGGGGAGGATAATGGATACGCTGTCAACGTTACCTTCTCCGGGCCACTGAGCATTGGCTACGAAGGCAACAACCGCTACTTCCTTGACTGTGAGGAACAGGAGAACATCCCGGATGACTACGTTGCAGTATGCGATGCCAGCGGCGCGCCTAAGGCGCAGGATCGCGTATACACCTTCCGGGTAGACAATGAAACGACTCTGCGCATCGTGCTTGCCGAGGACGTCTATTTCGCCGAAGGCGACACCATCCTGCTCAAGACCGGCATCACCAGCCTGTATGGCGTTGCACTTGCCGAAGAAACCACATTCCGTCTCACGGGCGGCCAATGGGTCATGGAATAAGCGCGGGGAAGCCGCTTGAAAGCAGCGTTCTTGTTCCCAAACAATACATAGGGCGCGCCAGTAGGCGCGCCCCGTCAGTCTGTCGAAAAAGTCTCTCCGGGATTGTCAAGGGCCGCAGCCCTTGCCTTGCAATCGCGAGCGGCGGCAGGTGCGGCGCGAGCGAAAAGCCTTGCCGCGCAAGGCTTTCTTTGCACGGAGCGCCGGCCGCGCCACCGGCGCAAGCGCGACGTGAAATCCTCGATCAAGTGGCGCTGCCACTTGATCGACAGCCACATGGGGCGCGCCAGAAGGCGCGCCCCATGTATTGTAAGGTTTCCCTTAGAATTTAAAGTTTTTGATGATGTCAACGATCTCCGCGCCAACGCGCTTTTGCGCCTCGGCAGTTTGTGCGCCGATGTGCGGCGTGCAGGAAACGGTCGGGAAATCAATCAGCTCCTGATTCTTGGCAGGCTCCTCCGCAAACACGTCGAGACCCGCACCGCGCAGCTTGCCGGACTTAAGCGCCGCAAGCAGGGCAGCTTCATCCACATTGTTGCCGCGGGAGGTGTTGATGAGCACCGCGCCATCCTTCATCTTGGCGATGGTTCCTTCGTTGATCAGGGGCTTGCCGTCAATGCTCGGCGTGTGAACCGAGACAAAGTCCGAATTGGCGAGCAGCTCGTCCATCTCAACGTACTTCATGTTCTCGTTCTCCAGGCCTTCCACCTTAAAGATATCGTAGGCAAGCACCTTCATGCCGAGCGCCTGCGCTTTTTTGCCAAGCGCCTGGCCGATGCGGCCGTAGCCGATGACGCCAAGGGTGCGGCCGGAAAGCTCGATGCCTTTGTAGGCCTTCTTCTCCCACTTGCCCTCGCGCATCGTGTGGCCGGCAGCGGAGATGTAACGCGCCACGGAAAACATATGCGCAAGCGCAAGCTCCGCAACGGTGTTGCTGGAGGCGCGGGGCGTATTGCGCACGGCGATGCCGTTTTCTTCAGCATACTTTACATCGATGTTGTCCACGCCAACGCCGCCGCGGATCACAAGCTTGAGCCGGCCCGCTTCCTTTGCCGCGTCGATGATGGGAACGCGCACCTTTGTGGCGCTGCGCACAACAAGCACATCATATTGTTTGACCTGCTCCGCCAGTTCGGCGGGCTCATAAAACTGTTCAACAACCTCGTGGCCTTCCGCCTGAAGCGCCGCGATAGCAGACTTATCCATTCCGTCGGATGCAAGAATACGCATGGCTTTCCTCCTTATTTCCTGTCGCTGCTTACTTGTTTTCCGCCTCGAACTTCTTCATGAAGTCCACAAGGCATTCCACACCTTCATATGGCATGCAGTTGTAAATGGAAGCCCTGAGGCCGCCTGTGGAGCGGTGGGCCTTCAGGTTCGTCATGCCGGCGGCAACGCTTTCCTTCACAAACTTGGCGTCAAGCTCCTCGTTGGGCGTGTTGAAGCGCACATTCATGATGGAACGGCTTTCCGGCGAAATATTTGCGGTATAAAAATCGGTAGAGTCCAGATAGTTGTAGAGAAGCGCAGCCTTCTTGAGGTTGCGGCGCTCCATTTCCTCCAAACCACCGATGGAAAGCAGCCAATCCAGCACGAGCTTGCAGATGTAAATCGACCAGCACGGCGGCGTATTGTGCATGGATTTTGCTTCCGCGTTAATGGTGTAATCGCACATCGTGGGGCAAACGGGGTTCACGTTGTGCAGCAAATCCTCACGGATGATCACAATCGTAAGCCCGGCAGGCGCAACATTCTTCTGCGCACCGGCATAGATTACGGCAAACTTGGAAACGTCAATCGGCCGGGAAAGGATGCAGGAGGAAAGGTCTGCAACGAGCGGCACATCGCCCGTATCGGGGATGTAGTCCCAGCAGGAACCGTAGATGGTATTGTTAAAGCAGATGTGGACGTAATCTGCGTCCGAGCTGAGTTTGAGCTCCTCCTGGCGCGGGATGCGGCAGAAGTTTTCGCCCTTGCCCGTCCATGCAACGTTGACCTCGCCGTACTTCTCAGCTTCCTTTGCAGCCTTGCCGGAGAAGTTGCCGGTCACGACATAATCCGCCTTATGGTTCTTGTTCATCAGGTTGAGGGGAACCGCTGCAAACTGCAGCGTGGCGCCGCCCTGCATGAAAATGACCTTGTAGTTATCCGGAATGCCCATCACCTTGCGCAGCTGCGCTTCAGCCTGCACGATGATGTTATCAAACACCTTGGAACGGTGGCTCATCTCCATGACGGACATACCGCAGCCTTCAAAGTTGACCAGATTATCTCTTGCACTTTCAAGCACTTCAATCGGAAGCATGGAGGGGCCGGCGGAAAAATTGTAGATCCTGTTGTAAAGCATTACGAATTCTCCTGTTCTTTCATAGTGTGGTGCTCAATGCAGCGGTGCGCAGGCCTTGGGCCGGCGCATCCTTCCATCTGTTGTTAATTATACCCCCTGCATGCAATAAAAAGCAATCCCTGCGCCCTGAATCATGATTATATATCTTCTTTTATCATAAAAGCTATAGACACATTTACCAAACAGATGTATAATTAAATTGTATATTCGTAGTTAATATTCATTTCCATTATTAATGTTGCAGGAGGATGACATATGGACAGACTCGTAGAACAATTTTCCGAGATTGGGCAGCTGCAAACCGTGCTTCTGCACAGGCCTGACATTGAAGTTGCACAAATTATGCCTGACTTTTTTGATGAGATGCTGCTGGACGATATGCCTCATGTGCCTCTGGCGCAGGCGGATCACGACACGTTTGCGGAAACGATGCGCAAAAACGGCGTAACTGTGCTTTATCTCAGCGAGCTGTTTTGCGATGCGATTGCGGACGAGGCCGTGCGTCATGCCTACATTGAAGACTATATCGCCGCAAGCCACATTAAGGGTGAAACGGTGAAGGAGGCGGTGAAGGAATATCTTTGGCCGCTCGGCCCGGAAGCGCTGTTCCGCGCCGTTTCCCGCGGGATCGTTCGACAGGACCTTGCGTTTTTCAATCCTGTGCCCATCCCGCTTCAGGTGAGCGACCCTTACCCGTTTGTGGTGGACCCAATGCCCAATATGTATTTCACGCGCGATGTTGCAATCAGCATCGGCAGCGGGCTTCTCATCAGCACCATGAGCATGCATTCCCGCGAGCGGGAAACGCTGTTCATCCGCTATATTCACGATCATCACCCGTTGTTCCGCGCAGCAGACGTTCCGCTGTGGTCGGATGCTGCGCTCGGCTATGGCATTGAAGGCGGCGATGTTCTTATTCTCTCCGATAAAGTGCTTGCCATCGGTTGCGGTGAACGCACGAGCATCGCGGCTGTAGAGTGTCTTGCAAACCGGGTGTTCGCGCATGGCTATGAGCGCATCCTCGTGTTCAATAACCCGCGTTCACGCACGTTCATGCACCTTGACGTGCTCTGCACCATGGTGGATCGGGATACGTTTTTGACCCATCCCTGCATCTACGAAAAGCAGTTCGATGTTTATGAATTAACCGGCAGCCCAAACCGCCTGCATATTTCGCTCACCACGGATCCGGTGAACAAGATTTTTGCCCGTGCACTTGGAGAATCCTCAGTCCGCTTCATCGAAATGGGAGGAGGCGATCCGATCATCGCTGCGCGGGAGCATTGGAACATGGGCAGCAATTCGCTTACGCTCTCGCCCGGCCACATCATTACCTATGACCGCAATGATGTGACCAACAGCCTGCTCGTCAAGGCCGGCATTCAGGTCGAAACCATCCCGGGCGGCGAGCTTTGCCGCGGCCGGGGCGGCCCGCGCTGCATGTCCATGCCGCTCAAGCGGGAAAGGCTTTGATATTAATTAAGTTGAAAAAGGCGGCCGCAAGGCCGCCTTTTCATTCAATCATTGCGTTCACGTTCTCAAGCCCAACAAGCGCCGCCATGCGGTAACATGCCTTTGCCGTTTCTTCCACATGGACAGCCATGCGGAACGCATCATCCACATCCCGCGGCGATACGGCGATCATGCCGTGGCGCGCGAGCAACGCAGCCATGCCGCGTTTTCCCAGCGTTTCCACGATGCTTTTTGCAAGCGCATCCGTGCCCGGAGGCGCATATGGCGCAAGCGGGCAGCATCCGCCATAGAGCAGTGCCTCGGTGATAACAGGCGGAATTTCCCGGCCAAGTGCGGCAAACACCGTTGCATACGGCGCATGCGTGTGGCAGATG
This sequence comes from Christensenella sp. UBA1685, assembly GCA_002320595.1. Taxonomy (GTDB): domain Bacteria; phylum Bacillota; class Clostridia; order Christensenellales; family CAG-138; genus UBA1685. Next base: position 84,279 of record DCKB01000034.1, read on the forward strand.
CCGGCGACATCCGGCCGGGCGCTGTATACCGCAAGGTGAAACGCTGCCTCCGAAGTCGGCTCCACGCCAAGAGGCGCATCCAGCACCTCGCCGGCAAGGTTCATGAGAACGATCTCCTGCCATGTTTTCGCCACGCGGTCGGAATCATGCGGCGTCATGGCAACAATGCCCGCCGCCCGGTCAATCATGCTGCAGTTGCCCGTTCCGCCGGTGCACAACCCGGCCGCTTTCGCCGCGCGCGCCGCGAGGAACACCGCCTCGCGCATCGCTTTATAAGGGACTGCGCCCTTTTTTTCTTTCCGTACACCCATGGCTTTCAGTAAAACAGCGTCGCTACGTCGTAAAGCTCTTTTCCAACCTTCTTGCGCTCTGTAACTGCACGGTCGAGATCCGCAACTGCAATTTCTGTGCCGCGCAAAGAGACCATGTTGCCATATTCCCCGCTCACCACAAGGTCGCCCGCTTTTACGCCCATGCGCGTGCCGAGCATGCGGTCAAACGCACTCGGTGCGCCGCCGCGCTGCAGATGGCCAAGCACCACGGAGCGCGCCTCGAAATGCTCCCGGCGCTTGTCCAGCGTTTCATCGCTGCGGATGGCCTTTTCAATGCGGTCCGCAAGGTGGCGCGCAAGCTCCCGATGCAACAGGAGCACGTTGCCGAACATATCCCGCTCAAGCTCTTCCAGCTTTTCGCCCGTAAGCTCAAAGCCTTCGGCTACGGCAATAATCGTATAACGTTCGCCACGCAGATAGCGGCTGCGTACCAAATCATAAATCTCACCGAACGACATCGGAAACTCCGGAATCAGCACAAGGTGTGCATTTGCCGCAACGCCCGCCTGCAATGTGATCCAGCCCGTGTGCCGCCCCATGCACTCCACAACAAAACAGCGCTCGTGGGATTCTGCCGTAGTGTGCAGGCGGTCGATCTCCTCCATCGCGATGTTGGAGGCCGTATCGAATCCAAACGTCCAATCCGTGCAGGACAGGTCGTTGTCGATCGTTTTCGGCACGCCGATCATGTTCATGCCAAGCTTGCGCAGCGTGTTCGCCACACCGAGCGTATCGTCTCCGCCGACAGCCACGAGCGCCTCAAGGTCGAGCCGCTCCATCGCCTCCCGCACAACCTCGGGCCCATTTTCAAATTTCATAACATTGGTGCGTGAGCTGCCAAGAATTGTCCCGCCCAGCGTCTGGATTCCTTCCACATCCGCCCGGGTAAGCCAGCGCCCTTCATTTTCCAATACGCCGCGCCAGCCCGCGTAAAAGCCGAACACCGCAATATCCTCCCGCATACAGCGTGCCACCACGCCGCGGATTACGGCGTTCAGGCCGGGGCAGTCTCCGCCTCCGGTCAGGATTCCGATCTTTCTCATGTGGTTTCTCCTTCGCAATTTATAAAAGCCAAAAAGGGATCATGCAATAATGCCGCGCGCCTCTAAGGCTGCAAGGACGGCCGCGCCGATCGTTTCAACAGGCATCAGCCTGCCTTCGGACATGCATGGAATCACAGCAATATCGTCATACCGCGCGGCATAGGCAAGGTATTGCTCCATTGCGCGAGCCTGGATGTCGTGAGAAGCCTCGTAGACGTCACGCCCTGCGCCGACATACTCTCGGAACCCCTTTTTGCCCACATTCGCCTCCGCTTCTGCGGGCGCGATGGAAAACACAAGGTTCACATCCGGCCGCGGAAGGCCCAAATGGTTATATTCAAGCGCAAACACCCATTCCGCAATGTCCGGCTTGCCGAGATCAATATCGCGGATGCTTTGGTATACCGCGTTGGAGAGTACGTACCGGTTCAGGATCAAAATATCCGTCGCCCCATCCCGGTAATCCCGGAAGCTCTCAAAGCGGTCCAGCGCAAACCAAAGCGCCATGCTTTTTCCATCCACCTGATCCGCCCGTGTCCCTTCCGCGCCGGAGAGGAGCTTTCCGATCTCCCCGCCAAAAAAGCTATCATAGGCAGGGAAGTCGCGCGTGGCAACGGTGTACCCGCGCGCAAGCAAAGCATCGCGCAACAGGCGATACTGCACGCCTTTGCCGCTCCCGTCAATCCCTTCGATTGCGATAATTCTGGTTTTTTTCATCAAATATGCACCTTTTTCGGATTCTTCAACTGATTTTATAGTACCACAAAACGCAGCGGTGCAACATTTATTTTTCCTTATCGGAACAGATTTTGCTATTGACAGATAATATTATACATAATATAATATTGCTCGTAGAAAGGAGTGAGGTGCATTGACATTCCAATTGGGTTCCGCCCTGCTTGACGCCTGCGTGCTGGCCACACTCAACCGCGAAGATACCTACGGCTATGTGCTCACGCAAAGCGTCAAGGCAGTTGTTGAAATCAGTGAATCCACGCTCTATCCCGTTTTGCGGCGGCTACAAAAGGAAGGCTGGCTTACGACGTACGATCAGCCGTATTCGGGCAGGCTCCGGCGGTATTACGCCATCACCGATGCAGGGCGCGAGGCGCTTGCGCGCTACCGTGCCGAATGGGACATTTACAAAAAACAAGTTGAAAGCATGTTGTTTGGAGGGTAAAATGAAGAATAGCAGAGTACAGTTTAACCGGCGGCAGGAAAGCCGCAGCCCCGAGCTCCGGCGTGACGAAGCAAAATTCTTTTCGGAAAACACGGCCTGTATCGCACAGGATCTTTATTATGCCTATGCCCGGGCGTTGGGGAGGTGGCTGTGATGACGCGAAATGAATTCACACGCGCATTTGAACGCACGCTGTTGGCCCTGCCGTGCAAGGACGGCAAGTATCTTTCGGAGGATGACCGCGCCGCCGCGCTGCGCTTCTATGAGGAGTATCTGGATGATGCGGGCATCGATCAGGAAGATCCTGTGCCTGCGGAGCTTGGCGATCCTGCAGCACTCGCGCGGCAGATCATTGCCGAAGCGGCGGAAGATGCCCCGCAGGCTGCACATGAGAAGCAGGCGGGCGACTGCCCTCAGTTCCGTTCCGTGCACATCGAAGTTGCCAATGCAGGCGTCGAATTTCTGCTTGGCAGCGAATATCATGTGCAGATTGACTATCCGGACGGCGCGCCTGTGCCCACCGTTGAAATGCACGGGCAGACGCTCTTTATTGAGGAGAAGCCCCTGCGCGGCATATTCAAGCGTTTCTCCTTCCACCAGTGGAAGGGCGGGATGATCCGCATTACCGTGCCGCAAAGGCCCGCAGCCGGATTTGAATTGTTCCACATCGAATCGGTAAACGGCGCAATTGTGTTGCCTGCGCTTGCGGTTGAACGCGTATACTGTGAAACCGTGAACGGCGCGGTCACGCTTGCGGGCGTAACTGCGGACAGCTTGCACGCGGAAAGCGTAAACGGCGCAGTCTCCGCCACCGGTTGCTATGCGCATGCGTGTGCACATTGTGAAACGGTCAACGGCTCCCTTACGCTCTCGGGCGAGCTGCGCGGCGAAACGCATTGCGAAACTGTGAACGGCGGCATCCGCGTTGCAACGTCGCTTCCCGTCACCGAATACACCCTTGATCTTGAAACCGTTTCGGGCAGCGTATATTTAGACGGCGAGAAGCACCGCAAAGAGGTGCATATCGCACATCATGCGGGCAATTCCATTCACGCGGAGGCCGTTAACGGCTCCATCCGGTTGGAATTCTGCAAATAAACAAGCGAAGGAGAGATTCCTGCGATGGAACATCAACCCCTTTGGACGCGCAATTTTACGATACTGACGCTCGGCACCGTTGTTTCGATGCTCGGCAACGCCATTTCGGGCTTTGCGCTCAGCCTGCTGATTTTGGATTATACAGGCTCCACTTTGCTGTACGCGATCTTCATGGTGGTTTACAACCTCCCCAAGATCATCATGCCTTCCATCGCAGGGCCGTATCTCGACCGCTTTTCCCGAACGAAAGCCGTATGGACGCTTGACTATCTTTCCGCCGCACTCTACCTCGTCATTTTCTTCCTGCTGCGCGGGGGACTGTTCAACTACGCGCTGCTGCTTGGACTTTGCATTGTCATCGGCACGATTGACAGCGTGTATCTCGTTGCATATGACAGCCTATATCCCATGCTCATCAGCGAAGGGAACTATGCCAAGGCGTATTCCATCTCCAGCATGATCTACCCGCTTTCCGCGTTGATGGTGCCCATTGCCTCCTGGTGTTATGAGCATGTGGGCCTCACGCCGCTGTTTCTCTTTAATGCGGCTACATTTGCCATCGCAGCCACGTTTGAAACGCAGATCCGCGTGAAGGAAACGCAGGTTTCTACGACAAAAGAACCTTATTCCCTTTCCCGTTATAAGGATGACTTCAGGCAGGGCATTGCCTATTTGAAACAGGAAAAGGGATTGCTTGTCATCACAGCGTATTTCGTGGTATCGATGATGGTGGGTAACGGCAGCGGTACGCTCATCCTGCCTTACTTCAAATCGCAGGAAAGCCTCGGGGTAATGACCTATACCTGGGTGATGGGGTGCTCGGTTTTGGGAAGGCTTGTGGGCGGCGCTGTACATTATAAATTCCGTTATCCAACCGCAAGGAAATTTGCAATTGCGCTCTTCGTGTACATTGTGTCCGCGCTGATTGACGCAAGCTACCTGTTTGCGCCGGTCATGCTGATGATGCTCCTGCAATTCGTAAGCGGGCTCATCTGCGTCACAAGCTACAACATCCGCATTTCCTCGACGCAGAATTATGTGCCCAACGAGATGCGCGGCCGCTTCAACGGCACATTTCAAATGCTGACCACAGCGGGAGCAATCCTGGGGCAGCTTCTTGCAGGAGCGCTCGGCGATGTGCTCCCCATTCGCCCGGTAATCGTATGCCTGAATGCATTTTCCATCGTTGCCGCGGTTCTCATCATATATCGTGGGCGCAGGCATGTGGCGCCGATCTATAATGTGGATATCTAACCCAAACAAATGCAATAAAGGCCATGCGCTCCCTTTTGCGCATGGCCTTTTGCTTGGCGCTTAAGCGACAACAAACCACCAGCTATGCTGGTGAGAATAGAAAGTTTCAAGCAGTAGACCTC